>RFZI01000054.1 GCA_009920775.1 Paracoccaceae bacterium | reverse complement strand
CAGTACGAATGACGCCTCGGTCAAAGTCTCTTTTCGCGGCAGATCCGCAAATCCAGGGCCGTAAGCGGGCCGATGCCCGCTTCAGGCTCTATGGGCTTGCGGCGATCCTTGCGGGCCTTGTTCTGTTGGCCGTGCTTTTAGGGACGGTGTTCAGCAACGGACTTGGCGCGTTTCAGCAGAGCTATTTGACGCTTGAGGTCGAGCTTCTTGAGAGCAAGCTCGACAAGACCGGCAACCGCGACATCGAAGAGATCAAGAAGGTCACCACCTTCGGCTATGATCCGCTCCTGACCGCCGCCGCCGAGCGCTTGATCGAAACCCACAATATCCAGACCGACCTGCGGGCCAAGGATATCGCCAAACTCCTTTCGAAATCTGCGGTATCGGACCTGAGGGATTTTGTGGTCGCCGACCCGTCGCGGATCGGCAGCACCGTCTCATTCGATTTCCTTGTGAATGCTCGGGTGGATGGCTACCTCAAGGGGCGGGTGACGCGCGAAAGCATAGCCGACGACAAGATGATTTCGGCCGAACAGCTTGATGCTTTGGATCAGCTGGTCGCCGCTGGTGCGCTGGTTAAGCGGTTCAATCTGGATTTCATCCTTGGCTCCGACGCCTCGGACCAGCGGCCCGAAGCGGCTGGAATCGGCACCGCGATGCTTGGCTCTTTGGCCATGATGCTAGTGGTTCTTGTCCTGACCTTGCCGGTCGGGGTTGCTGCCTCGATCTATCTCGAGGAATTCGCGCCCAAGAACCGGCTGACGGATCTGATCGAGGTCAATATCTCGAACCTCGCCGCCGTTCCGTCGATCGTTTTCGGTATTCTTGGCCTCGCGGTCTTTATCAACATTCTGCACCTGCCGATGTCGGCCCCATTGGTCGGGGGGCTTGTCTTGTCGCTGATGACCCTGCCCACGATCATCATCTCGTCGCGCGCCGCGATGAAATCCGTGCCGCCCTCGATCCGCGATGCTGCCCTCGGCGTTGGCGCTTCAAGAATGCAGGCGGTGTTTCACCATGTCCTGCCGCTTGCCGCGCCCGGCATCATGACGGGGACGATTATCGGTCTGGCTCAGGCTTTGGGGGAAACCGCTCCGCTTCTTCTGATCGGCATGGTTGGCTTTATCGCCTCGACCGCGCCAGAAACGATGGGCGATGCTCTTCTCGCGCCGAATACCGCCCTTCCAGCGCAGATCTTCGAATGGGCGAAACGTGCCGACCCTGCGTTTTACGAGCGCGCCTGGGGCGGGATCATTGTCCTTCTGGTGTTTCTGGTCGCGATGAACGCCATCGCGATCTTGAATGAGTGCTTCGAAAATCAGCGCCCGCGGCTGCAACGTCTTTTACGGCGATACCCATGCGATCAAGGACGTGAATGTCGATATCGGCAGCAAATCTGTCACCGCCTTCATCGGCCCCTCCGGCTGCGGAAAGTCGACCTTTCTGCGGAGCCTCAACCGGATGAACGACACGATCGACACCTGCCGCGTTGAGGGAACGATTACCCTCGATGGAGAGGATATCTACGATCCGCGCGTCGATCCCGTCACGCTGCGTGCCCGCGTTGGGATGGTGTTTCAAAAGCCCAACCCCTTCCCGAAGTCGATCTTTGACAACGTCGCCTATGGGCCAAAGATTCACGGCATGGCAAAATCGAAATCCGATCTTCGTGACATCGTCGAAAATGCCCTCCGCCGTGCGGCGATCTGGGACGAGGTGAAGGACAGGCTTGATGCGCCGGGCACCGGCCTTTCCGGCGGCCAGCAGCAACGCCTGTGCATTGCGCGCGCCATCGCCACCCAGCCCGAGGTCTTGCTGATGGACGAGCCGTGCTCGGCGCTTGATCCGATCGCGACATTCCAGATTGAAGAGCTGATCGACGATCTGGCCAAGAATATCTCGGTGGTCATCGTTACCCACTCGATGCAACAGGCCGCCCGCGTGAGCAATAAGACCGCCTTCTTCCATCTCGGAGAGCTGGTTGAGTTTGGCGATACGGACGACATCTTTACCAACCCTTCCGATCCGCGCACCGAATCCTATATCACAGGCCGCATCGGCTAGGCCAAGGAGACACAAAATGTCGGAACATCACATCGCCTCGGCCTTTGATCGCGATCTTGAGGGCATCCAAGCCAACCTCATGCGCATGGGCGGCCTCGTCGAAAGCTCGATACAGCGGGCGACAAAGGCCCTGATCTACCGCGACCCCGAACTGGCGGCCAAGGTCAGGGCCGACGACAAGAAGATCGACGCGCTCGACGAGACGATCCACGCAGAATGCGCGCGCCTTATCGCGCTTCGCCAGCCGATCGCGAGCGATCTCAGGACCATCCTTGGCGTTATGCGTATTGTCGCCAACCTCGAGCGGATTGGTGACTATGCCAAAAATCTGGCCAAGCGAACTGTCGTACTGCTGGATCTGCCCGAGGTCATTTCATCGGCAAGAATATCGAACGCATGGGCGATCATGCCGTCGCCATCGCAAACCAGACGATCTATCAGATCACCGGTCAGATGCCCTCCGAAAAACGCGAGAAGGGCACGGAAAACCTCTATCGGCCCGGGGGTGAGCCCTCGAAATGAGTGCGCTCTCCGCCCGCATCCTTCTGGTCGAGGACGAGCCCTCGCAGCGGGCAGTGCTCTCATACAATCTGATGCGTGAAGGCTATCAGGTGACAGAGGCCAGCGATGGAGAAGAGGCGATCCTGCTAACCGAAGAAGAAGATTTCGATCTAGTTCTGCTGGATTGGATGCTTCCCGCGCTGTCGGGCATAGAGATCTGTCGTCGGCTCAAACGGCAAAAACGCACCAAGGATATTCCTGTGATCATGCTGTCGGCGCGGGCCGAGGATGTGGACAAGGTGCGGGGGTTCGATACCGGCGCCGATGACT
Organism: Paracoccaceae bacterium; assembly: GCA_009920775.1. Lineage (GTDB taxonomy): Bacteria > Pseudomonadota > Alphaproteobacteria > Rhodobacterales > Rhodobacteraceae > RFZI01. The sequence goes on along the minus strand of RFZI01000054.1, from coordinate 11,020 downwards.
ACCTTGCCAAACCCTATTCCTTGCCCGAGTTGCTGGCGCGGATCAGGTCGCACCTCCGACGTTTTCGCGCCACGGCGGCGGGCGAGGCGGTTACGGTTGACGATATCTCGCTCGATCCCCTGTCGCACCGCGTCCAACGTGCGGGCACCGACATCACGCTTGGTCCGACCGAGTTTAGGCTTCTGGCAACGCTGATGGAGCGCCCCGGTCGGGTCTGGACCCGCGATCAGCTCTTGGATCGGGTCTGGAAGGCAAGCCCCGATACCGAAACCAGAACCGTTGATGTGCACATTGGGCGTTTGAGAAAGGCGCTGAGCCTGCCGGACCTCGCCGATCCCATTCGGACGGTTCGCGGCACCGGCTATTCCATCGGCTGAGACTTCTGGTCGGCCCCTGCTCCGGCAGCACGACGTTGTGGTGGGGCACTTCGGCGCCTTATTTGCCGAGAGCCAATCTCAGCTCGTGATAGGATGATTTGGGTGTCCGAGCGAAGGTATCGAAATCGACATGGATGAGCCCAAAGCGCCGCTCATAGCCAAAGGCCCATTCAAAATTGTCGAGCAGCGACCAATAGAAGAAGCCCTTGAGGTTTGCGCCGCCGTCGAGGGCGGCCAGAGCCGCTGCCAGGTGGCGGTCGATATAGTCGATCCGCTCGGGGTCAAAGCAGGCACCATTCTCGATACGATCGTTCCAGGCCATCCCGTTTTCGGTGACGTAAAGGGGCAGGTCACCCACAAACTCGTGCGAGAGCCTCTGTAGCAACCCAGAAAGCCCTTCGGGATATATTTCCCATCCCATCTGGGTCTTGGCGCGTCGGCCTTCTGCGTCCGCTATCTGCGGCCAAGGGCCCTCGCCCTGCTGAATCAGTCCACGGGTATAGTAATTCACGCCCAGCCAGTCGATCGGTGCAGAGATGCGCCCGAGGTCGTCTTGCCAACCTTCCGGCAAATGCGGTGCCATCCCTTCAAGGGCCTCTTCGGGATAGGTCCCTTTGGAAATCGCCTCGATGAACCAGCGGTTGGCGATGGCATCTTGTCGAGCGGTGGCCGCGCGGTCAGCGGGGGTGTCGTTGGCGGGCTCGGCGGGTGTGAAATTGAGGACGATCCCGAGATTGCCAAGTCCCAGCCCGCGCAACCGTTCCATAGCCTCGGCATGGGCCAGAAGGATATGGTGCGTGGCGCGGGAGGCGGCGCGGATGTCGCGCAGGCCGGGGGCATGATGGCCGAGGAAATGCGAGAGCCACGCCACGCACCAAGGCTCGTTGATCGTAGCTGTGCTCGCCACCCTGTCGCCGATCCGGCCCGAGATGACTTCGGCATAATCTCCAAACCATTTGGGGCTGTCGGCATTTGCCCATCCACCAAGATTGGCGAGGGCTGAGGGAAGATCCCAGTGATAAAGCGTGTGATAGGGTTTGAGGCCGCGCTCGAGCATCCCGTCGACAAGTCGATCATAGAAATCAAGCGCCTCGGGGTTGGGCGCGCCCCGTCCCTCGGGTATCACACGTGCCCAGCTGGTCGAAAAGCGATAGGCGTCAAAGCTGCCATCGCGGACGAGGTCGAGGTCTTCGGCCCAGCGGTGATAGTGATCGCAGGCGCGCGCGCCGTCCTCGGCGCGAAGAACATTGCCGGGGGTCGCGGCGAAAGTGTCCCAATGACAGCTGCCAGCGCCGCCGAAGGACGCGCCTTCGATCTGATAGGCGGCAGTGGCTGCGCCGAAGACAAAGCCTTCGGGAAAACTCGAACGGAAGATTCTCATTGCGCCTCTCGTGGGGCCGGCCCGGTTGACTGGCCGACCATCAATTCGGCCTCCAGAAGTTCGTGGATCAACGGGCCGTCAGGATTGTTGATCCGCTCGATCAGGATTTCGGCAAGCCTTCGCCCGGCCTCGCGGACGGAGGATCGCGTCGCGGTAAAGATTGGCACATCGCTACCGTTTTGAAGATAGGAGAGGGCGTCATCATGGGTGATGACCGAAATATCCCGCCCCATTCGAAGCCCGCGCTCTTCGATCGCGCGGCGGACGCCCAAAGCGCAAATCATAGACGAAGCAAGGAAGGCGGTCGGCGGCTCGTCGGCCGCCAGCATCTCGCGGGCCGACCGATAGCCGAAAATCTCGGTCATTTCTTCGCTACGCATGATCGCCGGGTCAGGGGCGATCCCGCGGGCTATGAGCGCTTCTTCATAGCCCGCGCGGCGACGGTGGGCGAAATCCATCCCTTCAAGGCCATTGATCAGGCCGATCCGCTGGTGGCCGAGATCGAGAAGAAAATCGGTGGCGCGGGCAAAGGCGCTTTTGTTATTTACATCGAGCCAGGAATAATCTTGCGCGATGCCGCTTGCCCGTCCGTGGACCACGAAGGGAAGGCCGATCTCTTTTAGAAGCGAAATCCGGCTGTCCTGCATCTTGGGGCCGTGGACCACGACGCCATCTACCGTGTGGCGCGACCGGATGTTGCGATAGGCCTGCGCTTCGTTCACGTCCTCGACGACGGTAAGAACCATGTCATAACCGTTGCGGGAATAGGTCTCGCCCGCGCCGGCGATGAAGTCACCGAAGATCGGGTTGACCATCTCGTGTTTGGTCGACATAGGGATCACATGGCCGATCGCCATGGCGCGTCCAGTGGCCAGGCCCTTGGCGCGGCTGTTGGGGCGATAGTTGTGCTGCTCGGCCGCCAGCGCCACGCGGCGGCGCGTTTCCTCATTGACCTCGGGATATCCGTTCAGCGCACGGCTCACCGTTGTCTGGCTGAGGCCGAGGAGAGTGGAGAGTTCCTTGAGGTTCATCGAGTCAAAGCGCTTTCAAATTTTCTCAGAGAGTAGCGTCAGCTTTGTCTCGCGTCAAAGGAGTTGTTGCCCTGATTCGAGGCGGATTCATGTGAAAAAATGAATAAGATAGTCGATTTTTAAGGCGCCATTGACAGAACGGGAAACGCGGGTACAAGTTGCAGACATCCAAAGCGCTTTGAAAATGATTCTGGCGGCAATGGTAATTTGAGCGCAGATGCGCAATGTGGAGGAAGTCATATGAAAACCAGCCTGTATGCCGGTGTGGCAGCAGTGGCCTTGAGCGCAGGTATCGCTCAGGCCGAACAACTGACCGTATTTGGTCCCTGGCTCGGCCCCGACCAGGAAAACGTCGAAGCGGTTCTGAGCCGCTTTGCCGAAGTTTCGGGCCATGATGTCCGTTATGTCGGCTCCGACAGCTTCGAGCAGCAGATCGTGATCGACGCCGAGGCCGGCTCGGCCCCCAACGTCGCCGCTTTCCCGCAGCCGGGCCTTGCAGCTGATTTCGCCCGTCGCGGCTTCCTGACGCCGCTTGCGGCCGGAACCGATGACTGGGTGCGCGAGAATTATGCCGCGGGCCAGTCCTGGGTCGATCTCGGCACCTATGCGGGCCCCGATGGCGCCAAGGATCTCTACGGCTTCTTCTACAAGGTCGATGTGAAGTCGCTGGTCTGGTATGTGCCTGAGAACTTCGAGGATGCGGGCTATGAGATCCCGACCACCATGGAAGAGCTGAAGGCGCTGACCGATCAGATCGTCGCCGATGGTGGCACACCGTGGTGTATTGGTCTTGGTTCGGGCGGTGCGACCGGCTGGCCGGCGACCGACTGGGTCGAAGACCTGATGCTGCGCACGCAGACCCCGGCGGTCTATGACCAGTGGGTGACCAACGAGATGCCGTTCAACGGCCCCGAAGTTGTCGCCGCGATCGACGAATTCGGCGCCTTTGCCCGCAACGACGCCTATGTAGCGGGTGGCGCAGGTGCGGTCGCCACGACCGACTTCCGCGACAGCCCGAAGGGTCTCTTCTCGTCGCCGCCGCAGTGCTACATGCACCGTCAGGCCTCGTTCATCCCGGCCTTCTTCCCCGAAGGCACCTCGGTGGGTGAAGATGCAGACTTCTTCTACTTCCCGGCCTATGCCGGCAAGGATCTGGGCTCGCCGGTTCTCGGCGCTGGCACCGTTTGGGCCATCACCAACGAGAACCAGGCCGCGCATGATCTGATCGCCTTCCTCGAGACCCCCGAGGCCCACGAGATCTGGATGGCCCGCAAAGGCTTCCTGACCCCGCACAAGGGCGTGAATTCGGATGTCTTCTCGGATCCGACCCTGCGTAAGATGAACAACATCCTGCTCAGCGCCACGACCTTCCGGTTCGACGGCTCTGACCTGATGCCGGGCGCTGTTGGCGCGGGCTCGTTCTGGACCGGCATGGTCGATTATGCCGGTGGCAAGGATGCTCAGGCCGTTGCCGACGAGATCCAGGCCTCCTGGGACGCGATCAAGTAATCGCTAGAAATCGGGGCAATCCGGCCTAAGGTCGGGTTGCCCTTTTCTTTGGCTCATTTGGGGGGTGGCCATGTCTCCAGCACTTCAGGGATTGATCACCATCGCCATCGGAGTGGGCGGCTGCCTCAGCTATTTCTACCTCTCCAATCTTTTCCTCGACAAAGTCCTGTTTCCTGCGCGTGGCCCCAATGCGGGGCGCAACATCAACCGCGCCAATATGATCCGGCCTTGGCTATTCCTCGCTCCGGCCCTGATGGCCCTCGGCCTTTATCTTGCCTATCCGGTGATCGAGACGCTGCGGCTGTCTCTCACCGAACGCATCCCCGGCGGCGGCTATCGCTGGGTCGGCCTCGACAACTACAGCCTGATGTTCGCCGAGGCGAAGTTCTGGGAAGCCATGCGCAACAATATGCTTTGGCTGATCGTTGTGCCCGCCGCGTCGACCGCCTTCGGCCTTCTTGTCGCGCAGCTGACCGACCGCATCCGCTGGGGCTCTTTCGCCAAGTCGCTGATCTTCATGCCGATGGCGATTTCCTTCGTCGGCGCGGCGGTGATCTTCAAGCTCGTCTATGACACCCGCCCCATCGAGCAGGACCAGATCGGCATCCTCAACGCGCTTTGGCTGCAGTTTGACGGCGGGGCAGGGTCGTGGCTTTTGCTCAAGGCTCTCCCTGCGCTGATCCTTGCGGGCTTTGCCGCCCTGTCGGGCTTTGTCGGATGGCTCATCCTGCGGCCCGTCATCGCAGGCCGGTTTCACGGCTTCGGGACACCGGCGCGGATCGTCGCGACCGCCGCAAGCGCGGCGATTGTCGTGCTCTCCGTGCGCGGAATTTTTGAACTCATCGGGGCCGATTTCAACTATGGCGCGCCGCAGACATGGCTGACCGTTCCGTTCTGGAACAGCCTCTTCCTGATGGTCGTCCTGATCTGGATCCAGACCGGCTTTGCCATGGTGATCCTCTCGGCCGCCCTGCGCGGCATCCCGGAGGAGACCATCGAGGCCGCCATCGTCGACGGGGCCGGCCCGTTCCAGATCTTCTTCCAGATCAAGGTGCCGCAGATCATGGGCACGATCGTCGTCGTCTGGACCACGATCACCCTCGTCGTCCTCAAGGTCTTTGACATCGTGTTCGCCATGACCAACGGCCAGTGGGAGACACAGGTTCTGGCCAATTATATGTTCGACAAGCTCTTCCGCGCCAACAACTGGGGCGTGGGCTCGGCAAGCGCGATGATCATCATGCTTTTGGTGACGCCGATCCTTGTCTGGAATGTCTACAACGCCCGCAAGGAGATGCGCTGATGTCGAATATTGCCGGATCTCGTTCGACCTTGAACTGGGTGGTGCACCTCTCGGTGCTGGGCCTCGTGCTTTTGTGGCTCTTCCCGACCGTGGGCCTTTTCGTCTCCTCCTTCCGCACCGCCGACCAGATCTCGACAAGCGGCTGGTGGAAGGCGCTGTTTCCGTCTGAGCAGAACCTGACCCTGCGCGCCACCAACCCTGGTGATGTCGAGCAACTGGAAGAGGGCGGGCGTTGGTTCATCTCGGGCAATTTCTTTGACGAGGGTGTAGAGGCGTCAGTCTCGGTCTGGGGCGTGAGCTCGCGCGATATCGCAGCCTTCACCCCCGGCGATACCGCCGATCTGGGCGATGGCGAGGCGATTACGGTCGACGCCAACGGAGATTATGTCTGGTCCGGCGCGGCCAAGCTCGAAGGTCGGGGCCAGCGGGTATTTGCGACAGCGACCACGCCGCCCGAGTTCACCTTGGGCAACTACCGGACGGTCCTTTTCAGCAACTCGACCACTGACTCGATGGCCAAAGCCTTTTTCAACACGCTTACCGTGACGATCCCGGCGACGATCATCCCCATCGTCATCGCCGCCTTCGCAGCCTATGCGCTGGCGTGGATGGATTTCCCCGGTCGTGCTCTCTTGATCGCGGTTATTGTCGGGCTTCTCGTTGTGCCACTGCAGCTCGCGCTGATCCCGCTCCTGCGCCTGCATCTGGGGATCGGTATAGGCAAGGGCTATCTCGGGGTCTGGCTCGCGCACACAGGCTTTGGCCTGCCGCTCGCCATCTACCTCTTGCGCAACTACATGGTCGGCCTGCCGCGCGATATTATCGAGAACGCCAAGGTCGACGGCGCGACCGATTTCCAGATCTTCACCAAGATCATCCTACCGCTCTCGGTTCCCGCGCTCGCTTCGTTCGCGATCTTCCAGTTCCTCTGGACATGGAACGATCTTCTCGTCGCCAAGGTGTTTCTCATCGACGCCACCGGCGAGACCACGGTGATGACCAACCAGATCGTCGAGCTTCTGGGCACGCGCGGCGGCAACTGGGAAATCCTGGCCACAGCGGCCTTTGTCTCGATCGCGGTGCCGCTCGCTGTCTTCTTCGCCATGCAGAAATATCTGGTCCGCGGCCTTCTGGCCGGGTCCGTCAAGTAAAGGCTCTTTCATGACCATTGCCGCCAAGGCCAAATCCCCGCTGACCGAGAACGCCAAAGACTGGTGGCGTGGCGCGGTGATCTATCAGATCTATCCGCGCTCCTTTCAGGACAGCAACAACGACGGGATCGGCGATCTTGCCGGCATCGTCCAGCGCTTGCCCTATATCGCTTCGCTCGGGGTCGATGCAATCTGGATCAGCCCGTTCTTCACCTCGCCGATGAAGGACTATGGCTATGACGTGAGCGACTATTGCGATGTCGATCCGATGTTTGGCCAGTTGTCGGATTTCGACGCGGTGATCGAAACCGCGCACCGGCTCGGTGTCCGCGTGATGATCGACCTTGTGCTAAGCCACACCAGCGACCAGCACCCGTGGTTCCGCGAAAGCCGCGCCAGCCGCGACAATGCTCGCGCGGATTGGTATGTCTGGGCCGATCCCAAGCCCGATGGCACACCGCCCAACAATTGGCTGTCGATATTCGGCGGCCCGGCTTGGCACTGGGATGCGCGGCGCGAGCAGTATTACCTGCACAATTTCCTGACCTCGCAGCCCGATCTGAACCTGCATACGCCCGCCGTGAAGGATGCCCTTCTCGATGTGGCGCGGTTCTGGCTCAACCGAGGCGTCGACGGCTTCCGCCTTGACACGATCAACTTCTATTTCCACGACCAGAAGCTGCGCGACAATCCGGCCCTGCCGCCCGAGCGGCGCAATGCCTCGATCGCGCCTTCGGTCAATCCCTACAACCATCAAGAACATCTCTACGACAAGAACCAGCCCGAAAACCTCGCCTTCCTGCGCCGACTGCGGGCGGTGATGGAGCCCTTCGGCGCGGCGGCCGTGGGCGAGGTGGGTGATGCACAGCGCGGCCTCGAGATCATGGGCCAATATACGCGCGGCGATGACCTGATGCAGATGTGCTACGCCTTCGAGTTCCTCTCGGCCACCCAGCCCACCGCCGTGCGGATCGTCGAGGTCTTGAACGAGGTCGATCGCGTGGCCGCTGATGGCTGGGCCTGCTGGGCCTTTTCCAACCACGACGTGGTGCGCCACGCGAGCCGGTGGCACCTCAGCCACGCCGCGCAGCGGATCTTTGCCACGCTCATCATGTGTCTGCGCGGGTCGGTCTGCCTCTATCAGGGCGAAGAGCTGGGTCTGCCCGAGGCGGATGTGGCCTTCGAGGATCTGCGCGATCCCTATGGCATCGAGTTCTGGCCCGAGTTCAAGGGCCGCGACGGTTGCCGGACGCCGATGGTCTGGGAGCAATCGAACCAGAACGGCGGCTTCACCAAAGGGACGCCGTGGCTTCCGGTGGCGCGCGAGCATCTGCACCTCGCGGCCTCGGTTCAAGAGGACGAACCCGGCGCGCTCATCCATCACTACCGCAAGGCCGTGGCCTTCCGGCACGCCCATCCGGCGCTGATGGACGGGAGCCATGCGGACCTTTCGGCCAAAGGCGAGGTGGTGAGCTTTACCCGCACGAGCGGGGGGCAGACGATCTTCTGCGCCTTCAATGTCAGCGACCAACCCGCCGACCTTGAAATGCCGGCGGGAGATTGGCAGCCGATAGGTGAAGAGCTTGGCGGGGCGCACGCCTCGGCTGACGGAAAATTGCATCTCGGGCCGTGGCAGCCATGGCTGGCACTGAAGCGCGGCTGAGAAGAGGGAGAGCAAGATGGCTGGATTGAAACTGACCGGAGTGGGCAAGACCTATGGCGGGACGGTCAATGTTCTGAACGACATCAACCTCGATATCGAGCAGGGCGAGTTGATCGTTTTCGTCGGCCCCTCGGGCTGCGGGAAATCGACCCTTCTGCGGATGATCGCGGGGCTTGAGAGCATCACCGCAGGCACGCTCGAGATCGACGGACTTCTGGTCAACGACGTGCCGCCCGCGCAGCGCGGCATTGCCATGGTGTTCCAGTCCTATGCGCTCTATCCGCATATGACCGTGCGCGACAATATGAGCTTTGCCCTCAAACTTGCCAAGAAATCCGCCTCCGAGATCGACGCTGCCGTGACCAAGGCCACCAAGATCCTGCAGCTAGAACCCTATCTCGACCGTCTACCCAAGGCCCTCTCCGGCGGCCAGCGACAGCGTGTCGCCATCGGGCGCGCCATCGTGCGCGATCCCAAGGTCTATCTCTTCGACGAGCCGCTCTCCAACCTCGACGCCGCCCTGCGCGTGGCGACGCGGATCGAGATCGCCCAGCTCAAGGAATCTATGCCCAAATCGACGATGATCTACGTCACCCACGATCAGGTCGAGGCGATGACGCTGGCAAGCCGGATCGTCGTCCTCGCAGACAAAGGGATCGCGCAGGTGGGCACGCCGCTCGAGCTTTATGAGCGGCCCGAGAACGAGTTTGTGGCCCAGTTCATCGGCTCACCGGCGATGAACCTTCTCGCGGGCGAGATCATCGAGACCGGCAAGGAAACCGTGGTCAAGCTCGCGAGCGGCGGCATCGCACGGTCGGCGGTTCCGACGACCGCCGCCGACAAGGGCCTAAAGGTTAATGTCGGGGTCCGGCCGGAGGCTCTGGTGCAGGTCAAGGATCAGCCGATCTTTTCGGGCAAGGTGGCCTATACCGAGGCGCTGGGCGAGGTGACGATCCTCTATTTCGAACCGCAGGATCAGGCGGACCACGTCATCAGCAAACTGAGTGGCATCCACGCGGATTTTCGCGGCAAGACGGTAAGCCTCGGCGCCGATCCGGCAAAGGTGCAGATCTTCCACAACGGGCGCTCACTCTACTATCGGTAGATAGCTCAGCCTTTTAGCACTTTGGATCGTCGATCAAAGGCGTCGGTTTGGCAAAGGCCGCAAGGTCTTTGCGGTCTGTAATTCTGACCTGACTTCCGTCGATCTCGACACCATAGCCGTTCAGGGTCCTAATGGCGCGCGATAGGTTTTCGGCGGTCATGCCCAGATATGATGCCAACCGGCGCTTTTCGATCCTGAGGTCGAAATGGCCCTGCTCGCCGGCCTGCTGGTCCTTGCGAAGAAGATAGTTGGCGAGCCTCTCGACAGAGGTTCTGAGCTTGAGATCCTTATGGGATTTGACGACCGACCGATAGCATTGGGCCAAATCCAGGATGATCGCCTGGGCAAAGCCGGTATCGGTCGCAAAGATCTTGCGGACATCGGCGGATGGCAGAAGGATCACCCGCGCTTTTTCGAGGGTTCGGGCCGACATGAGATAAGGGCCGTTCTTGATCGTAGCTGCAAGAATGAAGGTTGCGATGGGCGCCACCGTGGCCATCGTGCTTTCGCGGTTGTTCCAAGTCGCAAAAAGCTCGACCGAGCTTTCAAGGACTACATGAAGAAAATCCGCAGGATCGCCTTCGCGGATCAATTCGATCTGAGGCGGGAAACTCTGGACATAAGCGCCGCGAAACAAGGCGTCGAAGTTTTCGGGAAGCATGGCCGCGAAGAGCGGGAGTTTGCGAATCTCATCAATCTCGCCGGGTCGCATCGTTTCCTCGCTTGATCTTTATCAAGACCCTAATTGATATCCCTCCTGATGTCATCAAACATCTTTGCATTCCCGAATTGTCGGACGCGCTCCGGCAGATTGATTAATTTGGATTATGTAATTATTTCAATTTGTTAATTTCAAAAATTGACATGGATCAAGTCCTCCGGTCGGGCCGGATGGCACATGCGTCTCACAAACCCAAGTTGGGCGGCCTTTGCCGTTCGGGAATGGAGGGACAAATGGAGTTACAGAACAAGGCAACAAGCCTTTGGCGCAACTTCTTCGATGTGAGAATGGTCCAGATCCGGACCTTCCACATGACGTGGTTCGCCTTTTTCTCCTGCTTCTTTGCATGGTTCGGCATCGCGCCGCTCATGTCAGTGGTGCGGGATGAATTGCAGCTGACGAAAGATCAGGTCGGCTGGGCCATCATCGGTTCGGTGTCGGTTACGATCTTTGCCCGCCTCTTTGTCGGCTGGCTCGTCGACCGGATCGGTCCGCGGAAATCCTACACCTGGCTTCTCATGCTTGGCGCACTGCCGGTGATGGGCATCGGCCTTGCCCAGGATTTCCAGACCTTCCTGCTTTTCCGGGTGCTGATCGGTGGTATCGGCGCCTCGTTCGTCATTACGCAGTATCATACGAGCGTGATGTTTGCCCCCAACGTCGTGGGTCAGGCCAACGCGACAAGCGCTGGCTGGGGTAACCTTGGCGGTGGTGTCACACAGTTTGTCATGCCGCTCTTGTTCTCGGTCTTTGTGGTGGGCTTCGGCTTCTCCGAAGCG
>RFZI01000053.1 GCA_009920775.1 Paracoccaceae bacterium | reverse complement strand
TTTCGTGGTGATGGCCGCGGCCGACGAGGCCGAACTGGTGCGGATGGTCGTTACCGCCGCTGAATACGATGAAGGCCCGATTGCTTTCCGCTTCCCCCGTGGCGAAGGCGTGGGCGTGGATATCCCTGCTGATGCCAAACCGCTCGAGATCGGCAAAGCGCGGATGATCCGCGAGGGCAAGGGCGTGGCGCTGCTATCGCTGGGCACGCGCCTGCAGGAAGTAACGCTCGCAGCCGAGGCGCTGGCCGCACGGGGCATTTCGCCCGCCGTGGTCGATGCGCGCTTTGCCAAGCCGCTGGATGAAGAGATGATCCTCGGCCTTGCGCGGGATCACGAGGCGCTTATCACCATTGAAGAGGGCGCCATCGGCGGCTTTGGCAGCCATGTCGCCCAGCTTTTGGCCGAACACGGAATTTTCGACAGCGGCCTGAAATACCGTTCAATGGTATTGCCCGACATTTTTGTTGACCAAGCCTCGCCCAAGGCGATGTATGATATCGCCGGGCTTAACGCCAAAGATATTGAATCCAAAGTCTTGTCTGTTCTGGGTGTCACCAGCATAGGCTCACAACGCGCCTGAGGTTTACATGGATCATCCGACCCACCGCGCGATCGTCATCTACCGCACGATCGTCTTCCTGCTGTGCAGCTTCTACGGCATCCGCACCCTCGTTTTTGCCGATTTCTCCTATTTCGGCGGTCCGTTCCGATACCTGACGATCTGGGCGCTCTATGCCTCATGGTTCTCGTCGGTCTGGATGCTGGCCTTTTCGCTGAACAAGGTCGATCACCGGTGGGAGGGTTTTGTCGGGGTTGCGACCGTTCTCAATACGATGGTCGTTCTCTTGTATTGGCGCCTTTATTTTGCCGATCCCTTGTCGGTCACCTCGGATGGTGAGCTGGGCCGCTGGTGGCTCGAATACTACATGCACGCGCTCGGACCGCTGCTTCAGTGGATCGACGCGATCTTCATCCACCGCTCTTTCCGCCGCCCTTTGCGGTCGGCTGGCATCCTGACCTTCGCGATCATCGGCTATGTCGTTTGGGTCGAGCGCGTCATCGCGCCGATGAACGATCGGCCCATGGGCAGCGTCACCTCGGGCCTGCCCTACAACTTTCTCAACAACCTCGAATGGGCCGGCCGGCTGGAATTCTATGTGACCAACCTCGTCGTCGCGCTTGTTTTCCTGACGATCTTTTCGGGGCTTGGTTGGCTTAGCCGCCGGATTCTAGGGCCAGAAGTGCATCCAATCCGGCGCGGTAATTAGGGTAGATAAGGCGCACACCCAGATCGGCCTTGATCCGCTCGTTGCTGACCATTTTCGATTCGGCATAGAAGCTGCGCGCCATGGGCGTCATCTCGGCGGTTTCGAAATCCTCCGCTGGCGGGATCGGCACGCCGAGTAGCTCGGCCGCATAGGCGATCACGTCTTCAGGCGGTGCAGGATCATCGTCGCAGACGTTATAGGCCGCGCCGGGATTGGGGCGGTTGATCGAGGCCTCAAGCACCTGCGCGATATCCTCGACGTGAGTACGGCTAAAGACTTGGCCTTGCTTGATGATCCGCCGCGCTGTCCCGTTTCTCACTTTGGCAAAGGGTCCACGCTCGGGCCCATAGATACCGGCGAGCCGGAAGATATGAAGCGGCAGACCAGAAATCGCCGCCCATTCGGCCTCGGCCGCCACGCGGGCCTTGCCGCGCTCGGTGGCGGGGGTGAGGGGCGAATCCTCTGTGACCCAGCCACCGTTGTGATCGCCATAGACGGCGGTCGTCGAAAGGTATCCAACCCACTCAAGCCGCGTGGCATTGGCGGCGATTTCGTCTCTAACATGGGTCAAAACAGGGTCTTTTCCGTATGCCGGAGCCACAGAGGTCAGGATATGGCTCGCCGCGCGGATAGCTGGGCCGAGGTCGTCTCCGGGCCAGATCAGCGGTTCGATACCTCTTGACCGAAGCGCCTCGGCCTTTTCCGGCGAGCGCGTGGTGCCAATGATCCGCCAGCCTTGCGGCAAGAGGCGATCCGCAAGGCCCTGCGCCGAATAGCCGTGGCCGATGGAAAGGAGTGTCTTTGTCATGGCCTAGTCATGTCTGGCGGTTGCAGGCGATGCAAGGGCAGTTGACAGCGTGCAGGGTTCCTGCAGCATTCGGGCATGACCCAAAAATCACCAGACCTCGACTCCGCCTATGCCATCGAAACACCGGATGACAACCGGCGCATCTATTCCGCTTGGGCCGAGACCTATGACAAGACTTTCGCCCAGGACATGGACTACCGGATGCCTGCCGTGATCGCCGAGCTCTATCGCCAGAGCGGCGGGGCGGGAAATATCCTTGATATCGGTGCGGGCACCGGCCTTGTTGCCAAGTTCCTCGGGGATCTTGGCATTGGCCCTATCGACGGGACGGACATCTCGCCCGAGATGCTCGTAGTCGCAGGGAAAAAGCGGCTCTACAGAAGGCTTTTCGAGGGGGATGTGACCCAGCGCCTTGATGTGCCCGATGGCAGCTACGACGGCGTAGTAAGTTCCGGCACCTTTACGCTCGGTCATGTCGGCCCAGAGGCGATTAGCGAGTTGCTTAGGGTGGCGGCGCCGGGCGCACGCTTTGCCCTTTCCATCAACGCCAAGCACTATGAAAAGGCGGGCTTCAAGGCCAAACTAGACTCTATTCAAGGCCAAATCACCGATTTTGCCCTGCCGGAAGCGGCGATCTATGGCGAGAATGCCGCCGGCGATCACGCCAGCGACACCGCCTTCGTCGCGCTTTTCCGCAAGCTCTAGCCTATTTGCCCTTCCAGACAGGATCGCGCTTTTCGGCAAAGGCGCGTGCGCCTTCGAGCTGATCTTCCGAGGAATAGAGCCTATCAACCGTCGCCAGCTGCCGCTTGGTGATCCGGTTCATCGCGTCCTGAAACTTGGAATCCTCGGCGTCGCGCACGATCTCCTTGATCGCGGCATAGACAAGCGGCGGCCCGCTTTCCAAGAGCCGCGCCAGATCCCAGGCCTGCGCCATCAGATCGCCCGCCGGAACGATCCGGTTGACGATGCCCCAGCGATGCGCCTCTTCGGCGTCAAACCAACGCCCGGTGAGCAGAAGATCCATCGCAACATGATAGGGGATGCGCTTGGGCAGCTTGATCGAAGCGGCATCGGCCACCGTGCCCGAGCGGATTTCCGGCAAGGCGAAGGTCGCGTGTTCGGCGGCAAGGATCATGTCGGCCGAAAGCGCGAGCTCTAGCCCCCCGCCACAGCAGATGCCGTTGACCGCCGCAATCACGGGCTTGTTCAGCCCGCGAAGTTCTTGCAGGCCACCAAACCCGCCAACGCCATAGTCGCCATCGACAGCATCGCCATCGGCGGCGGCCTTCAGGTCCCAGCCGGGGCAGAAGAACTTTTCGCCCGCCGCGGTAATGATCGCCACGCGCAAGGAATCGTCATCGCGGAAATCGCGGAACACCTCGCCCATCAGGCGGCTTGTCTTGAGATCAATCGCATTCGCCTTGGGGCGATCGAGCGTCACCTCAAGGATGGCGCCTTCGCGGCGGGTCTTGATCGGATCGGTCATTTTGCTCTCCTTATCAGCGCATCGACCGCGATGGCCGTATCGGGGGTGCAGATCAGCGGGTTCACTTCAACTTCCTCTACAGTGCCCGCATTCGCAATCACATAGTCCTGAATTGCATGGATCGCCGTGAGGATCGCCACTCGATCCGCCGCGGGTTTGCCACGGAACCCATCGAGCAATTTGACCACTTTCAGCCTGTTTAGACACTGATTCAGGGTCTCATCCGAAGCCGGGATCAGGCACGAGGCGCTGTCGGCCATGATCTCGGTGAGGATGCCACCGGCCCCGACCGTAAGGACGAATCCATGCGCCGGATCCTTCACAACGCCGATCAAAAGCTCGGCCACGCCGTCGGTCACCATCTCTTCGACAAGGAAGGAATTCGCGCCCATTTTCTCGGCTGCGGCCTTTACGGCATCGCCCGATTCAAGCCCAACAACAACCGCTCCAGCCTCGGACTTGTGGGCAAAGCCCTCGCCCTTGAGCACCACCGGAAAGCCCATCTTCTCGGCCTCGCCCGCCGCAGCGTCTGCGCTGGTGGCGCGCGCACGCCGCGGGGTCCGCAACCCAAATCCCGCAAGCTCGGCTTTGGCCTCCGCCTCGGTCAGCATATCGCTGTCCCGCGGGGCGGGTGGCACCACGAGATCAAGATCGAGATCCGGCATCGCCCGAACCTTCGCCGCCTCGGCCGCCGCTATCGCCTCGGTCAGCCCGTTCATCGGCACGACACCGCCAGCAATCAGCCGCTCGGCCACCGCTTCGGGCATCAGCTCGGGCAGGGTCGCGACCATGGCGACATTGCCGCCCGTATTGGCCCGCGTGCCAAGCGCCGCCTGGATCGTGCATTCCCAATCAGACGGGTCGCAGCGATCCGCGCGCGGGAAATCGACGATCAGGAAGGTCATCGCCAGATCGGGGTCGATCATCCCCGAAAACGCGGCCGTCATCGCCGGCGCGTCGCGCCAGATATAGGTGTGGTAGTCCAGCGGGTTCGCCAGCGCGACCTTCGGGCCAAGTGCTGCAAAGAGGGCGTCGTGCTGCCCCTGCTTCAGCGGCGGAAACTCGAGCGCACGCCCATGCGCCGTATCCGCCGCAAGGCTCGCCTCGCCTCCCGAACAGCTGATCGAGGCGATCTTGCCGGAGGGCAGCGGGCCGACAGCGTGGAGAAGCTTCAGCGTTTCAAGGAAAGTCGGCAGATCATTGACCCGCGCAATCCCAAGCCGGTCCAAAAGCGCCTGCGCCCCGGCATCGCCACCCGCCAGCGAGGCCGTGTGCGAAATCGTGGCCGATTGCGCCTCGGCTGACCGGCCAACCTTCAGCGCGATGAGAGGAACGCCCTTGTCCCTGGCCTTGCGCGCCAGTGTCTGCCAAAGGGAAATATCGCCAAACCCCTCGATATGCAGGCCAATCGCGGTCACCCGCGGATCATCGAGAAGCCCCGCCGCTATCTCGGCCTGCGTCGTCTGGGCCTGATTACCGCAAGTGACCACATAGGCAATTGGCAACCCGCGCCGGTTCATCGTTAGGTTGATGGCGATGTTCGAAGATTGCGTCAGGATCGCCACACCGCCCTCAACCCGCGTAAGACCGTGCTGGTCGGGCCAAAGCAGCGCCCCGTCGATGGCGTTGATCATGCCATAACAGTTGGGGCCAAGGATCGGCATCTCTCCCGCCGCGGCAAGCAGTCGGGCATTCAGATCATGCCCATCCGCCACTTCGGCAAAACCGGAAGCAAAACAAACCGCCCCGCCCGCGCCCATCCCCGAAAGCGCGGCAACAACGTCAATCGTTGCCTCGCGGTTGATGCCGACAAAGGAGGCATCCGGCGCCTCGGGCAGATCGCTGATCGAGGAATGAACAGTAAGCCCCTCAATCTCGCCGCCCTTGGGATGCACGAGCCAGATCTTGCCGGGAAACTTCGCCTTGCGGACTTGCCCCAAAACAGATCGGCACCACGCCCCGCCGCCAATGATCGCAATAGACTTAGGCCTAAGTAGTCTCGAAAGATCGCGGCTCATTCATATCCTCTTGATGCCATTTCTTTTGGCCGGAAATACTCCGGGGAGCCCGAGGGGCTGGCCCCTCGGCCCTGTTCGATCACGCGCCGAGCGCCCGCAAAAGGTCGCGGCTGATGATGTGGCGCTGGATCTCGCTGGTGCCATCCCAGATCCGTTCGACACGGGCATCGCGCCAGAAGCGCTCGATGGGATAGTCGTCCATCAACCCCATGCCGCCGTGGATCTGCAGCGTCACATCCGTCACCCGCGCCAGCATTTCCGAAGCATAAAGCTTGGCCGAAGCAATTTCGCGGTTCGACGGAAGGCCCTGATCAAGCCGGTTGGCGGCGGCAAGGGTCAGAAGGTCGGCAGCATCAATCTCGGTGATCATGTCGGCGATCTGAAAGCTCACACCCTGAAACTTGCCGATCGGCTGCCCAAACTGCTCTCGCTCGGCGGCATAGGTCAGGGCATAGTCAAACACCCGACGCGCCCGGCCAACGCAGAAGGCGGCCACGGTGATGCGCGTGGCATAAAGCCAAGTGTTCATCACATCAAACCCGCCATCGACCTCGCCCAAAACCTGCGCATCCGGCAAGCGGCAATCGTCGAACTCGAGGATCATGTTTTTGTAGCCGCGATGGCTCACCGACTTATAGCCGTGACGGATGGTGAAGCCGGGGGTGCCACGGTCCACGAGGAAAGCGGTGATCCGCTTCTTCGGGCCTTTCGGCGTATCGTCTTCGCCAGTGGCGATAAAGACGATGATGAAATCGGCATGATCGGCGCCCGAGATGAAATGCTTGGTGCCATTCACCACCCAATCGCCGCCCTCGCGGCGGGCCGAGCATTTCATGCCCCGCACGTCCGAACCGGCCCCCGGCTCGGTCATCGCTAGCGCGTCCATCCGCTCGCCGCGCACGGCGGGAAGGAGATAGCGCTCGATTTGCTCGCCCTCACAGGCCATCAGGATATTTTGCGGCCGGCCGAAGAAATGCGTGAGCGCCATCGAGCCGCGGCCAAGCTCGCGCTCTACAAGGCTGAACTCGAGGTGATTGAGGCCCGCGCCGCCGACCGACTCGGGGAAGTTGCAGGCGTAAAAGCCAAGCTCTTTCGTCTTGCGCTTGATTTCGTCGGCGATCTCCTGCGGTACCTCGCCGGTGCGCTCGACCAGATCCTCGTGGGGATAGATCTCGTTCTCAACGAAACTGCGGACCGTTTCCGCAATCATTTCCTGTTCGTCTGAAAGGCCGTACTGCATGGGATTTCCTGAGTGTTGGGATGGCGGGAAACTAGCGATCTTGCGCTTCTATTTCATGCAGTATTAGAAGATTTCATGCGAACTTGGCTAGATCCCTCCGCCGCGCCGCAGCGCATTGGCGTCCTTCTGTTTGAGGCGTTCTCGATGCATTGCCTCGCCAATACGATCGAACCTCTGCGCGCCGCCAATAGCTTTGCCGGTCGCAAGATCTATGACTGGCGCTTTCTCTCGCTCGATGGGCGGCCGGTCACGTCCTCAAGCGGCCTTCTCGTTGCCGCCCACGAAAGGCTTGCCAATCATCGCGGCGAGATGCTCGTGGTGATGCCGAGCTACCGCTTTCTCGAACACGCCAGTGCCGAAACCGCGCGCGCCCTGCGTGCGGCGGCGGGGCGGCACAAAGTCTTGGCGGGATTCGACACCGGAAGCTGGCTTCTGGCGGCGGCGGGCCTTCTGGCGGGGCGCAAGGCGACAATCCACTGGGAAGAGATCGACCGCTTCGCCGAGGCCTTTCCCGATGTCGAAGTGATCCGCGCCCGCCATGTGACCGACGGAAACCGGATCACCTGCGGCGGGGCGCTCACCGCGTTCGAACTGGTGATGGAGCTGATCGGCCAGCGGCACGGCGAGGCTTTGCGCCTTGAAGTCGCGACCCTCTTCATGAGCCCCGAAGCCACCGGCCCACAGTCGGCGCCCTCTGCGCGGGGCCGCAGCGTGGCACGGGCCGTCGCGCTGATGCAGGAGAACCTCGAAGCGCCCCTGCCCATCGGCGATATTGCCCGCCGTGTCGGGCGGCGCCAGAAAGAGCTTGAAGCGCGGATGAAGGCCGAGCTGGGCGCGACGCCGCAGGCCGTCTATCGGCGCCTGCGGCTGATCCTTGCGCGAAAACTGGTGATCGAGACCGATCTCAGCATCTCGGAAATCGCCCTGCGAACCGGCTATCAAGATCCGGCCGCGATGACCCGCGCCTTCAGGGGCGAGTTCGGCCTCGCCCCCCGTAGCCTTCGGGCAAACTAGGCTCTATTGCGCGTAATCAGAGCCTTCTTCATCGAGAATCGCCTTGAGCTCCGCCAGATGCCGAACGTCGAAATCGCCATAGCCTTCCCACTCGCCCGCGGTCTTTTCGGCGATCTCGTCCGACAAGACGCGCAGCGGCTGTTGCGTTTGCAGGGCGCGGATATAAGTTTCGGCGGCCCGCTCGAAATAGTAGAGGCGGTTGAAGGTCTCGGCGACGGTTGCACCGATGACCAAAACACCATGATTGCCCAGTATTAGTGTCTTCTTTTTGGGATTGGAAAGCGCCTTGGCGCAGCGCGTGCCTTCCTCTTCGAAGGCCATGCCGCCGAAGTGATTATCGACGACCACGCGGTTGAAGAACATCGCCGTGTTCTGGTCGATCGGCGGGATCACGGAATCCGCAAGGCTGGCCAGCACTGTCGCAAAGATCGAATGGACGTGCATTACACAGCGGGCCCAAGGAACCGCGCGGTGGATCGACCCGTGCAGGCCCCAAGCGGTCGGATCGGGGGCGTTGGGGCGGCTCAGCGTCTCGTGGTCGTTGGCGTCAAGCAGCAGCAGGTCAGACGCTCTGATCCGCGAGAAATGCTTGAGATAGGGGTTCATCAGAAACTTGGAGCCATCCTCGCTCACCGCGAGCGAAAAATGGTTCGCGACCGACTCGTGCATATCGAGGCGGGCGGTCCAGCGGAACGAGGCGGCGAGGTCAACACGCTCTTGCCAATGTTCGAGGTTCTGTCGCAGTTGGGTGACGGGCATGATTGCTCTCCTGTTTGGCACAGGCTGCATCCGGCGCATCGCACCCGCAAGAAGATTTGCGACATTCCAAGGCGACGCCAAACCTCAATCTGTCTTGCGACTGTTGCACAACTGGTGTCAGACTCGGGCATGGACCATGGTATGAAACCCCAAAGCGTCGGGCTTCGGAGAGCGCCTCCGAACGACAGATGACCCTGACGAGGAACGAATAGATGAACGAATTTGAGCAGCACTACCCGATCATTTCCCCGAAAACGCCTGCGCCCGAGTATTTCACCGATCCGGTCGCGGCAGTTCAGCGTCTGATTGCGCTTTATGAAGAGGCGACGAACTTCCTCAGCGGGCATTTCGCCGAGGTTGTCAAAACGGGCCTTCCGAAGGCTCGATATCGCGCCTTCTATCCCGAAATTCGCCTAACGACGACAAGCTATGCCTCGACAGATAGCCGCCTGTCTTTTGGCCACGTCGCCCAACCTGGCACCTATGCCACAACAGTGACGCGACCCAAGCTCTTCGCCGCCTATCTGGAACAGCAAATCGGCCTACTTTTGCAGAACCATGGCGTTCCGGTTCAGATCGGCGCCTCCGAGACGCCGATGCCGGTGCACTTTGCCGTCGCAAGCGATCCCGCGGTGACGGTTCCGCAGGAGGGTGCGCTCGAGTTCACGCTGCGCGATGTGTTCGACGTGCCGGACCTGTCGACAACCCACGACGATATCGTAAATGGCTATGGCTTTACCTATCCCGACGGGGCGCATCCCCTCGCGCCCTTCACCGCCCAGCGGGTCGACTATTCTCTTGCCCGCCTTGCCCACTATACGGCCACGGCTCCGGATCACTTCCAGAACCATGTGATCTTCACCAACTATCAGTTCTATGTAGATGAGTTCGAGGCTTATGCTCGCGCGGCATTAGCCGATGCCAAAAGCGGCTATTCGGCCTTTGTAGGGCCTGGAAATCACATTTTGACGAAAGGTGACGAGACGCTGCCGCACCTTCCGAAAATGCCGCAGATGCCTTCGTATCACCTCAAGCGGCCGGATGGGCAGGGCATCACCCTTGTGAACATCGGAGTCGGTCCGTCGAACGCCAAAACCGCGACCGACCATATCGCCGTTCTGCGGCCCCACGCCTGGCTGATGGTGGGCCATTGCGCCGGCTTGCGGAACAGCCAACGGCTTGGCGATTTCGTTCTCGCCCACGCCTATCTGCGCGAGGATCACGTTCTCGACGACGATCTGCCGATCTGGGTGCCGATCCCCGCTTTGGCCGAGATCCAGATCGCGCTTGAGAGAGCGGTGGCAGACGTCACGGCGCTTGATGGTTTCGAACTCAAACGGATCATGCGGACCGGAACGGTGGCCACCATCGACAACCGCAACTGGGAACTTCGGGATCAATCGGGGCCGGTTCAACGCCTCTCGCAGTCCCGCGCCATCGCGCTCGATATGGAAAGCGCGACGATCGCGGCAAATGGCTTCCGGTTCCGCGTGCCCTACGGGACGCTTCTATGTGTCTCTGACAAGCCCCTACACGGAGAACTGAAGTTGCCGGGGATGGCCTCGGATTTCTACAAAACACAGGTCGCGCGGCATCTGATGATCGGCATTCAGGCGCTCGAAAGCCTGCGCGATATGCCGCTTGAACGCATCCACAGCCGCAAGCTGAGGAGCTTTGAGGAGACCGCTTTCCTCTGAAAACGCCAAAAAACGCTACTATAAGGGCGATTTTGGCTTGCAATGCATCACAATTCGTTGTGGTGCTATACCACATACCGTTAGTATGCGGAAAATGAGGCCCAAGGTATGGGCAGACAAGGGAGACCAGAAAATGGCAAAACCG
This sequence comes from Paracoccaceae bacterium, assembly GCA_009920775.1. Taxonomy (GTDB): domain Bacteria; phylum Pseudomonadota; class Alphaproteobacteria; order Rhodobacterales; family Rhodobacteraceae; genus RFZI01. The sequence continues at coordinate 3,496 of RFZI01000053.1, read as the reverse complement.
ATGACCAAAGCCCAGCTCGTAACGGCGATCGCCGAAGGCGCTGGCAGTGACAAGAAATCGGCGGGCGCTGCGCTCGACGCGCTCCTGTCGATCATCACCAAAGAAGTTTCGGCCGGCGGCGCCGTGACCCTTCCGGGTGTTGGCAAGATCTATTGCCGCGAGCGCCCCGAGCGCATGGTTCGCAACCCGGCCACCGGCGAGAGCATCAAGAAGCCGGCCGACAAGGTTGTGAAAATGACCATCGCCAAGGCTCTGAAAGACAGCGTCAACGGCTAAGCCTTTGCGGGCTTGCGCCTGACAAAAGGATAGGAAAGGGTCGCCCGCAAACGGCGGCCCTTTTTCATTGGGGGAATGATGGATCTGCGCGCAATCGGAATGGGGCTGGCCTTTGCCCTGATGTGGTCTTCGGCCTTTACCTCGGCGCGGGTGATCGTCGAATACGCGCCGCCGATTTCGGCCCTGTCGCTCCGTTTCCTGATCTCGGGCCTTCTGGGTGTTGGCATCGCATGGGCGCTGGGCCAGAGCGCACGGCTCACCAAATCGCAATGGCGAGCGGTGGTGATCTTCGGGATTTGCCAGAATGCCCTCTATTTGGGTCTGAATTTCGTCGCGATGAAGACGGTCGAAGCCTCGCTCGCCGCGATCATCGCCTCGACCATGCCGCTTGTTGTGGCGTTGGCCGGTTGGCTTGTGTTCCGTGAGAGGATCCGGCCCTTGGCGATGGCTGGCCTTCTGGCGGGTGTAATTGGCGTCACGATCATCATGAGCGCCCGCTTCAATGGCGGGGTTGATCTGATGGGTGTGATCTATTGCGGGATTGGTGTCGTGTCGCTTGCTGTGGCGACTTTGATGGTCCGCAATGCCTCGTCGGGCGGCAATGTCTTGATGATCGTCGGGCTTCAGATGCTGGTGGGTAGCGCGGTGCTTTTCGTCCCCGCGGCCTTGTTAGAGACACATACCGTCACCCTAAGCTGGCAGCTTGTCGTCGCCTTCGCCTATACCACGCTTGTTCCCGGCCTGATCGCCACATGGATTTGGTTCATGCTCGTTGGGCGGATCGGCGCGGTGCGTGCCGCGACCTTTCACTTCCTCAATCCGTTCTTCGGCGTGGTGATCGCGGCGATTCTGTTGGGTGAGAAGCTCGGGATCGCCGACGTGATCGGCGTCACGATCATCGCCGCTGGCATCCTCGCGGTTCAGCTTGCGCGTCAGGCGAAATAATCAGCCGATCTTGCCGCGAACGCCGCCGGTCTGACCGCGATCCAGAAGCAGGTGATCGAGGATCACGCAGGCCATCATGGCCTCGCCCACCGGCACCGCGCGGATGCCCACGCAAGGATCGTGGCGGCCCTTTGTAACAACCTCGACAGGGGTGCCATCGGCGCGGATCGACTGGCGCGGCGAGAGGATCGACGAGGTCGGCTTGACCGCGAAGCGCACCACCACATCCTGCCCGGTGCTGATCCCGCCAAGGATGCCGCCGGCATGGTTGGTGCTGAATTCCGGCCCGTTCGGCCCCATGAAAATCTCGTCGGCGTTCTCGCGCCCCGTGAGCGCCGCCGCCGCCATGCCCTCGCCGATCTCGACGCCTTTTACAGCGTTGATCGTCATCATCGCCATCGCCAGATCAGAGTCTAACTTGGCATAGATCGGCGCCCCGAGGCCCGCAGGAACACCCTGCGCCACCACCTCGACGGTCGCGCCGACCGAGTTGTGATCCTTGCGGCGGAGGAAATCGAGGAAATCCTCCCACTCGGCGGCCACCGCCGGATCGGGGCACCAGAAATCGTTCTGGTCGATGGCGTCCCAGTCAAAGCGGCTTCGGTCGATGACCTTCGGCCCCATCTGCACCATATAGCCCTTGATCCGCAGATCGGGCACCAGCGCCGCCAAAACCTTGCGCGCCACGCCGCCCGCAGCGACCCGAGCCGCCGTTTCCCGCGCCGAAGAGCGCCCGCCGCCGCGATAATCGCGGATGCCGTATTTCTGGTGATAGGTGATGTCGGCATGGCCGGGCCGGAACGACTGGGCGATATCGCCATAGTCCTTGGACCGCTGGTCGGTATTGCGGATCATCAGCTGTATCGGCGTGCCGGTTGTCTTGCCTTCAAACACGCCTGACAGGATCTCGACCTGATCGGCCTCTTGCCGCTGGGTGGTGTTCTTGTTCTGGCCGGGGCGGCGCTTGTCGAGCCACGGCTGGATATCGGCTTCGGAAAGCTCGACGCCCGGTGGGCAGCCGTCCACCGTCGCGCCAAGCGCGGGCCCGTGGCTTTCGCCCCAGGTCGTGACGCGGAAGAGATGGCCGAAGGTATTGAACGACATGATCGGGCTCCTTTGCCCCCCGCATAGCGCGGCCTCGGCGATGGGCCAAGCGCAAACAGCGCTTCTGCCCTTGCGGCGGCGTCACAGAGGGCTATTTTAGGCGGTACCTCGGGGAGCCCTCGCAACAGGGCTGAGATGTGGAATGGTCCGCGAACCCGTTGAACCTGAACCGGTTAAGACCGGCGGAGGGAAGGTCGCGAGATGTCCTCAAAGCCCCCATCCGTCCGGCGCATGAGAGGATGACCTATGAGAAAGACCCATCTGAGCCATGTCGCGGGACTTTGCCTTATCGCCAGCGGTGCGATGGCCGAAAGCCCTGTTCTGACAGTCTATACCTACGACAGCTTCACCAGCGAATGGGGCCCCGGCCCGGCGGTTGAGGCTGCCTTTGAGGAAACCTGTGGCTGCGATCTGAAGTTCGTCGCCGCGGGTGACGGCGCGGCGCTCCTGTCGCGCGTGCTTCTCGAAGGAGGAAGCACCGAGGCCGACATCGTCCTTGGCCTTGATACGACCCTGACAGAGAAGGCGCTCGCCTCGGGCCTCTTCGCGCCGCATGGCGATCTTGCCCTGCTTGATCTGCCGACCGAGTGGACTGATTCCACTTTCGTGCCCTTCGACTGGGGCTGGTTCGCCTTCGTGGCGAATGCCGACGCCCCCGCTCCGGCGGATTTCGAGGCGCTGGCCGCGAGCGATCTGAAGATCGTGATCCAAGATCCCCGTTCGTCTACCGCGAGATCTGGTCTGCGCTGGCCGACAATATCGTGACCGTGACCCCCGGCTGGTCCGAGGCCTATGGCCTCTTCCTCGAGGGTGAGGCGGATGCGGTTCTCTCCTACACGACCTCGCCCGCCTATCACCTGATCGCCGAGGGCGACGCTTCGAAGGTCGCCTGGCCGTTCAGCGAGGGCCACTACATGCAGGTCGAAGTGGCGGGCAAAATCGCCGGAACGGATCAGCCCGATCTGGCCGACGCTTTCCTTCGGTTCATGCTGACCTCGGGCTTCCAGTCGGTCATCCCGACGACCAACTGGATGTATCCGGCGGTGACGCCCGAGGGTGGCCTGCCCGAAGGCTATGAACAGATGATTTCGCCTGTGCAGAGCCTGCTTTTCCCGTCGGCCGACGCGGCGGCGGTGCGTGACGCAGCGGTGGAAGAATGGCGCGCGGCGCT
>RFZI01000052.1 GCA_009920775.1 Paracoccaceae bacterium | reverse complement strand
CCGGTATAGGCCAGAAGCAGCATCTTGAAGAGGAAGTAGGCGTTGAAGCCGTTGGGGCTAAAGCCAATGGTCTCGACGTTCCAGCGCAGCGCGCGGGCTTTCATCACAAGCTGGTCAAGCGAGTTTGAGGCCGATGGATTGGGCACGATGAGGTGGCGCCACATGAAGAACCAGCCATAAAGCCAGACAATGAAAGCCGCCGGCAGCATGAAGACGATCGAGCCAAACATGTCGATCGCTTTCTTGGTGCGATAGCTGACGCCCGAATAGATCAGGTCAACCCGCACATGGCTGCCCTGCACGAAGGTGTAGGTGGCGCAAAGGGCGACGATGATGGCGTTGTAGAACTTGAGGCTTTCCGACCACCAGCTCACGTCGAAGGCAAAGCTGAAGCCGAAGCCAAAGGAAATCTGGCTGACTGCGAAAACGCGCTGCAGGAATATGATGAGGATTTGCAGAAGAACCATCGTCAGGCCCGCCCAGGCCGCTGTTCGGCCGATGGTATTGGCAAAGGTCTCGAGGCCGCGAACGATGCTCCACATCAACGGGCGATAGAGGATGCCTGCGATCGTGATGACGATGAAGAGGTCGATGAAGACGAACAGAAACTCTTTCGACGCGCCGAAGTAGATAAAGCGCATCAGGGATTCTTTGTCCTCAGTGGTATTTTCCCAGCTCAGCCAATCCAGCCACGACTGCGTATGCGCCAGCGCATAGACCAGATTGTAGAATCCCTCGATCAGGTGCGCTGCGATCCATCCAACTGGATTGCCCCCCCATGCCTCGACCAGCCCCATGACTTATCTCCGCTTGATACCCGCGCCTCTCCCAAAGGCGCATTGCTGCGCCTGACACAGCGATAGAAGTCGGGCCGGGAACTAACCCGGCCCGACAATGTCGTTTCTCGGCTTCGTATCAGCTGCCGAGGATGCGATTTCTTTGAGCAACGAATACGTTTTCCGAGATCCCTTGCCATGCTGCCCAAGAATCTCGAGACGCCTCCGCACTGTTCCTAATTCTAGCAAACAGCTCGTCGCCCATGTAGCCATCAAGGACCTCTTTGGACGCGACACCGAAAGCATCCCATATCTCATCAGAGAACTGGAGCGACTTGACGCCAGCGGCCTTTAGCCTCGAAAGAGCCGGGCCGTGATTTGCCGAGAACAATGTGAATGACCATTGATTGGCCTCCGCTGCAGCATTGCTGATGGCAGCTTGATGAGCCACAGACAGACTTTCAAACACTTCACGGTTGGTCGCCAACGAAAGTCCGACCCCAGGCTCATGAAAACCCGCTGTATAATAGAACTTCGTAATCTCGGCAAATCCAGCAGCCTCATCGGCCCAAGGGCCAATCCACTCAGTGCCATCAAGAGCGCCGGTGGAAAGCGCTTGATAGACTTCGCCCCCGGGAATGTTCTGCACAGAAGCTCCAAGCTTTCCCAACGCCTGACCACCGAGGCCGGGCATTCTAAACTTCAAACCCTGAAAGTCCTCTGCTGAGTTTATTTCCTTCCTAAACCAACCGCCAGCTTGTGTTCCCGTATTGCCTGCAAGAAACGACTTCAGGCCAAAGATTTGACCTAATTCGTCGTGAAGCTCCATGCCTCCATCTTGATAGTACCAGATATTCGTTTCCGTGGTAGTCAAACCAAACGGAACGCCAGTAAAGTAGGCATAGCCGGGGTGCTGGTTGACAAAATAGTAGTCGGCACCGTGATACATATCGGCTTGACCCGAAGTGACAGCATCGAAGACTTCGAACGCTCCCACAAGTTCACCAGCAGCTTTCAGATCTACGGTCAACTGGCCATCGGTCAACGTTCCGATCATATCAGCAGTTCTTTGAGCGGCGTCATGTACGCCGGCAGCACCCCGACCCCATGTTGTCACCATGGTCAGCGTGCGTTTGCCCTGCGCGATGGCCGGCGCCGCAAGAGTGGTTGCGGCTGCGGCTGTGCCGCCGAGAGCCGAGGTCTTAAGGAATGAACGACGATCCACTGTTTTCCTCCCATACAAACTTGTTCCCGCTACATTGGCGGGTAGATCGTTTCGAGTAACCAGAGCCTAGTAGCGAAGCTAGGTGTTTGAAAATAGAGAATTTCGCGTTTGGTCGGGTTTTCTAAACAAAACGGCGCTTTTTTTTTGGTGCCGGCAAGCCGAGGCTGGCCGAGGCATAACAGCCCCAAATCAGCCTCAATCGCCCCGCGGGCCAAAATCATTTTCCTCCGAAAACCAGTAGGTTAGAAACCCCGCTAAATCCGAGGTTGTTTTTGGTAAAATCAGATCGCGCCGACCGCTTTCCGTGCTGCAAAAAATTTATCGTGCTGCAGCGTCGGCAATTGGTCCAGAAAACAGACCAAACGCCAAGGAGCCGGCCAAGATTTTCCCCTCCAAGCGCGGCATTTTCTGACGACTTTCCAAAACCGGTCATTTTCGCCCAAATTGAGAAATATTATTTCACAAATTTGAGCCACAGCGACATTTTCTCCAACTCAGACGGTTGACGCTGTTTGCTGCACATGCATAAGTCGCCCCGTTGCGAAAGGTTCCAACGATGCAGGACGTACTCGGCGATGTAGGACAAAGGCGCATGGGCCGGTAGCGGATCTCGTGATCTTCGCCCCTGCGCCCCCGAACCAGACCGGGGGCTTTTTTGTATCGACGACGTGAATGAAGTGAAGGACAGACAGATGACACGGCAGATGACCGGCGCGAAAATGGTGGTTCAGGCTCTGAAGGATCAGGGCGTGGACACGGTATTCGGCTATCCCGGAGGCGCCGTGCTTCCGATCTATGACGAGATCTTCCAGCAAAACGACATCCAGCACGTTCTTGTGCGCCACGAACAGGGCGCGGTTCACGCCGCCGAAGGCTATGCCCGCTCGACCGGCAAGCCCGGCGTTGCGCTCGTGACCTCCGGCCCCGGTGCGACCAATGCCGTTACCGGCCTGACCGATGCCTTGATGGATTCGATCCCGATCATCGTTCTGACCGGTCAGGTGCCCACCTTCATGATCGGTGCGGATGCCTTCCAAGAGGCCGACACGGTCGGCATCACCCGCCCCTGCACCAAGCATAACTGGCTCGTGAAAGAGACCGACAAGCTCGCCTCGACCCTGCACGAGGCCTTCCACGTCGCCACATCCGGCCGCCCCGGCCCGGTGCTGATCGACATCCCCAAAGACGTCCAGTTCGCCACCGGCACCTATACCGAAAAGAAGCAACTTAAGTCGCGCTATCAGCCCAAGGTGAAGGGCGATCTCGATGCGATCACCGAACTCGTCAAGGCGATGGAAAAGGCCAAGCGGCCGATTTTCTATACCGGCGGCGGCGTCATCAACTCCGGCCCCGCCGCGAGCCAGCTTCTGCGCGAGCTTGTCGAGGCCACCGGCTTTCCGATCACCTCGACGCTGATGGGCCTTGGCGCCTATCCCGCCAGCGGCAAGTCCTGGGTCGGGATGCTCGGGATGCACGGGCTTTACGAGGCCAACATGGCAATGCACGATTGCGATCTTATGATGTGCATCGGCGCCCGTTTCGACGACCGGATCACCGGCCGCGTCGATGCCTTCAGCCCGAAATCGAAGAAGGCCCACATTGATATCGACGCCTCCTCGATCAACAAGGTGATCCGCGTCGATATCCCGATCCTCGGCGATGTGGCCCATGTTCTCGAGGATATGCTCAAGATCTGGAAATCGCGCGGCCGCGTGACCGACCGCGAGGCGACCGCCAAGTGGTGGAAGCAGATCGACGAATGGAAGGCGGTGAAATGCCTGACCTATCGCAATTCGGACAAGACCATCAAACCACAATATGCGCTCGAGCGCCTTGAGGCCCTGACCAAGGACAAGGACCGCTATATCTGCACCGAGGTCGGCCAGCATCAGATGTGGGCCGCCCAGTTCCTGACCTTCGAAGACCCCAACCGCTGGATGACCTCGGGTGGCCTCGGCACCATGGGCTACGGCTTCCCCGCCTCGATCGGCGTGCAGATGGCCCATCCCGAAGCCCTCGTCATCAACGTCGCGGGCGAGGCCTCGTGGCTGATGAACATGCAGGAGATGGGCACCGCGATCCAGTATCGCCTCCCGGTCAAGCAGTTTATCCTCAACAACGAACGCCTCGGCATGGTCCGCCAGTGGCAGCAGCTTCTGCATGGCGAGCGCTATAGCCATTCGTGGTCCGAGGCGCTCCCTGATTTCGTGAAACTGGCCGAGGCCTTCGGCGGCAAGGGCATCCGCGTGTCCGACCCCAACGACCTCGACGACGCGATCATGGAAATGCTGGCCTATGACGGCCCGGTGATCTTCGATTGCCTCGTGGAAAAGCACGAAAACTGCTTCCCGATGATCCCGTCGGGCAAGCCGCATAACGAAATGCTTCTGGGCGACGCCTCGACCGAAGGCGCCATTCAGGCCGGCGGCGCGGTGATGGTCTGACCGGCCCGACAACGAAAGAACGGATAGAGCAATGTCTGCACTGAAAATCAAAAAAGGCGCCACGAGCCATTCGGCCTATGATCTGCGCTCCACCTTCGGCGACGAGATCGAGCGGCATACGCTGGCGGTTCTCGTGGAAAACGAGCCGGGCGTTCTGGCGCGCGTGATCGGCCTCTTCTCGGGGCGCGGCTATAACATCGAAAGCCTCACCGTGGCCGAGGTGGACCACGAGGGCCACCGGAGCCGCATCACCATCGTCACCTCGGGCACACCGCAGGTGATCACCCAGATCAAGGCCCAGCTTGGCCGGATCGTTTCGGTCAACGAGGTCCACGATCTCACCGTCGAGGGCCCCTCCGTCGAGCGCGAGCTTGGCCTTCTGAAGGTGGCTGGCAAGGGCGATGCCCGTGTCGAAGCCTTGCGGCTTGCCGATATCTTCCGCGCCTCTGTGGTCGACTCGACTCTTGAGAGCTTCGTTTTCGAAATCACCGGCACGCCGGAAAAGATCGACGCTTTCGCCGATCTGATGCGCCCCCTCGGCCTGATCGAGATCGCCCGCACCGGTGTCGCCGCCCTCGCCCGCGGCGCCAACTAGGACCCCCATGTCGCGCCGGTGTGACCCAAGGTCGCCGGCGCGCATTTTTTTGGGGGCAAAACTCTCCTAGGTTGACGCTACGCCGCTTTGGGAGGGTTTCATGGCCAAAGACCAGAATTTCGACGACCTGTCCGCCGTTCGCCGCCCGGTCGAGACGGCCAATGGCCTGCCCAACGCCCATTACATCGACCCTGCGATGTGGGAAGAGGAAAAGCACGCTGTCCTTTTCGCCAACTGGGCGGGGTTGGCCGTGGCCTCCGAAGTGCCCGAGCCGGGCGACGCCAAGCCCATTGAATTTCTCGGCATCCCCCTCCTCCTCCTCCGTGGGCGCGACGGTGTGGTGCGGGTTTTCGAAAACATCTGCCGCCACCGCGGCATGATCCTCGTGGCTGAACCCAAGAAGATCGAAGGCGCGATCCGCTGCCCCTATCACTCATGGTGCTATGGCACCGATGGTCGCCTTGTCTCGACCCCCCATGTCGGCGGGCCGGGGCACAACACGCACGAGGCCATCGTCCGCGAAAACCTCGGGCTGAACGAGGTCCGCAGCCATATCTGGTTTGATACGGTGTTCATCAACGTGGGTGGCAAGGCCGATCCTTTCGAGGTGGTCCATGCCGACCTTCTCGAACGCTGGAAAGAATTCAACCAGCCGCTGATCCATGGCGGCGCCGACAGCACCTTTACGCTTGAGGTCAACACCAACTGGAAACTCGCCGTCGAAAACTACTGCGAGAGCTATCACCTGCCGTGGGTGCACCCCGGCCTCAACAGCTATTCCCGCCTCGAGGACCACTACAACATCACCGAACTTGGCCACTATTCCGGGCAAGGATCGACCCTCTATCGCCAGATCAAGGGCGATGACGGCACGGTTTTCCCCGATTTCGCGGGGCTTTCTTCCTTCTGGAACGAAGGCGCCGAATATGTCGCCGTCTATCCCAACGTCCTCCTCGGTGCCCAGCGCGATCACTGCTTCGCGATCGTCCTGCAGCCCAACACCATCGACAGCACCTCCGAGCATATCCATCTCTACTACTCCACCAAGGCGACCAGCGACGCACTTCGCGCCAAGAACTCGGCCCAGTGGAAAGTCGTGTTCCAAGAGGATGTTTTCGTCGTCGAAGGCATGCAGAAAGGCCGCCACGCGCCCAATTTTGACGGCGGCCGTTTCAGCCCGGCGATGGACAGCCCCACGCATTGCTTCCACGAATGGGTGGCCCGCAAGATCGAGGCCCACCGCGAGGGAAAATGAGCGATCTCGACGACAGGCTCCTCGCCGCCCATGCGGCGGGGGATCAATGGGGGCTTGTGAGCCTCTATGCCGAGGCGGCGGATCAAGCAAATAGCGTTGATGCCGCCTGCTTTTTCCTGACGCAGGCCTATATCTACGGCCTTGAACTGGCGCACCCTTCCGTCCCTGCCCTTCACGCGCGGCTTGACGCCGAGGGCCGCGTCTAGGGCTTGCGCCCGCACGCGGGCAAGGCCAGTGTCGCGGGAGAAGGAGACACCATGGCCCCCCGCAAGATCATCATCGACACCGACCCCGGACAGGACGACGCCGTTGCCATTTTGCTCGCGCTCGCCAGCCCCGAGCTTGAGGTGCTTGGCATCACCGCTGTCGCCGGCAACGTGCCGCTGCCGCTCACGCAGAAGAATGCCCGCATCATTTGCGAACTGGCCGGCAAGCCCGAAACCAAGGTTTTCGCCGGCTGCGATGCCCCCCTCAAGCGCAAGCTCGTCACTGCCGAGCACGTCCACGGCAAGACCGGCCTCGACGGGCCGAAGATGGACGATCCGGTGATGCCCCTGCAGGATCAGCACGCGGTCGATTTCCTGATCGAGATCCTGCGCGCCGAGCCGGAAAAGACCGTCACCCTTTGCCCCCTCGGCCCGCTCACCAATATCGCCGCCGCCTTCCTCAAGGCGCCCGACATCATCCCCCGCGTGCAGGAAATCGTACTCATGGGCGGCGCCTATTTCGAGGTGGGCAACATCACCCCCGCGGCCGAGTTCAACATCTACGTCGATCCCGAAGCCGCTGAGATCGTGTTCAAATCCGGCGTGCCGCTCGTCGTCATGCCTCTCGACGTCACCCACAAGGCGCTCACCACCCGCCCGCGGATCGAGGCCTTCCGCGCGCTTGGCACCAAGCCCGGCACCATGGTCGCCGAATGGACCGATTTCTTCGAACGCTTCGACATGGAGAAATACGGTAGCCAAGGCGCGCCGCTGCACGATCCTTGCGTGATCGCCTATCTGCTCGACCCCTACCTATTCTCCGGCCGTGAGATCAACGTCGAGATCGAGACCACCTCCGAGCTGACCCTTGGCATGACCGTGGCCGACTGGTGGCGCGTCACCAAACGCAAGCCCAACTGCCTCTTCATCGGCGATATCCAGGCCGACGGCTTCTATCGCCTGCTGACCGACCGGATCGGCCGCCTCTGATGGCCGCCCTCTCCCTTTGTCGCCCCGAAGACGCCGAGCGCCTCACCGACCTCATGTCGCGCTTTGCCGAGGAATACGGGATGGCAGGGCAGGACGAGGCGCGGGGCGCCGCCGTCCAGCCCCTCCTCGAAGGCTCCCCCTATGGCGCGGCCTACCTCTTCGGCCCGACCCGCGCGCCGACCGGCTATCTGATCGTCACCTTCGGCTGGTCGATCGATCTGGGCGGCATGGAAGCCTGGATCGACGAGATCTACGTCCGCACCGCCGTGCGCGGGCGTGGCCTCGCCACCGAAGCCCTTTTTGCGCTGGCGCGTGCCTTGCGCGAGGCGGGCGTGGCGGCGATCCACCTCGAGGTCCACCGCAACGATCCCGCCGCCCAAAAGCTCTACCGTAAATGCGGCTTCGCCCCGCGCGACCGCTACTCCCTGATGACGATGGCCCTCTAGGCCCTCTTCGGCGGGCGGTTGATCAACAGGATCCCCGCCGCCACCAGAACAAGCGCCACCACGATCACCGGCCTGATCTCTTCTCCAAGAACGAGCCAGCCCAAAAGCACCGAGAAGACCGGCGAGAGAAAGCTGAACGAGGCCACGCCCGAAGCCGGATAGATCGACAGAAGCCAGAGCCAGAAGATGAAGCCCGCACTCACCACCACCACGATCTGAAACGCCAACGCCCAGAGGTGGATAGGCTCAAGATCGCGGATCAGTGGCCCGAAAAGGGGTGCTGCCAAAATCAGGATTGGCCCCGAAACCAGCACCTGTATCCAGAGCTGAACCTCCGGCCGTGCATGTCGCAACGGCGAGGCCTTGGCCATCAGGGCAGTCACTGCCCAGCCGATCGCACCCCCGATTCCCGCAAGATCGCCCCAAAGGCTGCCCTCGCTGTCCGCTCCGCGCCCCAAGAGTGCCACCGCCACACCGCCAAGCGCCAACAAGAGGCCCAGTGCCTTCGTTGGTGTCACCCGGTCATCGGGCAAAACGAAATGCGCGATCACCGCCATCCAGAGCGGCATCGAATAGAACATGATCCCGCTGCGGGCGACCGTTGTCAGATCAAGCGCGATGAACAGAAACAAGAACTCGGCGGCAAAGCATAGGCCCGCAATGATCCCTGCCACCAGCGCCCCGTTTGGGAACTTAAGCGGTATCCCCCGCCACCAGAGCCAGAGGCCGACACAGACCACCGCCCCGACCGACCTCAGCCCCGCAAAAAACGCGGGCTGTAACCCGGCATTCGCCACCTTCACGACAACCTGATTGAACGCCAGCAACAGCGCGAAGGCGATCAGCGAACCCGCCCCGAAGGCGTCCATATGTGTCTTGCGGTCCATCGGCTCACAAGACGGTGCCCCTCCCCCCAAGTCAATGCCGCTTCTTTTGGCCCCAAATACTCCGGGGGAGCGCCAAGGGCGCGGGGGCAGAGCCCCCAAACGAAAACGGGCCCCGAAGGGCCCGTTCGTCTCGACGCCAGACGCCGATTATTCGGTCACGACAACCTTGGTCATCACATCCGGGCGGCCAATCACCGCGCCGTTCTGGCCTTCGCCGCGTTTGATCTGGTCGACCACGTCCATCCCCGAGATCACCTCGCCGATCACCGTATACTGACCGTTCAGGAAATAGCCCGGCTCGAACATGATGAAGAACTGGCTGTTGGCCGAATTCGGGTCATTGGCCCGCGCCATACCGACGATGCCACGCTCGAAAGGCTGCGCGGAAAACTCGGCCCGCAGGTCAGGAAGCGACGAGCCGCCCATGCCCGCAAGCGACATATCACCACCGATCTTGCCAAACTCCACATCGCCCGTCTGGGCCATGAAGCCGTCGATCACGCGGTGGAACACCACGCCATCATAGGCACCCGAATTGGCAAGCGCCGAGATCTGCGCGACATGGGCCGGCGCGAGGTCGTCGCGCAAGTGGATCACGATCTTGCCGTTGGCTTCGCCCGAGACAGTGATCTCGAGGTTTGCGGCCAGCGCCGGAGAGGCGCTGAGAGCAAGGGCCAAGGCGGCGGCAAGTTTATTCATCTGAAGCAACCTTTACTGAGATCATGCGATCGGGGTTCATCGGCGGCTCGCCGCGTACGATCGCATCGACGTGTTCCATCCCCGAAATGACCCGGCCATAGACCGTGTACTGGCCATTGAGGAAATGGTTGTCCTTGAAGTTGATAAAGAACTGGCTGTTGGCCGAGTTCGGGTTCATTGACCGGGCCGCACCCAGCGTGCCGCGGTCATGCGGCAGCTTGGAGAACTCCGCCGGAAGGTCGGGCAGGTCCGACCCGCCAGTGCCGGCGCGGCGGATGTTGAAGCCGTCCTCCATATCGCCATGCTCGACATCGCCAGTCTGCGCCATGAAGCCGTCGATCACGCGGTGGAAGCAGACGTTGTCATAGGCGCCGGCGCGGGCCAGCTCTTTCATACGCTCCGAATGCTTCGGCGCCACGCTGGGCAGAAGTTCGATCACCACCGGCCCGTCCTTGAGCGTGATGATGATGGTGTTCTCCGGGTCTTTGATATCGGCCACTGGGCTCTCCTTTAAGTCCTGTCCTTTGGGCTGAGACATATGCTCACAGGCAGGCCTTGCCAAGGGATGTAGCTTGACCCTTGCCCTATAAGCGATATCGAAGGGCGGCTATCGGATAACACGGAGGATCAGATGGGTTGGAAATCGCTGGATGACATGGACCTCAAGGGCAAGCGTGTGCTGGTGCGGGTCGATATCAACGTACCGTTCGAAAACGGACAGGTGAGCGACACCACCCGGATCGACCGTATTGTGCCGACCATCAACGATATTCTCGCCGCAGGCGGCACGCCGATCCTCATGGCCCATTTCGGCCGCCCCAAGGGCAAACCCGTCCCCGAGATGAGCCTTCGGATCACCCTGCCCGCCCTTGAGGCCGCCCTCGGCCGTCGCGTGACCTTCATCGAAAAGCCGAGCCGCGAAGCGATCAACGCCATGCCTTACGACTCGGTCGTCCTCCTCGAGAACACTCGCTTCACGCCGATGGAAGAAGCCAACGATCCGGCGATGGCCAAGTTCCTCGCCTCGCTCGGCGATGTCTATTGCAACGATGCCTTCTCCGCCGCCCACCGCGCCCACGCCTCGACCGAGGGCGTCGCCCACCTCCTGCCTTCCTGCGCGGGGCGTTTGATGGCCGAAGAGCTGGGCGCGCTCGATCAGGCGCTCGGCAATCCGCAGCGGCCCGTGGTGGCGGTCGTTGGCGGGGCCAAGGTCTCGACCAAGCTCGATCTTCTGGGCAACCTCGTGAGCAAGGTCGATCATCTGGTGATCGGCGGCGGCATGGCCAATACCTTCCTCGCCGCCCAAGGCATCAACGTGGGCAAATCGCTTTGCGAACACGATCTGGCCGACACCGCCCGCGACATCCTCAAGAAGGCCGAGGCCGCTGGCTGTGAGGTCATCCTGCCGCGCGATATCGTCGTGGCGCGCGAGTTCAAGGCGAATGCCGCGAATGAGACCCTCGCCCCCGATGCCTGCCCTGCCGATGCGATGATCCTCGATGCCGGCCCCGCCACGGTTGCCTATATCGCGGAGGTTCTGGAGAGGGCGAAAACGCTGGTCTGGAACGGCCCACTCGGCGCCTTCGAGATTGCCCCCTTCGATGCGGCCACCAACGCGGCCGCGGCCAAGGCGGCGGAACTTTCCCGTGCGGGCAAGCTGATCTCGGTGGCGGGCGGTGGCGATACCGTGGCTGCCCTCAATCAAGCAGGCGCCGCCAAGGACTTTACCTATATCTCCACCGCCGGCGGCGCCTTCCTCGAATGGATGGAAGGCAAAGTCCTTCCCGGCGTGGCCGCGCTCGACGCCTGAGCCGACCGTTAGCGCGACCATGATTGAATGCCGCTCGGGCAGCGGCTATGCCCTGCATGAGAGCCATCAAGGAGTGCCGCCATGCCCAACCGCGAACAGACCGAGCAACTGCGCAAGGGCGCGGGCTTTATCGCCGCTCTTGATCAGTCGGGCGGCTCGACCCCAAAGGCGCTGCGGCTCTACGGCGTTGAGGAGAGCGCCTATGGCTCCGAAGCCGAGATGTTCGACCTTATCCACGCCATGCGCGCCCGGATCATCAAATCCCCCGCCTTCACCGGCGAGAAGGTCGTGGGCGCCATCCTCTTCGAACAGACGATGGACCGTTCGATCGACGGCATCCCGACCGCGACATACCTCTGGGAAAACCGCCACGTCGTCCCCTTTCTCAAGATCGACAAGGGGCTCGAGGCAGAAGTGAACGGCTGCCAGATGCTCAAGCCGATGCCGGGCTTGGATACGCTTCTCGCCCGCGCGGCCAAGTTGGGCGTCTATGGCACCAAGGAACGCTCGGTCATCAGCGCGGCCAATGCGGCGGGAATCGAGGCCGTGGTGGCCCAGCAGTTCGCCGTGGCACAGCAGGTGCTGGCGGCGGGTCTCGTGCCGATCATCGAGCCTGAGGTGACGATTTCCATTGCCGACAAGGCCGAAGCGGAGGCTCTGCTCCTTGCCGCGCTTCTGCGTCATCTCGATGCGATGGATGGCGAGGCGCAGGTAATGCTCAAGCTCACCCTGCCGAGCAAGGCCAATCTCTATGCGCCGCTCGTGGATCACTCGCGTGTCCTGAAGGTCGTGGCGCTGTCGGGTGGCTATAGCCGCGACGAGGCCAATGCGCTTCTCTCCCAAAATCGCGGCATGATCGCGTCGTTCAGCCGGGCGTTGACCGAAGGGCTTTCGGCCCAGCAGTCCGACGCGGAGTTCGACGCGACCCTCGCCGGCGCAATCGACTCGATCTATCGCGCTTCGATCGCCGGATAACGCCATTTCCCCGCATTTGGGGGATTCACAAAGCGAATCGGATATGCGATTCTCTGTCTCAGCCGCCCGTCAGAGGCGGCATGAGGCAGAACATGGTTAGCAGTCCCCGCCCCAATTTGGGCCCTTTGATCTACTTCACGGCGACAGTGATGGTCGGCCTCTATTTCGCCTTTGCCGCAGTGCAGGGCGATTTCGGCATCTTTCGCCGGGCCGAGGTCGATGCCGAGGCCGCAACCCTGTCGCAAGAGCTTGGCAAGCTGCAAGCCGAAGTGGAGCGAATGGAAAATCTTACCCATCGCCTTTCCGACAGCTACCTCGACCTCGATCTTCTCGACCAGCAGGCCCGCGATGTTCTGGGCATGATCCGCGCCGACGAGATCGTGATCCGTTAACCAAAGATTTGCGCCCCGCGCATGGCACCTATTCCGCCTCGCGTTAGCGATTGGCGCATTGACGCTCGCTTTTCGAAACGGCATCCTCTATTGATAGTTTAACACTAAACTATATTACTTTTGCCATATGGAGGAGTCATGGCAGCGAAGAAACCCGCGCAGACACCCAACGTTTCAGCCGAGGAATTGCTTGGCTACTATCGGGAAATGCTGCTCATTCGCCGCTTCGAGGAAAAGGCAGGCCAGCTTTACGGCATGGGCCTTATCGGCGGTTTCTGCCACCTCTACATCGGTCAGGAAGCGGTCGTCATTGGCCTCGAAGCCTGCACCAAAGAGGGCGACAAGCGCATCACCTCCTACCGCGACCACGGGCATATGCTCGCCTGCGGGATGGACGCCAAGGGCGTGATGGCCGAGCTGACCGGCCGCGAGGGCGGCTATTCCAAGGGCAAGGGCGGCTCGATGCATATGTTCTCGAAAGAGAAACATTTCTACGGCGGCCACGGCATCGTCGGCGCGCAGGTGCCGCTGGGTGCGGGCCTTGCCTTCTCGGACAAATATCGCGGCAACGACAACGTGACCTTCGCCTATTTCGGTGACGGCGCCTCGAACCAGGGCCAGGTCTACGAGACCTACAACATGGCCGAGCTTTGGGATCTTCCGGTCGTTTTCGTGATCGAGAACAACCAATACGCCATGGGCACCTCGATGAAGCGCTCGACCAAGTCGACCACGCTTTACGGCCGCGGCGCCGCCTATGGCATCGCCGGTGAAGAGGTTGATGGCATGTCGGTCCTCGCCGTCAAAGAAGCGGGCGAGCGCGCCGTGGCGCACTGCCGCGCGGGCAAGGGGCCCTATATCCTCGAGGTCAAGACCTACCGCTATCGCGGCCACTCGATGTCGGACCCGGCGAAATACCGGACCCGTGAAGAGGTCCAGAAGATGAAGGAAGAGCGCGACCCGATCGAACAGATCCGCTCGATCCTTCTGACCGGCAGTCATGCGAGCGCGGACGACCTCAAGAAGATCGACAAAGAGATCAAGGATATCATCAACGAGTCTGCCGAATTCGCGAAAACCAGCCCCGAGCCGGATCTGTCCGAGCTCTGGACCGATATCTACGCCTGAGACTGAGGGAGAAACGGACAATGGCTATTGAAATTCTCATGCCCGCCCTTTCCCCCACGATGGAGGAAGGCACGCTGGCCAAGTGGCTCGTGAAAGAAGGCGATACGGTCGCTGCGGGCGATATCCTCGCCGAGATCGAGACCGACAA
>RFZI01000051.1 GCA_009920775.1 Paracoccaceae bacterium | reverse complement strand
GCCGTGCAACCCGAAGTCGATGGCAGAGGCGACGCCCGCCCGTTCGGCATTGGCGCGGGCCATGCGGATCGCACCGGAATCGCGGTCGGAGCCGTAGAGGCGCAGGCCGGTTGAAAGGGGCTTTACTGTTTCGGCCTTGATCTTGGCGAAAGCTGCCGCGTCAAAGCTCGCCAGCTTCTCAAAAGCAAAGCCGCGCGAGCGGCCGGGGGCGAGGCCCGCGGCGATCTCGGCGGCTTCGATGACAAAGGTGCCCGAGCCGCACATGGGATCAACCACAGGCTCGGTCCCTTGATAGCCGCACTGGCGCAGGAACATGGCGGCGAGGTTTTCCCGCATCGGCGCTTTGCCAACAGCTTCCTTGTGGCCGCGCTTGTGCAGCGCTTCGCCGGTGGTATCGACGCTGAATTCACAAAGGTTGTCGTCGATCCGCAGTTTGATTGCGATTTCTGCGTCAGACGAGATAGTCTCGCCGAGCTCTTCGGTGATCGCCTTCTCGACGCGCTGGGCCGCGGCCTTGGCGTGATAGATCTTCGAGGCCTTGGTCGTCACCTCGATCCGCACCGGCACATCGGGGCGCAGAACCTCGCCCCAAGGAAACTTGCGCGAGCGCTTGTCAAGCTGGGCCAGATGAAACGCCCGGAACGATCCGATCCGCGCCAGAACCCGCGCGGCGCCACGCAAGGAATAGTTCGCCCGCCAGACCTCGGGCCAGCCGCCAGTGACCGTCACGCCGCCCGGAAGGGTGCCGGTGACGGAAAGTCCGCGCGCCTTCGCCTCATCGGCAAGAGAGGCTTCTAGGCCGGGGGCCGTGACCAAGAGGATTTCAAAGGGCGCGCTCATGGGTCTGCCATAACGGCAATCGCCTCCGCCCGCGAGGGTGAATCAGTCGATCCGCACCATGAGCCGCTTCAGCCCGTGGAAATGATAGACGTTGGCATATTCCGGCGGTTCGGCCAGACGCAGGCTCGGGCAGCGTTCGAAGAGGGCGCCCATGGCCAGCAAAAGCTCCAGCCGCGCCAAGGGCGCGCCCACGCAGAAGTGGATGCCGCCGCCGAACGAGACATTGGCGGGGCCTACGCGGTTTGGCGAGAAGAGGTCGGGCCTCGGGTAAGGCGAGGGATCGCGATTGGCCCCCGCGAGCAGAAGCGCCACCTGATCGCCCCGTTTGAAGGTATGGCCGAAGAGCGTCACCTCCTCATAGACCCAGCGGGTGAACATATGCAGCGGCGGGTCGTAGCGGAGGATTTCCTCGACCGAAGCCTCGTGGATCTCGCGCTCGCCCGTCTCGAGCATGGTCTTGATGCCGTTGCCCATGGTGTGGACCGTGGCTTCGTGACCTGCGTTCAAAAGCAGGATCGAGGTGGTGATGAGCTCATCGGTCGAGAGCTTGGTCCTATCCTCCTCGGCAGCGATGAGCTGGCTCAGAAGATCGTCGGCCGGGGCGCGACGCTTCTGGGCGATGACCTCGAGGATATAGGCGCGGAAGGCCTCGGTGGCAGTGACCGCCTGATCTTCGATCTCGCGGGTGCGGCGCGCCTGATACATCGACACCATGGCGTTGGACCATGACAGCAGGTCGTCAGCGCGATCGGCAGGGACGCCGAGAAGGCGGCAAATGACGAGAATTGGGATCGGACGGGCGAAGGCGTCGAGAAGGTCAAAGGGGCCAGAGGTAGGGAACTTGTCGATCAACTCATGGGCAAGCTGGGTGATTTCGGGGCCGAGGCCGGCAATGCGGCGGCTGGTAAAGGCGCGCAAGACGAGGCTCCTGAGGCGCGTGTGCGTCGGCGGCTCCAGCTCGAGCATCGAATGGGCCTCGATGTCGTAGAAGGGCTTAAGGCGTTCGGGGATGACAGGCTGGCACTCGGGCGGAATCTCGCGGCCCATGCGCCTGTCGCGCAAGAGCGCAGAGACCGCCTGATGCGAAACCGCGCAGACCTGCCCGTAATCCTCCCAGAAAAAGAGATCCCCGCCTGCACGGGCGCGGTCATAGAAGGGGTAGGGGTTCTGCACAAAGGCAGGATCGGTCGGGGATTGGCTGAGGCGAAGCATGGGCCAAGCATTGCCGCCCGCCGGTCGCGATTGCAACTGGCCTTCGCTGCCGGAGCGGGGCAAAGTCGGGCCATGAAGCGCAATGCCCCCGGACTGATCGCCGGATTTGCCGGCTATATCCTCGCCGTCGCTCTCTTGGCGGGCGGGGTCTGGTGGTATGGCTATGGGGCGGCGCTCGGACAGCTTGAAAGCCGGGGCCGGTCCGACCTTGCGCTGGCGGCCGACCAGCTGACCAGCGAACTTCAGCGCTATCGCGAGCTGGCGGTGCTGATGGCCGATCACCCCGCTGTCGCCGAGCTCCTGACCGGCGATCTAGAGAGCGGCGAGGCGGCAAAGCTGCTTCTTGAAGTGGCCGACAAGACCGGCGCGCTCGATATTGCCGTGGCCGATCCCTCGGGGCGCGATCTGGTGCGGGCGCAGGCGGTTGTCGGGGGAAGCCACAGGGGGCAGGCGGATTTCGAAAGGGCGATGGACGGGGCACTCGGTGTCGAACACCTCTATAGCGAGGCCTTCCGCCGCCGGGCCTTTACCTTCGCCGCCCCGGTCTTTGCGCCCGACGGGCCGGTGATGGGGGCGGTCATCGTCATGGCCGACGTCGAAGAGGTCGAGGCGGCGTTGCGTGGGGATCGTCCGGCGGTGTTCTTTACCGACGAGCGGGGTGTTGTCTTTGTCTCGAACCGCTCAGAACTTGTGTTCAGCACGCGCACCGGAGCCGACGGCGGACAGCTTGCCCCCTTCGTCAGCTATCACGAGACGGTGCGCGATGGCCTGACCCTCTGGGAGGTTGACGGCGGGCGCTATCTTCCATCCAGCGCCCTGCATCTGGAGCAAAACCTGCCGGTGATCGGGCTGCGGGGCGAGGCGCTTCTCGATGTTGCGCCGGCCCGACAGCTGGCCCTCCTGCAATCGGCGGCGACCGTCGCCCTCTGCCTTGCCTTCGGTGCGCTCCTCTTTCTTTTCGCGGAGCGGCGGCGGAGCCTCGCCAAGGTCAACCTCGAACTCGAAGCCCGCGTGGCGCGACGCACAGAGGAGCTTGAACGCGCCAACCTCGATCTGCGTCACGAAGTGGCAGAGCGCACCGATGCCGAAGCGCGTCTGAAGAAGGCCCAGGCCGATCTGGTGCAGGCGGGCAAACTTTCGGCGCTGGGCCAAATGTCGGCGGGTATCAGCCACGAATTGAACCAGCCGCTTATGGCAATCCGGTCCTTCGCCGAGAATGCCGAGGCCTTCCTCGATCGCGGCAAGCCGGAGGTCGCGGCGCAAAACCTGTCCCGCATCTCCGAGTTGGCCCGCCGTATGGGCCGGATCATCAAGAACCTGCGCGCCTTCGCCAAACAGGAGAACGAGCCGCTGTCGGATGTCGATCTGGTCGCTGTGGTCGATGCCGCGATCGAAATGGGCACCTCGAAGATCAGCCACGCGGGCGTCAGCCTCGACTGGGCCGCACCACCCTCTGCGGTGATGGTGCGGGGTGGCGAGGTGCGGCTCCAGCTGGTGGTTTTGAACCTCATCTCGAATGCGGTCGATGCCATGGAAGAGACCGAGGACCGGCGCATCGAAATCACGCTCGAGCGGAAGGGACCGAGGGTATTTCTTGCGGTGCGGGATACCGGGCCCGGCATCGCCGAGCCCGAGCGGATATTCGACCCTTTCTATACCACCAAAGAGATCGGCTCGGCCAAAGGAATGGGCCTCGGCCTTTCGATTTCCTATGGTCTTGTGCAGAGTTTCGGAGGACAAATTCGCGGCCGGAACCACGAAGAAAAAGGCGCGATCTTTACCGTGGAACTGGCCGCCGTCGAAGGAGCACAAGCAGCATGACCAAGCGGGTTCTGCTCGTCGATGATGATATCCAGGTCCGCGAGGCGCTCGGGCAGATGCTCGAGCTGGCAGACCTTGAGCCGTTCCTCGCGGGCTCTTTTGTCGCCGCCAAGGACTTGATCACCCGCGAATTCGACGGGGTGATCGTCACCGATATCCGTATGCCGGGGCGGGACGGGTTCTACCTTCTGGACTATGCCCGCGCAGCCGATCCCGAGCTGCCCGTGATCCTTCTGACCGGTGAAGGCGATATCCCGATGGCGGTCAAGGCGATGGATGCGGGCGCCCATTCCTTCCTCGAAAAGCCCTGCGCCCCGTCCGACCTTCTGGCAACTGTCCGCAAGGCGCTGGGCCTTCGGGCCGAGATTCTCGACAGCCGCCGGCAGCGTCTCCAGCTTGAAAGCGGCGATGCGGCGTCACGGATGCTCCATGGAACGTCGCCGCTTGCCGCGGATCTGCGCGAACGTGTGAGGGCGGTCGCCCGAGCCGGAGCGGAGGTCTTGATTTTGGGCGAGCCCGGATCCGGCACGCCCAAGATCGCCGAAGTGATCCACCTCTTGTCGGCGGCCGCGCGCCATCCCTTCGTCAAACGTTCCGCTACCGGCCTTGATGTGGCGAGCCTATCCGAGGCTTTTGCCTCCGCAGGGGCCGGAACCCTGTATATCGACGAAATCGGACAGCTTGGCGGGCCGGCGCAATTCGCGCTTCTGGACCGGTTGGAGGCGGGGGGCGGTGCGCGGATCATCGCCGGATCGACCCACGATTTGGGCGCCGAGGTTGAGACGGGCCGGTTCAGTGCCGATCTCTTCTATCGGCTCGATCTGATGCGGGTCAGGATACCCGCGATCCGCGAGCGGACCGAGGATATTCCTGTCCTGTTCCGGCACTATGTCGCGCAGGCCTGCGAACAGGCCAACCTGCCGATTCCAGACATCACGCCGGATCACATCGCCCGCCTGATGGCGCAGGACTGGCCGGGCAATGCGCGCGCTCTGATGAATGCCGCGATGCGGTTTGTCATGGGGCTGGGCGATATCGAGGTGGCGGATGGAATTGGTCTGGCCGAGCAGATGGCAAAGGTCGAGCGGCAGCTTCTGATCGAAGCGCTTGGCAAGGCCGGGGGGAACGCAACGGCGGCGGCCCTAGGCCTTAAACTGCCGCGAAAGACCTTCTACGACAAGTTGGCGCGCCACGGGATTCGACCGGAGGACTATCGCAGATAGCTGTGCGAGAATCCGCACACATTGCGTCAGGGGATGTGCGAGAATCCGCCTCCGAGCATTTCTTGTCTTGCGTCCGCCAAGCAAAAATCAACCCTAACTCTATGATTTTTAGCCGTTCCGCCGGTCATTTCCGGCCCCGCAAATCTGATCGTTGTTTGAAATGCCTTTCCGCCCTTCACTTGCCGCGTGCACCTTAACCGGTGGGCATTTGTCTCAATGGGAGGATACCGAGATGAAATTCACCAAGATTGCCGCCTCAGCTGCCGCCATCGCCCTTGTGGCCGGCGTCGCTCAGGCCGACCCCGCTGCCTGTGACGATGGCGAAATTGTCGTCAAGTTCAGCCACGTCACCAACACCGACAAGCACCCCAAGGGCATTGCTGCAACCCTGCTCATGGAGCGCGTGAACGCCGAAATGGAAGGCACCATGTGCATGGAAGTCTTCCCCAACTCGACCCTCTACAAAGACGAGCAGGTGATCGAAGCCATGCTCCGTGGCGACGTGCAGATGGCGGCTCCGTCGCTGTCGCTTTTCGAGTCGATCACCAAAGCCTATCGCCTGTTCGACCTGCCGTTCATGTTCAAGAACATTCAGGCCGTCGATGCCTTCCAGGCTTCGGATACTGGTCAGGCCATGCTCGACGCCATGCAGCGCCGCGGCGTTCAGGGCCTCGGTTTCTGGCACAACGGCATGAAGCAGATCTCGGCCAACAAGCCGCTTCTGCTGCCGACCGACGCCAATGGCCTCAAGTTCCGCGTTCAGCCCTCGGACGTTCTGGTTGCTCAGATGGAAGCTCTCGGCGCCTCGCCGCAGCCGATGGCCTTTGCCGAGGTCTATGGCGCGCTTCAGACCGGCGTTGTCGATGGTCAGGAGAACACCTGGTCCAACATCTATGGCCAGAAGTTCTTCGAGGTTCAGGATGGCATCACCGAGACCAACCACGGCATCATCGACTATATGGTTGTCTCGTCGGTTGACTTCCTCGACAGCCTCGACGCGGGCGTGCGCGAGCAGTTCCTGACCATCCTCGACGAGGTGACCACCTCGCGCAACGCGGCTGTGGCCGAGGTTGATGCCAATGCGCGTCAGGCGATCCATGACCTTTGTCCCGGCGCCACGCGGCGCCGGGATATCCACCGGATCTTGGGAGGGGTTCCGATGAGCGGATCGAAATATCAGCCAAAGGGCCGCCTTGGTCGGTTCGTCCATGAATTTGAGGAAAACGCCATCGCCCTGACCTTGGGCGCAATGACGATCCTCACCTTTCTCAACGTCATCCGCCGCTATGTTTTCAATGCGAGCCTGATCTGGAGCCTCGAGGTTGTCCTTGTGCTCTTTGCTTGGCTCGTGCTCTTCGGCATCGCCTATGGTTTCAAGGTGACCGCCCATCTGGGCGTCGACGCTGTGACCAACGCGATGTCGGCCAAGGGCCGCCGGGCGATGGGCATCATCTCTGCCGCGGTTTGCCTTTTCTATGCAATGCTCCTTCTGAAAGGAGCGTGGGACTATTGGGCCCCCTTCGCCGATCTGCCTCGCACCACTGGGCGCTGGTTTCCGACAGGGATCGACTGGAAGACCCGTGGAACCAGCTATTTTGAGACCGACCAAATCCCGATGCCGCAGTTCCTGCGCTTCCTCGAGGATTGGATCAACTACGGCGAGCGCTACTCCAAGATGCCGCGCACCATTCCCTATGTGATCCTGCCGATTTCGGCCGCGCTCATCCTCTTTCGGATCGTGCAGGCCACCATCCGCATCCTCAAGGGCGAGCAGGAAAGCCTGATCGTCAGCCACGAAGCCGAAGAAGCGGTCGAGGAAGTTGCCGCCATGAACCGCGAGGATTGATCCATGGATGTCGTCTTTCTTTTCGCGCTGATCATCGGTCTTTTGCTCATTGGCGTGCCGATTGCCGTTTCGCTCGGCCTGTCGTCGATCATCTTCCTCTTGCTGTTCTCCGATACCTCGCTCGGCTCGGTGGCCCAGTCGCTATATCAGGCGATGGCGGGGCATTATACGCTTCTGGCGATCCCGTTCTTCGTTCTGGCCTCGTCTTTCATGTCGACAGGCGGCGTGGCCAAGCGGATCATTCGTTTTGCCATTGCTTGTGTCGGCCATATGCAGGGCGGCCTTGCCATCGCGGGCGTCTTTGCCTGCATGATGTTTGCCGCCCTGTCGGGCTCCTCGCCCGCGACCGTGGTCGCCATCGGCTCTATCGTCATCGCAGCCATGCGGCAGGTGGGCTACACCAAGGAGTTTGCCGCAGGCGTGATCTGTAACGCGGGCACGCTCGGCATCCTTATCCCGCCCTCGATCGTCATGGTCGTCTATGCGAGTGCCACCGATGTCTCGGTGGGTCGGATGTTCCTTGCCGGCGTGATCCCCGGCATCCTCGCGGGCGTCATGCTCATGGCCGCGATCTATATCATGGCCCGCATCAAGAATATGCCCAAGGGCGAGTGGCTGGGCTGGGGCGAGATCTTCTCGAGCTTCCGCGACGCGCTCTGGGGGCTTCTCCTGATCGTCATCATCATGGGCGGCATCTATGGCCACCCGTGGATCCGTTTCGAAGAAGGCGCGAGCCTCTTCTAC
The DNA here is from genome assembly GCA_009920775.1 of Paracoccaceae bacterium. Lineage (GTDB taxonomy): Bacteria > Pseudomonadota > Alphaproteobacteria > Rhodobacterales > Rhodobacteraceae > RFZI01. The sequence goes on along the minus strand of RFZI01000051.1, from coordinate 6,701 downwards.
TGGAAGGGCGGGGCCTTTACCCCGACCGAAGCCGCGGCCGTTGCTGCTGTCTACGCCTTCATCGTGGCGACATTCATCTACCGCGATATGGGGCCGCTTGCCGGTGTCGAGGGAGGGCGCCCGGCGAGCCTGTTGCAACGGCCGCAGGCACTTCTGACGGCCTTCTTCCACGAAGACACCCGCAAGACCCTGTTTGAAGGCGGCAAGCTGACCATCACGCTGATGTTCATCATCGCCAATGCGCTGATCCTCAAGCACGTCCTGACCGACGAGCAGATCCCCCAGCATATCGCGGGCGCCATGCTCGAGGCGGGCCTCGGGCCGGTGATGTTCCTCGTTGTGGTGAACGTGATCCTGCTGATCGGCGGTCAGTTCATGGAACCATCGGGCCTGATCGTGATCGTCGCGCCCTTGGTGTTCCCCATCGCCATTCAGCTTGGCATCGACCCGATCCACCTTGGCATCATCATGGTGGTGAACATGGAGATCGGCATGATCACCCCGCCGGTGGGTCTCAACCTCTTCGTCACCTCCGGCGTGGCTGGAATGCCGATGATGGCCGTGGTGCGCGCGGCGCTACCGTTCCTTGGCGTGCTCTTCATCTTCCTCATCATCATCACCTATGTCCCTTGGATCTCGACCGTCCTGCCGACGGCGGTGATGGGGCCGGAGTTGATAACGAACTAGGGATCAGGCGTTTTCGAGGGCCGTGACGATGGGCGAGAAATCGCCCGCCGTCAGGCTCGCGCCGCCGACGAGGGCACCGTCAACGTCAGGGATCGCAAAGATTTCCGCAGCATTGGCGGCCTTGACCGACCCTCCGTAGAGAATGCGCACACCGTCGCCCTCGACGCCCATGTGACGCTTGAGCTCGGAGCGGAGAAAGCCGTGGACTTCGGCGATCTGTTCGGTGGTGGGAACCTTGCCCGTTCCAATGGCCCAGACCGGCTCATAGGCGATGACCACATCGGCGGCGATGGGCTCTTCAGGTAGCGATCCTTCGAGCTGGCGGCCAACGACGGCGAGGGTTTCACCGGATTCGCGCTCGGCCAAGGTCTCTCCGACGCAGATGACCGATACCAGCCCCTCGGTCCGCGCGGCTTCGGCCTTGGCCTTCACCATCGCATCGGTCTCGCCGTGATCGGTGCGGCGCTCGGAATGGCCGAGGATTACATAGCGAGCACCGGCATCCACCAGCATCGCCGCCGAAATGTCGCCGGTATTGGCGCCATCGGGAGCGGCGTGGCAGTCCTGACCGCCGAGGTGCAGGGGGTGGTCGCCCACAGTCTCGGCCATGCGCGCGAGGAGCGTGGCGGGCGGGCAGATCAGCATCTCGACCTTCGGCGCGGGATGCGCGGCCATCAAGGCCTCGATCTGGGCCAGATCGCCCGACAGCCCGTTCATTTTCCAGTTGCCGGCGGCAAGTTTGTGTCTCATCGGCGCTCCTCTCCTGCGATGAATTGTCTAACAGCCGGATTTCCTTGGGGGAAGGGCTTGTGCAGGGTGGCATCTCGTCTCATGACGCAGCCAAAAGGAGCCGCCATGATCCCCTCCATCGACGCCGAAGCCCTTTTCGACCCTGCCCATCCGGCCCATGCCGAGGCCGTTGCCGAGGTGCGGCGCGGCGCGACCGAGATCGGTTTTCTGACCCTTCGCAACACCGAGATCAGCCCCGACGAGGTGCTCAAGGTGATCGCCATGCTGCGCGCCTTCTTTCATTTGCCGGCGGCGGAGAAGGCCGAATATGACATGGCCCGCACCGGATCGAACCGCGGCTGGGGCGCGTCGGGCGGCGAGCAGGTCGATCCCGCGGCCAACCCCGATTACAAGCAGGTCTATGATTGCGGGTTCGAGCTTGATCCCGCCGATCCTGTGGCCTCGCTTGGCCTTCCGGCCTATGCGCCCAACCTCTGGCCCGCCCATCCCGAAGGCTTTGCCGAGACCCTGAAGGCCTATTACGCCCGCGCCACCGGCCTTGCCCTGAAGCTCCTCGAAGCCATCGCCGATGCGGTGGGCGAGGACGGGGCCTATTTCGCCGACAAGTTCACCCGCCCCATGGCCCTCTTGCGCGGCAACTTCTACCCCGAGCGCCCCGATTGGGCGACCGAGCGGGATTTCGGCATCGCCACCCATACCGACTATGGCTGCGTCACGCTGCTGGCGACCGACGGGGTGCCGGGCCTCGAGGTGCGCCTGCGCGGCGGCGGCTGGCTGCCGGTGGTGGCCGAGCCGGGGACGTTCATTATCAACTTCGGCGAAATGCTCGAGATGTGGACCAGCGGGCGCATCGTCGCGACGCCGCATCGGGTGAAGGGGAGCGATCAGGAGCGGATTTCCGTGCCCTTGTTCTTCAATCCCAACTTTGATGCCAACGTGGCACCTGAGGGCTCAGGAAAGGTGATCCGCGCCGTCGACCACCTGCAAAAGCGGTTCAACGAAACCTATCTGCACTTGAAGAAATAGAGGGCCCTCAGGCCTTGCCGATGCTCTCGTCGAACTTGATCGACTCGCCGCAACCGCAGGCTTCGACGACATTGGGGTTCTTGAACTTGAACCCGCTCTCGAGAAGGCTCGTTTCGTAGTCGATCTCGGTGCCGAAGAGAAACATCTGCGCCATCGGCGCGATCATCACGCGGGCGCCATCCTGTTCGACCACCTCATCCAGCGGATCGACCTCGGCCACATAGTCCATGGTGTATTCCATGCCTGCGCAGCCGCCCTTCTTGATGCCGATGCGCAGGCCCTTGTGACCGGCCTTGTCCATCAACTTGGCGATCTGCGCCGCGGCGCGGGGGGTGATCGAAACAGCCTGCTTTCCGGGGATCGAGAACATCGCGGCCTCACATGAATCCTAGCTCGAGACGCGCCTCGTCGGACATCATCTCCATGCCCCACTGGGGCTCCCAAGTCAGGCTTACGTCGACCTGCTTGATGCCGGGCAGAGGCTCGATCGCGTCCGCGAGCCAGCCGGGCATATCGCCTGCCACGGGGCAGCCGGGGGCGGTCAGCGTCATGGTGATGTTGACCTCGTTCTCGCCGTTGATGTCGATTGTGTAGACAAGGCCAAGATCAAAGATATTGACCGGAATTTCGGGATCGAAAACCGTCCGGCAGGCCGCCACGACATCGTCGTAGAGGGGGTGATCGGTGCTGGAGGGCTTGATCAGCGGTGTGCCTTCCATCGGTTCGCCGGTCTCGATGCTCATGCGTGGTCCTCGGTAATCCTGACTGATCATATAAGGTAATCTTGAAATTCATATAAGGTTTCTGCGATCCGAGGTCCAGAGCGGTGCTTGTTTGTGGAAATACCGGCAAGAATCGCGCAGGCTTGGCCAATCCGCGCTTTTGAATGAGGAGAGAGACATGACCCTCTGCGACCTGACCCAAAAGAACTGTGTCCCCTGCGAAGGGGGCGTTCCGGCCATGACCGATACCGAAGCGCAGGCGATGATGGAAAACCTCGATCCGGGCTGGCGGCTCGAGAACAACGCGCTCGTCCGGCGGCTGACGTTCAAGGGCTTTGCCAAGCCCCTGATGCACGCCAACCTTGCCGCTTTCATCGGTGACCGCGAGGGGCATCATCCCGATATCGCCTTTGGCTGGGGCTATTGCACGGTGACCTTCACGACCCACGCCATCGGCGGGCTTTCGGAAAACGATTTCATCTGCGCCGCCAAGTTCGACGCCGCCACAACCTGACGCCCCCTTGGCGGGCGGGCGCATTGGGCCTATAGCCTGCCCCGCAACCGAAAGAGGGCGGGCCATGACCGCAAAGTTCCAGTTTCATCTCAAGGCGACCGACGGCAAGGCCCGCACCGGCGTGATCGAGACCCCGCGGGGCGAGATCCGCACGCCCGCATTCATGCCCGTGGGAACGGCCGCGACGGTCAAGGCGATGATGCCCGAAAGCGTCGCCGCCACGGGCGCCGATATCCTTCTGGGCAATACCTATCACCTGATGCTGCGCCCGACCGCCGAGCGGATCGACCGGCTGGGCGGGCTGCACAAGTTCATGAACTGGGACAAGCCGATCCTGACCGACTCGGGCGGCTTTCAGGTCATGTCGCTTTCCGACCTGCGCAAGCTCACCGAGCGCGGCGTGACCTTCAAAAGCCATATCGACGGCTCCAAACACGAGCTGACGCCGGAGCGGTCGATGGAGATTCAAAAGCTCCTCGGCTCCGATATCGTCATGTGTTTCGACGAATGCCCCGCGCTGCCCGCCGACGAGGCGCGGGTGGCCGAGTCGATGCGCCTGTCGATGCGCTGGGCGCAGCGCTCGCGCGATGCCTTTGGCGACCGGCCGGGCCATGCGCTGTTTGGCATCCAGCAGGGCGGCGTGACCGAAAGCCTTCGCGCCGAAAGCGCAGAGGCGCTGGTGAAGATCGGCTTTGACGGCTATGCCGTGGGCGGACTTGCCGTGGGCGAGGGGCAGGAGGCGATGTTTGGCGTGCTCGATTATGCGCCCGATATGCTCCCCACCGACAAGCCGCGCTATCTCATGGGTGTGGGCAAGCCCGATGATATCGTCGGCGCGGTGGCGCGGGGGATCGACATGATGGACTGTGTTCTGCCCTCACGCTCGGGGCGCACCGGCCAAGCCTGGACCCGCCGGGGCCAAGTCAACATCAAGAACGCCCGCCATCAGGACGACCCGCGCCCTCTGGACGAGCATTGCACCTGCCCGGCCTGCCGCAACTATTCCCGCGCCTATCTGCATCATGTGATGCGGGCGGGCGAGATGATCTCGGGGATGCTGCTCACCTGGCACAACCTGCATTACTACCAAGAGCTGATGCAGGGGATGCGCGACGCCATCGCGCGGGGCCAGTTTGCCGCCTTCGAAGCCGCCTTCCACGCGCAGCGGGCCGAAGGCGATATCGAACCGCTCTAGGATCAGGCGGCGGCCCTAGAATTGTCGGATTGGCCCTTTCCGTCGATCGCCCATTTTCTGCGGCGACCGACCGTTTCGGCAAAAGCGCCAAGTTCGTCGCCATAGCTGTCGTCGAACCAGCGGAGCAGAGCGCTACCGACCGAAATTCCATGCTGCTCCATCGTTGTCTCGATGTGGCAGGTTCCAGGCATCGGTTCTGTCAGAGAAACACTGACGGTCATGTCTTCGAATCCGCTGCTCCCCTCCCGCTCGAGATAGTAGCGGCAGAACCGGCCGGGGTCGCGCTCGAGGAAGGTCATGGTCATTTCCTCGGGCATGGCGCCGCGGTTATCGAACCGCAGATACACTGTGTCTTGCTCTTCGGTATCGTGATCGAAATCGACAAGTTTGCCTGACCAATAGTCATCAGGATGCGACTCGCCGGGAATGAGGCATTTCCAGACCGCTTGCGCTGGCAGATCAATCTTCAGCTTGCTGTGGCTCGACTGTGCTAGGTGCCAACCGGCGCGATTGGTCCAGGATCCATAGAGAAAGGTCCAAAAAAGCGCAGCGCTTGCGGCCGTCGACATCGGCAGGCTCTCGACAGGGAGCGGCAGAAGGGTGGCAAACCAAAGCCCCAGCGCGGAGGTCTCGCAAAGGCGCCTTTGGTTGGGGAACATCAGGATGATGTGAATGCACAGGGCCGCCGCGATCCCGCCAGCGGCGAGTGACATGGGGCCAGCACCAATCGCCATCGACGTTGCAAGCATGACGCAAACCACCGAGAAGATGATGCGCCGACGTTGGCGGAATACTCTGTCCAGCATTGATTTCATACTTGGCCTCGACATCCGTAGATTTGGTCTTGGGACAACTTTGGAGGCAAATTGACGTGAGATTATGACCAGCGAAGGGCCGCGACACGGCATTTTCAATGCAGATCCGCCTTGCTCCTGCCGCAACGGAGGTTCACATTGCTCGAAATGAGGCGCTTGAAACCGGGCCGGAACGGCCCCATTTCTAGCTTCCAAGCGGAGATGGATCGTTGCCTAGAAGGGGCTTTCCGTCTTGCCAATAAGAGGAAACGAGCATGGATACTTCTCAAACCACCTCCTACCCGGTCCTGCCGCTGCGCGACATTGTCGTGTTTCCGCATATGATCGTGCCGCTTTTTGTCGGACGCGAGAAATCGGTGCGAGCACTCGAAGAGGTGATGGGCGAAGACAAGCAGATCCTTCTTTCGAGCCAGATTGATCCCGGACAGGACGATCCCGACGAGGAAGGCATCTATCGCACCGGCGTTTTGGCCAATGTGCTCCAGCTCCTGAAGCTGCCCGATGGCACCGTGAAGGTGCTGGTCGAGGGCAAAGCGCGTGTGAAGATAACCGAGTTTCTGCAGAACCCGAGTTTCTTTGAAGCGCGCGCCGAAGAACTGCATGAATATCCCGGCGCCGAAGACGAGCTTCAGGCGCTTGTGCGGTCGGTTGCCGAAGAATTCGAGCGCTACGCAAAGATCAAGAAGAATATCCCCGAAGAAGCTCTGGCGGCGGTAAGTGATGCGACCGAGCCCGCCAAGCTGGCCGATCTCGTGTCGGGCCACCTCGGCATCGAGGTCGGGCATAAGCAGGAACTTTTGGAAATCCTCTCGGTCAGCGAGCGGCTGGAAAAGATCTACGGCCATATGCAAGGCGAGATGTCGGTCCTGCAGGTCGAGAAAAAGATCAAGACCCGTGTCAAGAGCCAGATGGAGCGGACCCAGCGCGAGTATTATCTGAATGAGCAGATGAAGGCCATTCAGAAGGAGCTTGGCGAGGGCGAGGAAGGCCAG
>RFZI01000006.1 GCA_009920775.1 Paracoccaceae bacterium | reverse complement strand
GGGCTACCGCCCGCCGGCCCCCGAAACCATCGTCCCGATGGACCGAAGGCCAGTCATGCACTAACACTCAAACTGGACCACTCAAGTGGGGCCGACCAACTCCTTAGCACGGCTAGAGAGGATACAATCTTCGGCTATAATGTCGCGATCCATGGTCAAGGCGAGGCTTGCCTATCCTGTGCACTTGCTCCGTTGCTGGCGAGCCAAAAGTAATCTACCGAAAAATCGTCTTCCGGGCCGCCCTCGCGCGGCCCGGTTTCGTTTCGGCCCCACCTTTTGGGGTGACACTCCCGCCCAAATCCCGTTCAACTGGGGCCATCCAGCCCGGAGGCCCCCTTGGCATTCACCCTGCGCCAGCTTCAGTTCTTCGTCGCCGCGGCCGAGCAGGGCTCGGTTTCGGGGGCTGCGCGGATGCTCTCGATCTCGCAATCTTCGGTGACCGAGGCGATCCGTGCGCTTGAGGATGATCTGGGCGTGACCCTCTTTGAGCGTCAGGCGCGGGGGCTTGAGATCACCCACAAGGGCTCGGCCTTTCTGCGCCACGCCCGCCAGATCCTGTCCGATGTCGCGGGCGCCCGTCAGGCATTCCGCGACGAGGCCGAACAGGCCACCGGCCGCCTCTCGCTCGGCGTCACCTCGCTCGTCGCGGGTTATGTCCTCTCAGACCTTCTCGCCCGCTTCCGCCGCGCCTATCCGCAGGTCGAGCTCAACGTGATCGAGGACAGCGGCGAATATCTCCAGCACCTGTTGATCGGCGGCGAGTTGGACGTGGCCGTGCTCCTGACCTCCTCGGTCAAGGATCGCCTTGCCCTTCATGTCGAGACGCTCCTCGTCTCGCCCTACCGCCTCTGGCTGCCGCTCGGCCATCCGCTGGCCCAACAGGAGGCGATCGAGCTTGAGGAGCTGGCGGGCGAGCAGCTTATCCAGCTGATGGTCGACGAGATTGAGGAAAGCACCAAGCTGCTCATGGGCGCAATGGCCTCGCGGCCCGAGATCAGCTTCCGCACCCGCTCGGTCGAGGCGGTTCGCAGCCTTGTGGCCACCGGCGCAGGCATCGCCATTCTGCCCGGCCTCGTCTACCGCCCCTGGTCGCTCGAGGGCGACCGGATCGAGATTCGCGATGTCTCGGGGGATTTGCCCAATGTGCAGGTCGGCCTTGCCTGGCGGCGTGGCGCGCCGCTCTCGCCGCCGGCCCTGAATTTTGTCCGTTCTGCGCAAAGCGCGATCCCGAACCACTGATTTTTCAGGGCTCCCAAAGGTATCGGAAAAACCGATAACCTTATTCTGCGTTTTGAATTTGCGATTTCTCGCGGGCTTCCTATCGTGGCGGCGATTACCAAGGCCGCAGCTTGAATGCGGCCAGGATCGTCAGGGAGTAAAAAGATGAAATCAATTCGACTTATGGGCACTACCGCCGTCGCCGTCGCGATGGCTGTCACCCCCGCGCTGGCGCAGGTCGCCTCGCTTGGAACCCCCGAGGGCCAGGTGAGCATCGTCGCATGGCCGGGCTATATCGAGCGCGGCGAGACCATGGCCGAGTTCGACTGGGTCACCAAGTTTGAAGAGGCCACTGGCTGTCAGGTTGTCGTCAAGACCGCCAACACCTCCGACGAGATGGTGGCCCTGATGAACGAAGGCGGCTTCGACCTCGTCACCGCCTCGGGCGACGCCTCGCTGCGCCTTGTCGCTGGTAAGCGCGTCCAGCCGGTCAACATCGACCTGATCCCCTCGTGGGCTAATGTCGATGACCGCCTGAAGAATGCCCCGTGGCATACTGTGGACGGCGTCCATTACGGCGTGCCCTATCAGTGGGGTCCGAACGTGCTGATGTATAACACCGAGGCCTTCGGCGACACGCCGCCGACCTCGTGGAGCGTCGTCTTCGAAGAGCAGACCCTGCCGGACGGCTCGTCGAACGTCGGCCGCGTTCAGGCCTACGACGGCCCGATCCACATCGCCGACGCCGCCCAATACCTGATGGCGCACCAGCCTGAGCTGGGCATCACCTCGCCCTATGAGCTGAATGAAACGCAATACGCCGCCGCCCTCGACCTTCTGCGCGCCCAGCGCAAGCTCGTCGGCCGCTACTGGCACGATGCTTTCATCCAGATGGACGACTTCAAGAACGAAGGCGTTGTCGCCTCCGGCTCCTGGCCGTTCCAGGTGGGCCTCCTGCAATCCGAGGGCTTCCCGGTTTCGAGCGTGATCCCCGAAGAGGGCGCGACCGGCTGGGCCGACACCACGATGATGCATGTCGATGCGCCGCACCCGACCTGTTCCTATCTGTGGATGGAGCACACCCTCTCGTCGAACCTTCAGGCCGACCTTTCGGTCTGGTTCGGGGCCAACCCGGTTGTCCTGTCGGCCTGTACCGATGGCTCGGGCATGCAGACCGCCGAGGGCTGTACCGCCAACGGTCTGGATGACTTCGAGAAGATCAACTTCTGGACGACCCCGGTCAGCCAGTGCGAGAGCCAGGGCGAATGCGTGCCCTACTATCGCTGGGTCTCCGACTACATCGGTGTGATCGGCGGCCGCTGATCTCACTGGTACTGGCCCCGCCTGCCCTGAAGGGCGGGGCCATTTTCCCCAATTTCCCTTCGACGGCCCCGACCGCCGGGGCCGCACGGATAAGAAATGACCAACGCTGTTACGTTCCACAAAGTCTCGCGCCACTATGGCAAGGTGAAGGCGGTCGATGCCGTTGACCTCTCGATTGCCGAGGGCAGCTTCTTTGCCATGCTCGGCCCCTCGGGCTCGGGCAAGACCACCTGCCTGCGCCTGATCTCGGGCTTTGAAAAACCCACGGCGGGCGAAATCCGCATCTTCGGGCAGGACGTGAGCGACACGCCCCCGAACCGGCGCAGCGTGAACACGGTCTTTCAGGACTATGCCCTTTTCCCGCACATGAATGTGCGCGATAACGTTGCCTATGGCCCGATGGTCGCGGGCGTCGGCAAGACCGAGCGCTATGCCAAGGCCGAAGAGATGCTCGCGCTTGTCAAGCTCGACGGCTATGGCGACCGCAAGCCGGGCCAGCTTTCGGGCGGCCAGCGCCAGCGCGTGGCCTTGGCCCGCGCACTCGTCAACGAGCCGCGCGTCCTTCTTCTCGACGAACCCCTCGGCGCGCTTGACCTCAAGCTGCGCGAGGCCATGCAGGACGAATTGAAAGCCCTGCAAAAGCGCCTTGGCATCACCTTTGTTTTCGTTACCCACGATCAGCACGAGGCCCTGTCCATGGCCGACCAGCTGGCCGTGTTCAACGAGGGCAAGATCGCCCAGATCGGGTCTCCTTCCGAAGTCTACGACCGCCCTGCAACGCCCTTCGTTGCCAATTTCGTCGGCTCTTCGAATGTCCTGCCGCCATCACTCACGGCTCAACTCGGCGGGGCAGCTGCGTGGGCGAGCCTACGGCCCGAGGCGATCCGCCTCGTGGCCAAGGGCAAAGGCAAGATGAACGGCACAGTTGCGGCACTGCGTTATCTCGGCGCGGGCAGCCGTGTGAGCGTCATGGTCGGAGAGACCGAAATCGCCGCACTGGTTCCGGCGGGCGAAGCTGCGCCCGAAGCCGGCGCCGAGGTGGGGATCACCTTCGAGACCTCGGCCCTTCACGTCATGGCCGGATCATGAGTCGCAGCGCGATCCTTCCAAACCGCGGCCTTGCCGACCGGTTGAGCGCGCTTTTCTGGCGCCGCCCGCGCGTGCTCCTGCTTTTGCTGATCACCCCGCCGCTTCTCTGGCTGGGCGTGGTCTACCTCGGCTCGCTCGGGGCGCTTCTGCTGCAGAGCTTCTATTCGATCGACGAATTCTCGGGCGTCGTTGTCGAGGAATTCACGCTCAAGACCTATGGCGAGCTCTTCCGCGCCGCCAATATGGATATCATCCTGCGCACGCTGACCATGTCGGCCTCGGTCACGCTCGCCTCGGCGGTGATCGGCTTTCCGGTCGCCTATTTCGCCGCCCGCTTTGCCCGTGGCCGCTGGAAGGCGGTGTTCTATCTCGGGATCATGCTGCCCCTGTGGTCGTCCTATCTGGTCAAGGTCTATGCGTGGAAGCTGATCCTCGCCAAGGAAGGCATCATCACATGGGCCGCCGATAGCGTTGGCCTTGGCTTCCTGCTCGACGCCGTTCTGGCGCTGCCGGGGGTCGGGGGCAATTCGCTCTCGACCTCGTTCATCGGCACATGGCTCGTCTTCGTCTACGTCTGGCTGCCCTACATGATCCTGCCGATGCAGGCCTCGCTCGAGCGCGTGCCGGTCTCGATGCTCGAAGCCTCCTCCGACCTCGGCGCCACCCGCGGCCAGACCTTCCGCAGCGTGATCCTGCCGCTCGCCATGCCGGGCGTGATCGCGGGCTCGATCTTCACCTTCTCGCTGACCATGGGCGATTACATCATCCCACAGATCGTCGGCACCTCTGCCCGTTTCATTGGCCAAGCCGTCTATCAGCTACAGGGCACCGCCGGAAACATCCCGCTCGCCGCCGCCTTCGCGGTCGTGCCGATCCTGATCATGCTGGTCTATCTATCCTTGGCAAAGAGAGGAGGGGCCTTCGATGCACTCTGAAGCGCGCCCCTCCAAAGGCCTGACAGCGGCAGCCATTGGCGGATTGCTGTTCCTGCACCTGCCGATCCTTCTGATCTTCCTCTATGCCTTCACGACCGAGGACCGCACCTATCAGTTCCCGCCACCTGGCCTCACCACCAAGTGGTTCGCCGTTGCGTGGAACCGCGCCGATATCTGGCCGCCGCTCTATCTCTCGCTCCGGGTCGCCGCGATTTCGACGGCGATGGCGATGGTCCTCGGCACGCTCGTCGCCGCCGCCATGGCCCGCTCGCGGTTCTTCGGGCGCGAGCAGATCTCGCTTCTCATCATCCTGCCCATCGCGCTTCCCGGTGTGATCACCGGCATGTCGCTGCGCTCCGCCTTCGCGATCATGGATATCCCCTTCTCGACGTTGACCATCGTCATGGGCCACGCGACCTTCTGTATCGTGATCGTCTATAACAACGCGGTCGCCCGCTTCCGCCGCCTTTCCGGTGCGGTTCTCGAGGCCTCGGCCGATCTCGGCGCCAACGGCTTCCAGAGCTTCCGCTATGTGCTTTTGCCCAACCTCGGCTCGGCGCTTCTGGCGGGCGGTATGCTGGCCTTTGCGCTCTCGTTCGACGAGGTGATCGTGACGACCTTCACCGCGGGCCAGCAATCGACCCTGCCCATCTGGATGCTTAACGAGCTTGTCCGCCCGCGCCAGCGGCCCGTGACCAACGTGGTGGCCATCGTCGTTTTCGTCACCACCTTCTTCCCCATTCTCATCGCCTATTACCTCACGCGCGGCGGCTCGGAGACCGCCGGCGGAGGGAAATGATCCAAGGAGCACGCCCCATGAAAATCGACACCAATCTTCTGATCGGCAACAGCTTCGAAGCGGGACAGGACGCCGCCGAACAGGTATTCAACCCGCGCACCGGCGAGGTGATCCTCGACGTGCCCGAGGCGTCGACCGCACAGGTCGACCGCGCCGTGGCCGCGGCCCGCAAGGCTTTTGACAGCTGGTCGCGCACCACCCCCGGCGAACGCGCCGCCGCGCTTCTGCGGATCGCGGATCGTGTCGAGGCCGAGGCGGATGGTTTCGCCGCCCTCGAGGCGCTCAACTGCGGCAAGCCGATCAACGCCGCCCGCGGCGACGAGATCCCAGCCATTGTCGATTGCTACCGCTTCTTTGCGGGCGCGGTGCGGACCCAGCACGGCATGGTCGCCGGCGAATACCTCGAAGGCTTCACCTCGATGATCCGCCGCGATCCGATCGGCGTCGTGGCCTCTATCGCGCCGTGGAACTATCCCTTGATGATGATGGCTTGGAAACTCGCCCCCGCCATTGCGGGCGGCAACACGGTGGTGTTCAAGCCCTCCGAGCAAACGCCCTTCACCGCGCTGAAGATGGCCAAGATCCTTGCCGAAGAGCTGCCCGAGGGCGTGGTCAACGTCATCACTGGCCGCGGTCATTCGGTCGGCAACTATCTCATCAACCATCCGCAGGTCGACATGATCTCGATCACAGGCGATGTGGCGACCGGCAAGAAGATCCTTGACGCCGCCGCCAAATCGGTGAAGCGCACCCATCTCGAGCTTGGCGGCAAAGCCCCCGTGATCGTGTTCGACGACGCCGATATCTCCGAGGTCGTCGAGGGGCTCACCGCCTTCGGCTTCTACAACGCAGGTCAAGACTGCACCGCCGCCTGCCGCATCTATGCGGGCAAGAAGGTCTATGACAAACTCGTGGCCGATCTGACCAGCGCCGTCGCAGGCATCCAGCTTGCCAATGACGACGACACCACCAACGACATCGGACCGCTGATCAGCTTGCGCCAGCGCGACCGCGTGGCGAGCTTCGTCAACCGCGCGCGTGAGCTCAACCACATCGAGGTCACCACCGGCGGCCATGTGATGGACAAGGGCTATTACTACAAGCCCACCGTCATCGCCGGCGCCCAGCAAAGCGACGAGATCGTGCGCCGCGAGGTCTTTGGCCCCGTGGTCTCGATCACGCCCTTCTCGGATGTCGATACCGCCGTCCAATGGGCCAACGACAGCGACTATGGCCTTGCCTCCTCGGTCTGGACCAAGGACGTAGGCCGCGCTATGGCGACCGCCGCACGGCTGCGCTACGGCTGCACATGGATCAACACCCACTTCATGCTCTGTAACGAGATGCCCCACGGCGGCCTAAAGCAATCGGGCTATGGCAAGGATATGTCGGCCTATGCGCTCGAGGATTACACCGTGGTCCGTCACGTCATGCTCAAGCACTGAGCAAAGGGCAGGGGCGGCCCTTGCCGCCCCTTGCCAGCGCCCGCCGCGCAACTATGGTCGGCATGAGAACCCAGAGGTCCCCCATGCCCGACTTTCAGGTCTTCGACGGCCACAACGATTTCCTCTACCGCCTTCAAAAGCACCCCGAGAGCCGCTCGGCGCTTTGGCCCAATGGCGACCGCTTGGGCCACCTCGATCTTCCACGGATGCGCAAGGGCGGCTTTGTCGGCGGCTTCTTCGCCATGTATATCCCTTCGCCGGACGATCCCAAGACCGACCACGACGCGCTGATGAACCAGCCGAGCTATGATCTTCCGCTCGACCCGCTGATCGACCATATCGAGGGCCAGCCTTTTGCATGGTCCGAAGCCTGCCATTTCCAGTGGACGCCATCGCCGACGATGCCGTAGCGGGTATCCTGCATATGGAAGGGGCCGAGGCCATCGACCCCGATCTCGAAGGCCTCTACCTCTGGCACGCCGCCGGCCTGCGTTCGATCGGCCCTGTCTGGAGCCGCCCGACCGTCTTTGGCCACGGTGTCCCCTTCCGCTTCCCCGGCGCGCCCGACACCGGCGATGGCCTGACCGAGGCGGGGATGCGACTTGTCCGCGCTTGCGACGGGCTCGGCATCCAGATCGACCTGTCGCACCTCAACGAAAAGGGTTTTGACGATGTGGCCCGCGTCTCGAGCCGCCCAATGGTCGCCACCCATTCCAACGCCCACGCCATTTGCCCCTCGACCCGCAACCTCACCGACCGCCAGCTTCAGGTGATCGCCGACTCCGACGGTATCGTCGGCCTCAATTTCGCGACGATCTTCCTGCGCCCCGATGGCCGCAAGGATCCGGCGATGGGATGGGATCCGGTCATGCGCCACCTCGATCACCTTGTGTCGATACTGGGCGAAAGCCGCGTGGGCTTTGGCTCGGACTATGACGGCGCGACCATGCCGCAAGGGATCGGCGATGTGGCTGGCCTGCCTGCGCTTTGCGATGCGATGCTGGCGCATGGCTTTGGCCGCGACCTTGTCGCTAAGATCGCCAGCGAGAACTGGCTCTCGTTCCTCGACCGGACCCTGCGCTAGCGCCTACTCGGGCTGGAAGCCCGCAATCATGTGGCGCAGGCCAAGTGCCGCGCCCGCAAGGATCGCCGCCACCGTCAGCGGCGCCGACCACGCGAGCACGGAGAAGGCCGAAAGCCCCTGACCGACGCTGCACCCCAGCGCCACCACCGCGCCAAAGCCCATGAGCCCCGCGCCGAAAATCTGGCGGCGCAGCTCGCGCGGGTCTTCGCAGGCTTCCCAGCGGAAATGGCCCTTGATGAGCGAGCCAACGAAAGCGCCGATCCAGACGCCCGCGACCGAGCCTATGGCAAAGGAAAGGGTCTGGCCTGAAGCGGTCATGGTCCAGAGGATGGTTTCCCCAAGCGGCGACGAGAAAGTGTGCGAGGCAACCTGAATGCCATCGAAACCGTTGGTGGCAATCCATTGCGTGCCGGCCCATGCACAGACAGCCGAAAGACCGACCATCGCCCCCCAGAAAAGGGTCGAGGGCGATTGGCGCACCCTCGCTGGAGCGGCAACGAACAGAAGGATAGCAAGCCCGATAACGATGCCGATCAGGCTGGGCGAAACCCCCGTGACCGACGACAGCCAATGGGCGATGCCCGGCGGCGTGCCGGTGGCCTCGTTTTGCGGGAAGGCCCAGACGCGGAAATAGGCCAGCGGGCCAGAAATGGTTGCATAGGCGACAATACCCATCACCAAAACGATTACGAAGTTCCGCAAGTCGCCGCCGCCGAGGCGGGCGAGTGCGCCAAAGCCGCAGTTGCCGGCCAGCGCCATGCCATAGCCGAAGACAAGGCCGCCAACGATGCTGGCGATGGGGGCAAAGGCAAAGCCGAGATAGATGGTCTCCTCGGGGTTCAAAAGACCTGCGCCAACAAGCGCAAAGCTGCCGGTCACGGCCACGCCGATGGCGATGCCCCACATCCGCAGGCGCAAATCCGATTCGGCATAGAGATAGTCTTCGATGGCGCCAAGGGTGCAGAATCTGCCCAAGCGCGAAGCGAGCCCAAGCAGAAGGCCACTCAGAACACCGACAATTGCAGCTGCATTGCCGTCACCAAGAATATCAAGCATGGGCGCCCCTCTTATGGTTCCGCTTTTCGGGCGGAGCGAGAGCTCAGGCGACCCGGCAGAACATATCGTAAATTAGATCAATGATCTGCCGCGGCTTCTGATCCGTCAACCGATAGTAGATGGCTTTGCCGTCACGGCGCGGCGTTACCAGCCCTTCAAGACGCAGACGCGCCAGCTGCTGCGACACAGCGGCTTGGCGGGCAGCAAGAAGCTCTTCAAGTTCGGTTACTGATTTCTCGCCCGTGGCGAGGTGACAGAGGATCATCAGCCGGCCCTCGTGGCTGATCGCCTTGAGGAAGTTGGATGCATCGGTCGCGCTATCCATCATCCGATCGAGATCGGCCGCGCAAATCTTGTCATCAATAATCGGAATACCCATTGGAGCCTCTGCTCAATCAAATCCAAACATTTTTTGCGCTTTTCGCACATTCCGGAGAAAAATCAAACCATGCACCTCGCAACACCGGAAGAAATTCCCTCCTAGTTCAACTGCTCGGAAGGATGCTCGAAAGAAGTCCGGCTTGTTTGAGCATCATTCCCAAAAGCCCCCAAAAGAAATCCTCTCCCGGATAGCCTTCGATCCGTTCGATCTCTTGCCCGTCGACAGTCAGAATAAATGTCGGCGTATAGACAATCGGGCGCTTCAGCGTGATCCCCTCCGGCAGAGGGGCCCTCGCATTGACCATCATCAATGGCGCGGTCTTGCCTTCGGGTGTCTTGGGATAGATCGGACCGATCTGTGCTTCCCATCTCTCGCACCACATACAGCCTTCAGCTTCGGCCATCACAAGACGCGTCTCTGCCGAGGCCGCCAGGCCTGCCCAAAGAAGCGAGATGACAAGCATCAGTAACCGCATGGCGAGACCGCGCACCAATTGACGAAGATCATTTCATTCTTCATAATTTGAATATGTGAATTTTACAAGGACACATATCATGCTCGACATGAGTTATCTCGGTGCAGCCTTTGCCGGGATCCTGTCGTTCTTCACGCCGTGTGTCTTGCCGATGGTGCCTTTTTACCTCTGCTATATGGCAGGCGTGTCGATGGCCGAACTGCACGGCCATAAGGAAATCCCGGAGGGTGCGCAAAAGCGCCTCATCCTTTCCGCGATCGCCTTCGCTTTTGGCGTGACCACGATCTTCGTCCTTCTCGGCATGGGCGCTACGGCACTTGGCCAGGTCTTTGCCCAATGGAAACAACCGCTTTCCTATGTGGCGGCGGGGATCCTTGCGCTCTTTGGCCTGCATTTCATGGGCGTCCTGCACATCCCGCTGTTCCACCGCGAAGCCCGCATCCAGAGCGACAGCAAGCCCTCGACCATGCTTGGCGCCTATGTCATGGGCCTTGCCTTCGGCTTTGGCTGGACCCCCTGCGTCGGCCCCGCCCTCGCGTCGATCCTGATGATCGCCAGCGGCATGGGCGATATCTGGCGCGGGGGTCTTCTGCTCTTCGTCTATGGCATGGCGATGACCACACCCTTCGTCATTGCCGCGCTCTTTGCCAAACCGTTCCTCGGCTGGATGGCCCGCAACCGCAAATATCTGGGCCATGTCGAGAAAGTGATGGGCGCGATGCTCATTCTCTTCGCGATCCTGATCGCCACCAACTCGGTCAACTACATCGCCCAATGGCTCATCGACCACGTCCCGTCGCTGGTCAAACTCGGATAAGAGGTTTTGCCGACAATGCTCAAACGCCTGATCCTCGTCTTCGCCCTTCTCCTGCCCGTCGCTGTTTCGGCCGAGCCGTGGATGGGGGATGACGGTCTGCACAAGACCACCTGGATGCGCGACACGTTCAAGGATCTGAACGAGGATCTGGCCGAGGCGAGCGAGCTTGGCCTGCGTCTGATGGTGATGATCGAGCAGCGCGGCTGCATCTACTGCACCAAGATGCACGAAGAGGTCTTTACCGATTTCGAGATCGAGAGCTACATCGAAGAGAACTTTTTCGTCATTCAGCTCAATATGTTCGGCGATGTCGAAGTGGCGGACTTTGACGGCGAGACCCTCCCCGAGCGCGAGATGATCATGAAGTGGGGCGTGATGTTCACGCCGACGATTCTGTTCTTCCCGGAAGAGGTCGCCGAATCCAAGCCCGCACCCCAGGTGGCGGTCGGCCTAATTCCGGGCGCCCTGAGCAAAGGCATGACCCTGAACATGCTCACCTGGGTGAACGAGAAGATCTATGAAAATGGCGAAAACTTCCAAAAATATCATGCCCGTATGCTCGAAATGGGGCGGGGCGGAAACTGATACATTTGGAAAACCTGATTGCCGCAACGCAGAATATTCAAGATTTTGAATTTGTCATTGCTATCCTCGACCTCGGTGGTCTATGGTATGCAATGATAAGCATATGATGAACTGAGGGAGGGTTCATGAAGCGCATCATACCAATCACCGCAGGTGTGGCATTGGCTGCTGCCTGTCACCAGGTTTCATCGCAGCCCGGCGTTCCGTTCCAGGGCAACATCGGCCCGATGTTGGACGGAGCCGGTTCTCGCTGGGATGAAGCTCAGCTCCGCGGGATCGT
Source organism: Paracoccaceae bacterium (assembly GCA_009920775.1). Taxonomy (GTDB): domain Bacteria; phylum Pseudomonadota; class Alphaproteobacteria; order Rhodobacterales; family Rhodobacteraceae; genus RFZI01. Next base: position 29,933 of record RFZI01000006.1, on the reverse strand, counting down.
CGCCAACGCGAAAATCACGTTCCCCGATACAATGATGCCGAGCTTCTACAAGACGAGCGGCTACATCCGTCCGGGCGACGCCTTCACCGGTAAAGCTGGTACCGAGCCCTTGCCGCCGCTTCTGACCGCGCAAGAGATCGAAGACATCGTAGCTTACCTTCTGACACTCACAGAATAGTGGCCCTGGGCCTTACGAGGAGAACCAATGAAATTCACGCGTAGAGATACGATTCTCATTGCGGCGGGTGCGACGGCGACAGCCATGCTCCCGATGCGCGCCTTCGCCGCCGGCGAAGATGAGATTGCAGCCTTCACCGGTGGTGCTGCGATCGGCGACAGCGGCGTCACTCTGACCGCCCCGGAAATCGCCGAGAACGGCAACACTGTTCCGGTCGAAGTGAACGCCCCCGGCGCCGTTTCGATCATGGTGCTTGCGCTCGGCAACCCGAACCCTGGCGTCTGCACGTTCAACTTCGGCCCGCTCGCCGGTGCCCAGTACGGCTCGACCCGTATCCGTCTGTCGAAGACGCAGACTGTTACCGCCATTGCAAAGATGGCCGACGGCTCGTTCGCGCAGGCCTCGAGCGAGGTCAAGGTCACCATCGGCGGCTGCGGCGGCTGAGTCAGGAGTAAAGACAAATGGCAGAAAACGTAACACCCCGCGTTCGTGTCCCTAGCTCTGCAGCAGCAGGCGAAGTGATCACCATCAAAACGCTCATCAGCCACGTCATGGAATCGGGCCAGCGCAAGAACAGCGACGGCACCCTGATCCCGCGTTCGATCATCAATCGCTTCACCTGCGATTTTAACGGTCAGAACGTCATCGACGTGACGCTCGAGCCCGCGATTTCGACGAACCCGTACTTTGAATTCCAGGCCATGGTTCCGGAAGCCGGCACCTACACCTTCACCTGGTATGACGACGATGGTTCCGTCTACACCGACACCAAAGACATCGCGATCGGCTGATCTTCGGCCACAGGGAGGAACGCGAATGACTAAAACAGTTCTGAAAGGAGCGATCGCAGCGGTCGCCGTCCTGGCCGGGGCCCAAGTGGCCCTTGCCGAGGGTGGCCTCGTGATCAACGGCGAACTTGAAATGATCATCGAGGCTCCGGCCGCAGATCACCTCAAGGGTAGCCTCACGACTGTCTACTCGGGCTGGGTTTTCCGTGACGTTGATACCCAGGCCATGCAGATGGACGACTTCGACAACCCGGGGATGCTTTACGTAGACCAGGGTGAAGGCATGTGGAATGCCCCCGCCGGCACCTCTGAAAAGTCCTGTGCTGATTGCCACGGCGACGCTTCGGAAAGCATGGCAGGTGTCCGCACGGTCTATCCGAAGTGGAACGAGGCTGCCGGTGAGGTCCGCAGTCTGCAGATGCAGATCAATGCGTGCCGCACCGAAAACCAGGGCGCCGACGCGTTCAAATACGGCAAGGACGAAATCAACGCGATGGAGGCCTATATCTCGATGCAATCGCGCGGGATGCCGATGAACGTGGCGATCGACGGACCGGCTGCTTCCGCATGGGAGCAGGGTAAAGAGATGTACTACGCGCGCACTGGTCAGCTCGAACTTAGCTGCGCCAACTGCCATGAGGACAACTACGACAACTACATCCGGGCCGACCACCTGTCGCAGGGCCAGACCAACGGCTTCCCGGTGTATCGTCTGAAGGACACCAAGCTGACGTCGGCTGCTGGCCGTTTCGTGGGCTGTGTTCGTGACACCCGCGCCGAAACCTACAAGATCGACAGCGCTGAGTTTGTCGCTCTCGAGCTCTATGTCGCCTCGCGCGGCAACGGGCTCTCGGTCGAAGGCGTCTCGGTCCGCAACTAACTAAAAATTACCCGCGCCAGCCTCTGGCGCGGGTTTTCTGTATCTGGTAATATTCAAAAAGACGAATACGTCTTTGATCTCGAAAGGCCACTCAATGATCTCTCGCCGCGACTTCCTGCAAGCCTCGATGGCCGCCTCCGCCATCTACGGTGCGTCTGGTTTTGGCGCCTGGGGACGGCTTGCCGCCCAGCAGGCCCTGACCCAGGATCAGCTTCTGCAATTCGATACCTACGGTAACGTCTCCCTGATCCACGTCACCGATATCCACGCACAGATGAAGCCGATCTACTTCCGCGAGCCTGAGATCAACCTCGGCGTCGGCAGCAATGTCGGCCAAGTGCCGCATATCACCGGCGCCGATTTCCGTAAGCTCTACGGCGTGGCCGACGGCAGCGCGTCCCACTACGCGCTGTCCTACAATGACTTCACCGCTCTTGCCCGCACCTACGGCAAGATGGGTGGCCTTGATCGTGTTGCGACCGTGATCAACTCGATCCGCGCCGAACGTCCCGACGCTCTCCTCCTTGACGGCGGCGACACCTGGCACGGCTCTTACACCTGCTACCACTCCGAGGGGCAGGACATGGTCAATGTCATGAACGCGCTCAAGCCCGACGCCATGACCTTCCACTGGGAATTCACCCTCGGCGGCGACCGTGTTCGCGATATCGTTGCAGATCTCCCCTTTGCAGCGCTCGGCCAGAACATTTTCGACTCCGAATGGAACGAGCCCACTGAAGACTTTGCTCCCTACAAGTTCTTCGAGCGTGGTGGCGTCAAGATTGCCGTGATCGGTCAGGCTTTCCCCTACCTCCCGATCGCCAACCCGCGCTGGATGTTCCCGGAATACTCTTTCGGTATCCGCGACGAGCGGATGCAGGAGATGGTCGATGAAGTGCGCGGCATGGGGGCCGAGCTTGTGGTCGTCCTGTCGCACAACGGCTTTGACGTGGACAAGCAGATGGCAAGCCGCGTTCGGGGCATCGACGTGATCCTCTCGGGCCACACCCACGATGCGCTTCCCGAGCCGGTTCTGGTGGGCGAGACAATTATCATCGCCTCAGGTTCCAACGGCAAATTCGTCAGCCGCGTCGACCTCGACGTGCGCGACGGCCGCATGATGGGCTTCCGCCACAAGCTGATCCCGATCTTCTCGGATGTCATCACCCCCGACGCCGAGGTGGCCGCCGTGATCGACGCCGAGCGCGCGCCTTACGAGGCACAGCTCTCCGAAGTCATCGGTCACACCGCCGATGACGCGCTTCTCTTCCGTCGCGGCAACTTCAACGGCTCCTGGGACGATCTGATCTGCGACGCGCTCATGTCTGAGCGCGAGGCCGATATCGCCATGTCGCCGGGCGTCCGCTGGGGCCCCTCGATCCTTCCGGGCAGCGCTATCACCCGCGAGGACATCTGGAACGTCACCTCGATGACCTATGGTGAAGCCTATCGCGTCGAGATGACCGGCGAGTTCATCCACACCGTCTTGGAAGACGTCGCCGACAACCTCTTCAACCCCGACCCCTACTATCAGCAGGGTGGCGACATGGTTCGCATCGGGGGCATGGGATACCGCATCGACATCAATCAGCCGATCGGTAGCCGTATCAGTGAACTGACCCTCCTTAAGACTGGCGAAAAGCTTGATCCTGCAAAGACTTATGTTGTTGCGGGCTGGGCAAGCGTCAATCAGGGGACGGAAGGTCCGCAGATTTGGGACGTGGTCGAAAACCACATTCGTAAGCTGGGCACAGTCTCTGTGACACCCAATACCTCCGTTCAGGTGGCCGGTGCCTAAGTAGTTCAAAAGGAAAATCCATGTCGACTTTGTACAAGGGCGCCAAGCCCTCGCGCAGATCCTTTTTGTCTGGCGCATTGGCAGCTGGTGGCGCAATCGCGGGGGCTTCGATGGCCCGCGCACAGGCTGCTCCTGAAAAAGTAATCACGGAAATTCAGCCTTGGCGGACCTTCCTCGGCGATGGCGTCGATGCCCGCCCCTATGGTGTCCCGTCCGAGCACGAGAAGCACGTCGTGCGCCGCGGCGTGGAATGGCTGACCGCCGACAACGTCTCGTCGATCAACTTTACGCCGATCCACGAGCTAGATGGCATCATCACCCCCAACGGTGTCTGCTTCGAACGTCACCACGGCGGCACGGCCCATATCGACCCGGCCGAGCACCGTCTGATGATCAACGGTCTCGTCGACAAGCAGCTCGTCTTCACGATGCAAGACCTCATGCGCTTCCCGCGCGAGAACCACGTCTACTTCCTCGAATGCGCCGCCAACTCGGGCATGGAATGGGCGGGTGCTCAGCTGAACGGTGTTCAGTTCACCCACGGCATGATCCACAACGTCATGTATACCGGTGTTCCGCTGCGCCTTCTCCTCGAAGAAGCCGGCGTCAAGCCGAACGGCAAGTGGCTCTTGGCCGAAGGTGCCGATGCCTCGGGCATGACCCGTTCGATCCCGATGGAAAAGGCCCTCGACGACTGTCTGGTTGCCTGGAAGATGAACGGCGAAGCGCTGCGCCCCGAGCAGGGCTATCCGCTCCGCCTCGTCGTCCCAGGCTGGGAAGGCAATATGTGGATCAAGTGGCTGCGCCGCCTCGAAGTGGGTGACGAGCCCTGGCACCACCGCGAGGAAACCTCGAAATACACCGACCTTCTGGCCAACGGTCAGGCCCGCCGCTTCACCTGGGAGATGGACGCCAAGTCGGTCATCACCACCCCCAGCCCGCAAGCGCCGATCACCCACGGCAAAGGCTGGACCGTCGTTTCGGGCTTCGCCTGGTCGGGTCGCGGCACCATCCCGCGTGTCGACGTGACCCTCGATGGCGGCAAGAACTGGCATCAGGCGCGGATCTCGGGTCCGTCCTTCACCAAGTCGATGCACCGCTTCTATTTCGAGTTCGAATGGGACGGCAAACCGCTCCTTCTGCAGAGCCGTGCGCATGACTCGACCGGCTATGTCCAGCCGACCAAGAACCAGCTGCGCGAGATCCGTGGCGAGAATTCCATCTACCACAACAACGCCATCCACACCTGGTATGTTAACGAACAAGGGATCGCCGAAAATGTTGAAATTTCTTAAGATTTTCGTGCCCGCAGGCACCGGCGTCGCCTCTGTCCTCGCGCTCGCCTATGTCGCTGCCGACCAGTTCGTGATCGACCTCCCCGCGCCGATCCGCGAGATGGTTGCCGTCCAGCCGGCGATGGCGCAAGAAGCCGCGCCTGCCGCCGAAGCCGCAGCACCCGTCGCCACCCTGACCGCCGAACTCTCCCCCGCGCCGTCGATGGCCGGCGGCTACGGCCTCGGTCGCGAAGCGCTGGCCGAAGAGGTTGCCGCATGGGATACCGATATCCGCCCCGATGGCCTCGGCCTTCCGGTCGGTTCGGGTGATGTGCTGACCGGTGAGGAGCTCTTTATCGAGAAGTGCTCCATGTGCCATGGCGAATTCGGCGAAGCCGTCGGCCGTTGGCCGGTTCTCTCGAACGGCTACGGGACGTTGACCCACAAAGATCCGGTCAAGACGATCGGCTCCTACTGGCCCTATCTGTCGACCGTCTATGACTATGTCCAGCGCGCCATGCCCTTCGGCGAGGCCGCCTCGCTCAGCAATGACGAGACCTACGCCCTCGTCGCCTACCTCATGTATGTAAACGATTTGGTGGACGACGAGTTCGTTCTGTCGAACGAAAACTTCACCGAAGTCCGGCTTCGCAACGAAGATAACTTCTTCATGGACGACCGCATGGAGACCGAATTCCCGCTCTTCACGCAGGAAGCCTGCATGACGAACTGCAAGGACGCGGTCGAGATCACCATGCACGCCTCGATGCTCGACGTGACCCCCGACAGCGGCGTTGTCCGCGCGGCTCCGGCAGCTGAAGGCGCGGTCGAGGCTGCTCCGGTTGCCGAAGAGCCTGCCACTTCGGAAGAAGCCGCAGCTGCCGAAGAGACCGGCGGTGTCGATATGGCGCTGATCGAAGACGGTGAAGGCGTGTTCAAGAAGTGTCGTGCTTGCCACCAGGTCGGCGAAGGCGCAGTCAACCGCTCGGGCCCGCAGCTCAACGGTCTGATCGGCCGCACCATCGGCTCGGTCGAAGGCTTCGGCTATTCCAACGTCTTTAATGACGCCAACGCCGCCGGCCAGGTCTGGACCGAGGAATCCCTTTCGGCCTTCCTCGAGAACCCCAAGGGCGCGATGTCTGGCACCAAGATGTCCTTCGCGGGGCTTCGCTCGGCGGATGACAGGGCGGCCCTCTTGGCCTACCTGCAGCACGCCAGCAATTAAGACTTGACAGCACCCGGCCCTGAAAAGGGCCGGGTGTCTCGCTTTTTGGCCTGATCCAGATCAAGGTATAGGGGCCACAAACCGCGGATAAGCGGGATAGATCACGGGAGGATCCATCATGACGAAAGCCTTTCTGACTGCCCTTATGATTGGAACCGCGCTGCCGGCCGCCGCCGACATCGCGACCACCTATGCCTTCGACGGCAGCTTCGATGATGCAACCTTCAGCCTCGAAAGCGCCATCGTCGGTCGTGGCCTCGTGATCGACTGGGTGAGCCATTCGGGCGAGATGCTCAACCGCACCGCCGCCGATGTGGGCAGCGACGTAGTGATCTTTGACGCCGCCGATATTTTCATGTTCTGCTCGGCCTCCCTCTCGCGCGAGGTGATGGAAGCCGATTTTATGAACATCGCCTTCTGCCCCTATGCGATCTTTGTCTACGAGCGCGAGGGCGAGGTGGTTATCGGCTACCGGAACATGCCCGAAGGCGAGATGCAGAAGGTGCAAGCTCTGCTCGACGACATCGCCCGCGAAGCTGCAGATCAGTAAGGCCACTGCATGGATTATCAGACGTTCTTCCGCACCGAGCTCGACCGGCTGAAAGCCGGAGGCAACTACCGCGTCTTTGCCGATCTCGAACGGCACAGAGGGGCCTTCCCCAGCGCCGACAACCATGTGGGCGACGCGGTGCGGAAAGTGACGATCTGGTGCTCGAACGATTATCTCGGGATGGGCCAACATCCCGACGTGATCGCCGCCATGCACGCCGCCATCGACCAGTCGGGCGCCGGGGCAGGGGGCACCCGCAACATCAGCGGCACCAACCACCACCACGTTCTGCTCGAGCGCGAGCTTGCGGATCTGCACGGCAAGGAAGCAGCCCTTCTCTTCACCTCGGGCTATGTCTCGAACTGGGCCGCGCTCGGCACCCTCGGCGCCAAGATCCCCGGCCTCGTGATCCTGTCGGACGCGCTCAACCACGCCTCGATGATCGAAGGCATCCGTCATTCCAAGGCCGAGCGGATCATCTGGAAGCACAACGACCTCGAAGACCTTGAACGCCACCTCGCCGCGCTGCCCGCGTACAAGCCCAAGCTCATCGCCTTTGAAAGCGTTTATTCGATGGACGGCGATATCGCCCCCATCCGCGAGATCTGCGATCTAGCCGACCGCTATGGCGCGATGACCTATCTCGACGAGGTTCACGCCGTGGGCATGTATGGCCCGCGCGGCGGCGGGATCGCCGAGCGCGAAGGGCTGATGGACCGTGTGACGGTGATCGAAGGCACGCTCGGCAAGGCCTTTGGCGTGGTCGGCGGCTATATCGCCGCGAGCGCCGATCTGGTGGATTTCGTCCGCTCCTTCGCAAACGGGTTTATCTTCACCACCGCCCTGCCGCCCGCCGTGGCCGCGGGCGCCTGCGCCTCGATCCGGCACCTCAAGGCCTCAAGCGCCGAGCGCACCGCCCAGAAAGAGCGCGTGGCCGAAGTCCGCGCCCGCCTCGATGCCGCGGGCATCCCGCATATCGCCAACCCCAGCCACATCATTCCCGTGATGGTGGGCGATGCGGCCAAGTGCAAATACCTCTCGGATATCCTGATGGACCGGCACGGAATCTATATCCAGCCGATCAACTATCCCACCGTGCCCAAAGGCACCGAGCGCCTGCGGATCACCCCCGGCCCCCTACACAGCGCCGAGGACGTGGATCGCCTCGTCACCGCGCTTGAAGAGCTTTGGGCGCATTGCAAGCTCTCCAGAATGCCAATGGCCGCGCAATAGCGCGGCCATCGTCGTTTCGTCTGTCTTGAATCCTCAGACCGCCGCGAAGCGATAGCCGGTCTCGGTCCGCTCGGCCTTGCCGATGCCGGGGTAGGGCAGGTGATAGCCGATCAGCGCCTTGCCGCTGTCGGCAAGGTGGCTCAGAAGCGCCGCCCGCGTGGTGGCGCCGGTCGATTGGTCCTGATCCGAGCCCGACGGCCAGAGCGGCTGTTCAAAAGCGATGTGATGGTTGCCGATGGTGTCGCCAAGGATCATCAGCTGCTGATCGCCCTGCGCGATGTCGAACACCATATGGCCCGGCGTGTGGCCCGGCTGCAAAAGCCCGACGAGGCCCGGCAGAATCTCGTCGCCGCTGTCGAAGACTTCAAGCTGCCCCTCAATCGCCGTGAGATAGCGAAGCGCGCCCGCGGCAAAGGCCTGACGGTCGGGGCGAATGGTGTTGACCGTCTCGGGATCAAGCCAATAGTCGCGCTCGGTCAGGCCGATCATATGGCGGGCGTTCGTGAAGATCGGCTCGTCGAAATCGTCGAGCACGCCCCAGAGGTGATCAGGGTGGGCGTGGGTAAAGACCACATGGGTCACATCCTCGGGCGCCACGCCGAGCGCGTCGAGCGCCTCGCCGAGGCGGCCAGCGCTCGACTGGAAATTCGCGCCAGCGCCCACATCGAAGAGGACCGTATTTTCGCCATCGCGCAGAAGGGTCACGTTGCAATCGGGGGTGAATTGCTCGGTCCCGAGGTTATAGCGGGCAAGGATCGCCGCCGCTTCCTCGGCCGGCAGATCGCCCATCACCATGTTGCCCGGCAACACGAGATTGCCATCGCTCAGCGTGTCGATCTGATAGCCGCCCACGGTCACGCTCGCCTGCGCCCAGACCGGCATAAGCCCGCCCGCCGCCGCGACGGCCGCGCCGCCCTGTTTCATGAAAGTCCGACGTGTCACGCGCATTGTGAGCCTCCCGTGCTCATATTCAACTTTCGCAATCTGTAATCGCATCCTAGCACATTTGCGAGTCCAATTCTGTAGGCAACGGTATTCAACTGTATGCCGAAAGGGGCTTGCCGGATGCGTGCCGAATCCACTAAAGCGGAGAGGTGCGACGGGAGAACTGGACCCGCCAGTGCCGAAGGAGCAACCGCCCCGGTAAACTCTCAGGCAAACGGACCGACGCACACCTAGAACTCTGGAGAGAGGCGCATCAGCGCACGCCGAAGGGATAACGATCTCAGGCGAAAGGACAGAGGGGGCATCGAACAGCGAGGCGGAGCCTTGCGACGATGCCGGACGGTCATGCGCCACCGGTGATACTGGAGGAATGATGACCGACCTGAAGCGCACCCCGCTTTACGACCTGCACCTCGAACTGGGCGCCAAAATGGTCCCCTTTGCGGGCTACGAGATGCCCGTGCAATACCCGATGGGCGTGATGCAGGAACACCTGCACACCCGCGCCAAGGCCGGCCTCTTCGATGTGAGCCATATGGGCCAGATCATCCTGCGGGCGAAGTCGGGCGCTACCGCCGATGCCGCCCTTGCCCTCGAAAGCCTCGTGCCGGTCGATATCCTCGGCCTCAAGGAAGGCCGCCAGCGTTATGCGCTTTTCACCAATGACGAGGGCGGCATCCTCGACGATCTGATGGTCGCCAATCGTGGCGATCACCTATTCCTCGTCGTCAACGCCGCTTGCAAAGAGGCAGACGCCGCGCATCTGGCGGCCCACCTCTCGGGCGCCTGCGAGATTGACGTGATCACCGACCGCGCCCTTCTGGCCCTGCAAGGCCCCGACGCCGAGGCGGCGCTGGCCGCCCATGTCCCCGCCGTGGCCGATATGGCCTTCATGGACGTGATCATCGCCCCTTCCGCCTTTGGCGAGTTGTGGATTTCCCGTTCTGGCTATTCTGGCGAGGATGGCTACGAGATTTCCGTGGCCAACGATCAGGCCGTGGCCCTCACCCGCGCCCTTCTGGCCGACGATCGCGTGGCCCCCATCGGCCTCGGCGCCCGCGACTCCTTGCGCCTTGAAGCCGGCCTCTGCCTCTACGGCTCCGACCTCGACACCACGACGACCCCTGTTGAGGCCGCGCTCAACTGGGCCATGCAGAAAGCCCGCCGCGCCGGTGGCGACCGCGAGGGCGGCTTCCCCGGAGCTGCCCGTATCCTTGGCGAGCTGGCAGGTGGCCCCACCCGCCTGCGCATCGGCCTTCTGCCCGAAGGCCGCGCCCCCATGCGCGCCGAGACCCCGCTTTTCGCCTCGGAAACCGGTGGCGAACCGATTGGCGCCGTGACCTCAGGCGCCTTCGGCCCCTCGATCGGGCGCCCGATGTCGATGGGCTATATCGCATCGGAACATTCCGCCGCAGGCACCCAAATATGGGGCGAAGTCCGTGGCAAAAGACTTCCCGCGGTGGTAACGGCCATGCCATTCCGCCCGGCCGGATACAAACGCTAAGTCCAACTGGAGAAACATAAATGAAGTATACCGAAGAACACGAATGGCTCCGCGTTGAGGGCGATCTGATCGTCGTCGGCATCACCGAGCACGCCAGCGAACAGCTGGGCGATATCGTTTTCGTCGATCTGCCCGAGGCCGATACCGAGGTCGCCAAGGACGACGAAGTTGCCGTGATCGAAAGCGTCAAGGCCGCCTCCGACATCCTCGCGCCGCTTGATGGCACCGTGGTCGAGGTGAATGACGTTCTCGCCGACAATCCGGGCCTCGTGAACGAAGACCCGCTGGGCGACGGCTGGTTCTTCAAGATGAAGGTCGAAGATCTCTCCGTCCTCGACGATCTGATGGACGAAGCCGCCTACAAAGACTTCATCGGCTGATCCTGGCCTGTTGAAACGTTCCGGCGGGGGCGGTCATCGCCCCCGCACCCCCGTAATCCCTTTGGGAGTGGCACCATGCCGTTTGAACCGACCGACTATCTTCCCTACGACTTCGCCAACCGCCGCCACATCGGCCCTTCGCCCGAGGAAATGGCCGAGATGCTCAAGGTCGTTGGCGCCGAAAGCCTCGATGCGCTCATCGACGAGACCGTGCCGCGCTCCTTGCGCCAGCACGAGCCATTGGATTTCGGCAAGCCCAAGTCGGAGGGCGAGCTTCTATTCTTCCTCGGTCAGGTTGCCAAGAAGAACCAGGTTCTGACCTCGCTCATCGGTCAGGGCTATTACGGCACGGTCACGCCCCCCGCGATCCAGCGCAACATTCTGGAAAACCCGGCGTGGTATACCGCCTATACCCCCTATCAGCCCGAGATTTCCCAAGGCCGCCTCGAGGCGCTTCTGAACTACCAGACGATGATCTGCGACCTCACCGGCCTCGAGATCGCCAACGCCTCGCTCCTCGATGAAGCCACCGCCGCCGCCGAGGCCATGACCATGGCCCAACGGGTCGCGAAGTCGAAGGCCAAGGCCTTCTTCGTCGATCAGGATTGCCACCCCCAGAACATCGCCGTGATCCAGACCCGCGCCGCGCCTTTGGGCATCGAGGTCATCGTCGGCAACCCCGACGAGATCGACGCCGACGCCGTCTTCGGCGGGATCTTCCAGTATCCCGGCACCTATGGCCATGTCCGCGATTTCTCGGACGTGATCGCCAAGCTCCACGCCGCCAAGGCCATAGCCATCGTCGCGGCCGATCCCCTGTCGCTCACGCTCCTGAAAGAGCCGGGCGCAATGGGTGCCGATATCGCTGTTGGCTCGACCCAGCGTTTCGGCGTTCCGCTTGGATATGGCGGCCCGCACGCCGCCTATTTCGCCTGCAAAGATGAATACAAACGCTCCATGCCGGGTCGGATCGTCGGCGTTTCGGTCGATAGCCACGGCCACCCCGCCTATCGCCTCTCGCTCCAGACCCGCGAGCAGCACATCCGCCGCGAGAAGGCCACCTCCAACGTCTGCACCGCGCAAGCGCTTCTGGCCGTTATGGCGTCGATGTATGCCGTGTTCCACGGGCCCAAAGGGCTTCAGGCCATCGCCCAGCGGATCCACCGCAAGACCGTCCGCCTTGCCCGCGGCCTTGAGGAGGCGGGCTTCAAGGTCGAGCCGGCGGTCTTCTTTGACACGATCACTGTCGAGGTCGGCCCGCTTCAGGCCGCCGTCATGCAGCTTGCGGTCGAGAATGGCATCAACCTGCGAAAGGTGGGCGCCAACAAGGTCGGTATCAGTCTCGACGAGCGCACCCGCCGCTCGACCATCGAGGCCGTCTGGCGCGCCTTCGGCATTGATCGCAAGGACGACGATCTGACCCATCGCTATCGCGTGCCCGAAGAGCTGCACCGCCAAAGCGAATACCTCACCCACCCGATCTTCCACATGAACCGCGCCGAGACCGAGATGATGCGCTATATGCGCCGCCTCTCCGACCGCGACCTCGCGCTCGATCGCGCCATGATCCCGCTTGGTTCCTGCACCATGAAGCTCAACGCCGCGGTCGAGATGATGCCGATCACCTGGCCCGAGTTCGCCTTCCTGCACCCCTTCGCGCCGCTCGATCAGGCCGCAGGCTATCAGGAGATGATCACCGATCTTTCAGCCAAGCTCTGCACCATCACCGGCTATGACGCCATGTCGATGCAGCCCAACTCGGGCGCACAGGGCGAATACGCGGGCCTTCTGACGATCATGGCCTATCACCGCGCCCGCGGCGATGCCGAGCGCAAGATCTGCCTTATCCCCGTCTCGGCCCACGGCACCAACCCCGCCTCGGCCCAGATGTGCGGCATGGAGGTGGTCGTGGTGAAATCGACCGAAGAGGGCAACATCGACGTGGCCGATTTCCGCGCCAAGGCCGAGGCCGCGGGCGATCGCCTTGCGGCTTGCATGATCACCTATCCCTCGACCTTCGGCGTGTTTGAAGAAACCGTCCGCGAGGTTTGCGAGATCACGCATACCTTCGGCGGTCAGGTCTATATCGACGGCGCCAATATGAACGCCATGGTCGGCCTCGCCCGTCCCGGCGATCTGGGCGGCGACGTGAGCCACCTCAACCTGCACAAGACCTTCGCCATCCCGCACGGCGGCGGCGGCCCCGGCATGGGCCCGATTGGCGTCAAGGCGCACCTCGCGCCCTATCTGCCCGGCCATCCTGAATCCGGCGGCGCCGAAGGCCCCGTTTCGGCCGCGCCGTGGGGCTCGGCTTCGATCCTGCTGATCTCATGGGCCTATGTGCTGATGATGGGGGGCAGGGGCCTCACACAGGCGACGAAGGTGGCGATCCTGAATGCCAACTACATCGCCAAGCGGCTCGAGGCGGGCTACGACATCGCCTATTCGGGCCGCAATGGCCGCGTCGCGCATGAGTGCATCCTCGACACCCGCCCCTTCGCCGAGAGCGCGGGCGTTACGGTGGACGATATCGCCAAACGCCTGATCGACAACGGCTTCCACGCGCCGACCATGAGCTGGCCGGTGGCCGGCACGCTGATGGTGGAACCCACCGAGTCGGAGACCAAGGCCGAGCTTGACCGTTTGGCGACCGTCACCTGATCTGCACCTGCCCGCCGCTCGAGGACTATATCGAAGCGGCCGAATAGGCAGGCCGCAGCGCCAAAAAGATCGGGGGGCCACTGGCCCCCCGTTTCGTTTCCGGCAATGCGCAGGGATCAGCCCGGCGACATGCCCCTGAGCCGCTCGGACCGGCGGCGCAGAAGCTCGACCGTGGTCAGAAGCATGATCGAGATCACCACAAGGATCGTTGCCGCAGCAAGGATCGTGGGCGAGATCTGCTCGCGCAGGCCCGTGAACATCTGCCACGGCAGGGTCTGCTGCCGCGCCGAGCCGACGAAGAGCACCACGACCACCTCGTCGAACGAGGTGATGAAGGCGAAGAGGCCACCCGAGATCACACCCGGAAGGATCAGCGGCATCTGCACGCGGAAGAAGGTCGTCACCGGATTGGCGCCCATGTTGGCGGCAGCGCGGGTCAGCGAATTGTCAAAACCCACAAGCGTCGCCGTCACCGTGATGATGACGAAGGGCACGCCCAGAACCGCGTGCGCGAGGATCACCTTGACGTAGCCCACGAAGGTCTGGCTCAGCCCGAGGTTCAGCTCGATCCAGTTGCCCAAGGGCGCATAGAAGAAGAACATCCCCGTGGCCGAGATGATGAGCGGCACGATCATCGGCGAGATCAGGATCGCCATGATCGCCCGCCGTGCGGGCACATGGCTCTGGCTCAGACCGATCGCCGCGAGCGTTCCGAGGCTCACCGAGATCACCGTCGCAATCGGGGCGATGATGAGCGAGTTCTTCAGCGGGATCATCCATTCCTCGGTGGTGAGGAAATTGCGGTAATGCTTGAGCGAATAGCCCGCGGCCTCGAAATTCAGCATCTCGGGCGTGAAGGTGAAGAAATCCTGCGCATTGAAGCTCAGCCACATGACCGGCAGGAGCGGCGCGATCAGGAAGAAGAAGATCAGCCCGCAGATCAGCATGAAGGCGTTGTGCCAAAGCGTCTGGCCCGCAGTATAATAGAGCGGCACGTTCTTGCGATATTCGCCGCGGTCGAGCCAGTAGATGAACCAGCTGAGCACCGCGCCGATCAGAACGCCCGAAACAACACCGCCGGCGCTACCGGTCATCAGTCCGGCAAGGCCGAGGATGACGATGGTGCCAAGGCGGCTCTGGGTCCGGCCAAAGGGCAGCTTGTCGATGGCAAAGGCGATGATCGCGCCGAGAACGCCGCCCATGACAAACCCGATCCACGGCTCGCCATAGGCATTGCCGACGACAAAGCCGAAGAGGGCGGCCAGAAGCGCCGAGAGAGGCGCGGTGAAGGTGGCGAAGGGCGGGCGGAATTCCTGCGTCGTGCTTGCCATGATCTCAGCCCCCCAGCTTCACGTTGTCGATGCCCACGATCCGGTCGTAGAGCCAGTAAAGCAGCATGACGACTGCGAGAAGGATCGTCCCCAGAGCGGCCGCGAGGCCCCAGTTGAGAGAGGACGAGATATGATAGGCGATCCGGTTCGAGATAAAGACACCATCGGTGCCGCCGACGATCTCGGGCGTGATGTAATAGCCGATGGCAAGGATGAACACGAGGATCGAGCCCGCGCCAATCCCCGGAACCGATTGCGGGAAATAGACCCGCCAGAAGGCGGTCCAGTTGGTCGCGCCAAGGCTCTTGGCGGCCCGCAGATAGCTGGGCGGGATGGTCTTCATCACCGAGTAGAGCGGCAGGATCATGAAGGGCAAAAGAATATGCGTCATCGCAATGATCGTGCCGGTGGAATTGTTCATCATTACCAAGCGGGCGTCATCGGCCACAAAGCCAAGCCAGACGAAGATATCGTTGATCACCCCCTGCTGTTGCAGCAGCACCTTCCACGCCGAGGTTCGCACCAGTAGTGAGGTCCAGAAGGGTAGGAGGACGAGGATCATCAACACGTTGGCCGACCTCATCGGCAGGTTGGCCAGAAGCCAGGCCACCGGATAGCCCAAGAGGATGCAGCTGACGGTGATGATCATCGACATGATGAGCGTGCGGTTGAAGAGCTTGAGATAGAGCCGCTCGTTGTCGGGCCGCTGCTCGATGCCATCGGGCGTCAACTTCATATCGACCGCATTCAGGAAATAGCCCGAGGTGTATTGCGAGCCGAACACCTTGAGCAGCGCCCAGGTCTCGCCAGACACCCACTTGTCGTCGATATCTTCGAAATAGGCGCGGAACTCGGTTGCCGGCATATCGGCGATATTGGCCACGGCGGCCTGAAGCTCTGCCGCACCGCTGCCGCTATAGGCGGCCACGGCGCTTTGCGTTGCCGGATCGGCCAGATCAAGCGCCAGCGCAGCATAGACACCGGCCCAAGGCTTCTTCTTCGACACATCGTCTTCGTCGACGATGGCGGTGAAAAGCGCCCAGTCGGCATAGGCACGGGCGGCCCAAGGCAGAAGCGCTGCGGTTTCGCCCGACAGGGTAAAGCCGAGATCGCTAGAGGCTTCGAGCGAGGTGAGGTCGGTCAGAAGGCCAAGGCGATCATTGAGAAGATCCTCGCCCCCTTCGCCCTGCATCAGCCCATGCCAGAACGGCCCTTTGACCATCCCGCTGTCGGCATCTTTGAAGAAATCCTCGAAATCCTCGCCCACGTCCTCAAGTTTGCGGCCCGAGGTGCGGAAGAGCGACGAGATGCCGGACTGTTCATAATTAAGGCGGGAGCCGAGGCGCGTATGCGCCTTCGCTTCAACCGCCCGATACATATCGAGATAGAGCACCCCGACCGACCTAAACAGCATCGAGGCGATCGGGATGATGAAGGTAATCAGAACAAAGGCCAGAAGCGGCGAGATCAGCAAAAGCGCGCGGATCTTCTGGCGGCGCAGGGCGCGGGCGAGGCTGGTTTTCAGCGGAACGCCGTCGGCCGAAAGCATGGGCCCGGATTGGGTCGTCTCGCTCATTGTCTCTCCCCGCGTGGTCTTTCTAGAGGGTAGGGAAGGGCCAGCCGGCCCTTCCCCTTGATTGTCAGTCGATTACTTGGCGAGCCAAGCCTGGAACTTCGCGTCGATGTCGTCGCGATAGTCAGCCCAGAACTCGTACTGGGTCACGAAGACGTTCTGCGCATTGGCCGGGTCGGTCGGCATATGCGGCGCCATCGGAATACCCAGCTCGGCGTGGTTGCCGACGAGCGGAGCCGAAGAGGCACGGGCCGGGCCGTAGGAGATGTAGGCCGCCTGATCCGCCAGACGCTGGGTGTCGGTGGCAAAGTTCAGGAAGTCCATCACGCGGGCCAGACGATCTTCCGGCAGACCGGCAGGAACGATCCAGCCGTCGAAGTCGAGCATCTGCGCATCCCAGAGCATACCGATCGGCTGGTTCTGCTCGGCGATGGCCGAGAACAGACGGCCGTTGTAGGTCGAGCCCATGACGATCTCGCCGTCAGCCAGAAGCTGCGGGGTTTCGGCAGCAGCCGACCACCAGATCACGCTGTCTTTGATGGTGTCGAGCTTGGCGAGAGCACGGTCTTGGCCTTCCGAGGTGGCCAGAACGTCATAGATCTCGTCCTTCGGCACGCCGTCGCAGAGAAGCGCCCATTCCACGTTGGCGAGCGGGCGCTTGTTGAGCGCGCGTTTGCCCGGATAGGCGTCGAGGTCGAACAGCGAACAGATCGAGGTCGGCGGGGTGTCGCCAACCATGTCGAGGCGATAGCCGACGGTGGTCGAGAACACGATCTGCGGAATGAAGCAGTCCGAAACGATCGAGTCGCCGAAGTCGTCGGAAGCCGAGGTGCCATCCGGAGCGGCGGCGAGCATCGAGTCGTGGTCGATCTCCATCGCCAGGCCCTCGTCGCAGAGGCGGATCGAGTCAGCGCCTTCCACGTCCACGAGATCCCAGGTGATGTTGCCGGCTTCGTTCATCGCGCGGAGCTTGGCCACGGCTTCAGCCGAGCTTTCGTCCCAGATGATGGTGATGCCGGGGTTCGCGGCAGTGTACGGATCCGAATAGGCCTTGGTCTGGCTGGCCTGATAGGCACCGCCCCAGCTGACGAGCGTCATGCTCTCGGCAAAGGCAGAGCCCGAAGTGATGACGAGCGCGCTCGTCGCAAGCAGGGGCGTCCAGCGCGCGGCAATCCTCGGCAAGCCAGCCGATCTCGATCTGCGAGCCCGGTGTGAGCCGGACCGCATCAGGAGCGTTGCGTGTCTTGACGATGAAATCGTTGTTCCCGGCCACCTTGAGGCGGAACCGGAAAATATCGCCCATATAGATGAACTCGGCCACCTCGGCCTTGAGCGTATGGGCGCCCTTCTGCAGGCGGGATTTGTTGAACTCGACCCGCTCGGGCCGGATCGACACCTTGGTGCGCTCGCCAGCCTTGGTCACGTTGACAGGCCGCGCGTCAATCTCGTCGCCGCTGTCGAGCTTGACCACGCATTTGTCGCCGTCGATCGACTTGATCACACCTTCCAAGGTGTTGTTTTCACCGATGAACTGGGCGACGAAGCTGTTTTGCGGCTTTTCGTAAAGCTCGTCGGGCGGGGCCAGCTGCTGGATGCGCCCGTCGTTGAACACGGCCACGCGATCCGACATGGTCAGCGCCTCGGTCTGGTCGTGGGTCACATAGACCACCGTGATACCGAGGTCATGGGCCAGACGGGTGATTTCAAACTGCATATGCTCGCGCAGCTGCTTGTCGAGCGCGCCCAAGGGCTCGTCCATCAGCACCAGTTCGGGCTGGAACACGAGCGCACGGGCCAAGGCGATCCGCTGCTGTTGGCCGCCCGAAAGCTGCGCCGGACGGCGGCCGCCAAAGGCGCCCATCTGCACCATGTCGAGCGCCCGCTTGACCTTCTCTTCGCGCTCCGATTTGCCCATCTTCCGCACTTCGAGCGGGAATGCGAGGTTCTCGGCCACAGTCATATGCGGGAAAAGTGCGTAGTTCTGAAACACCATGCCGATCCCGCGCTTGTGCGGCGGGATGTTGTTGATCGGCTGGCCGTCAAGCATGATCTCGCCATGCGTGGCGGTCTCGAAACCGGCCAGCATCATCAGGCAAGTCGTCTTGCCCGAACCTGACGGCCCGAGCATCGTCAGAAACTCGCCCTTCGGCATCGAGAGGTTGAGGTCTTTCACGACAAGCGTTTCGCCGTCGTAGCTTTTCTGGACGTGCTGGAATTCCACGAAGGCGTTTCCGCCGGAACTTTTGGCCACAGTCCTCCCCCTTTTTTGTCTTGGCGCTGGTCAGGCAGGCAGAGCCCTTTGCGCGTATCGAAACTATTAAAAGTGCTCAGTGCCTTAGGTGCAACCCGGTTTTTCCAGTCGTTTTCCCTTTATTTGACGCAAGGGAAGCCGGATGTTCTTGTTAGCGCCCGACTCCCGACAGTTGCCGCATGTGCCATGCCATGGCTTGGTTGCTCGAGAGGGCAGGGCGCTGCAATCTTGAGGCGACTTCGCTTATTGCGTCGTATGTTCTGAGGTTCGTGCAACTCATGAATATCCCCTCGATTCTCTTGTCCGCGCCTACCTTGCAGGCCGCCTCGACCACCGATTTGTGCGAGATCCGCACCACCCGCTCTTCCACCGCCTCGTCGAACGTTGCCACAGCGGCGAACTCGATCCCCTCGGCGGCAAAAGCCTCGATCAGCGGGATATTCACCTCCTCGATATAGGGCGACAGAAGCGCCAGCCGCGAGATGCCCTTGTCGCGGCAGGCGGCGACCGCGGCGGTCAGCGGGTTGGTCACGGCCTTGGCCCTGCAGCCCGCCTTGACGAGCCGCTCGACCTCGGCAGGCCCGATCACCGCCGAGCCGGAGGTGCAGCCATAGCCCACAACCGCATAGTCCCGCGGCCCCGGCAAAAGGCTCGCCGCGCGGCTCAGCTCATCGGCCATGTCCGAGAGCGTATGGGTTGTGACCTCAAGCCCGCTTGGCACGCGGCTGACGTAGAGCGGGCTCGGGTGATCCGCGAAATAGCGGCCAAATTCCGGCTCGATGGTTTCGTCGGTTTGCAGGACGATAATCCCCATCGGTGGGGACATTGGATCGTCGGCATCAACCTCATAGGGCAGGCGCATCGCTTATATCTCCGGTATCGCGGCGGGGGCAGGCGTGGTGAGCCACTCGGCCCCTGTCTCGGTCACAAGGATATTCTCTTCGTGGACGATGATACGGCTGCCCACGGAGATCCCCGGCTCCAGCGTCAAGACCATCCCCGCCTCGATCGGCGTATGGTCGGTCGGGATGAGCGAGGGCCACTCGGTCAGCGACATCCCCAAGCCATGCCCGATCCGCCCCGCATCCGTGCCGCCGCCCGCCTTCATCAAGGGCGCGTTCATCGCCTCGTAAATGTCCGAAGCCAGCGCCCCCGGCTTGGCCGCCGCGAAACCCGCCTCGGCGGAGGCGATCAGCGCCGCATGGGCCGCCTTGACCGCATCGCTCGCGGGGCCGATCGACCAGTTCCGGTCAAAATCACAGAAATACCCATCCCAGACGAGGCCGGTATCGAGCATCAAGACATCGCCCCGTCTGAGGGGCACAGGCCGTGCGGGGCTGATCACGTCGCCATAGCCGCCCTGATCCGCGCCACCCGCGACGTAAGGCACCCAGTCGGCCCCTTCCTCGAGGCACAGCATCTGGAAGCGGCGGAAAATCTCGTCGAGGGGCGCGCCCTCGCGGGCGATCTCCGGCACTCGCGCATAGGCCCGCCCGCCGATCCCGCAGGCATAGCGGATTTTTTCAACCTCGGCAGGCGATTTCACCATGCGAAGCGCCCGCAGGATGCCCTGATCCGACCCGAGCCGCCTTTGGCCTATCGCTTTGCCCAGCCGTGTATAATCGGCCAGCGGCATTCGCAGATGCGTCTCGTGCCCGTCCGGCAGGCCGACGATCCCGCCCTCGCCCACGATCTCGCGGATCGTTTCGGCCAGAAGGCTCACGCCATCGTCCTCAAGATCCGGCGCCCGCCAGGTGCGGATATCCTCCACCCACGTCTGCACCATCAGCTCGGCCCCGATGGAAGGGATCACCGCAATCGGCGCGCCCGAGGCAGGGACAAGAAGAAACCACGGCCGCGTCGGGCTTTCCCAGAACCGCGTGAGGTAGCCAGTGAAATAGCGCACTTCCGGCTCGGTGGTGAGGAGAAGCGCCTCGATCCCGGCTTGCGCCATCCGCGCCTGCGCCCGCGCCACGCGCCCTTCGTATTCGCTGCGCTCGAACCCGCGTGCAGGCGTCATTCCGGCATCTCCGACAGGAAGGTGAGAATCCGCGCTTCGGGCCCGAGGCCCACGGCCGCCCGCGCCTGCGGGTCAAGCACCGCGGCTACCCCCGCACCGCCCGAAGCGGTCGTGGCAAAGCCCGCGTCCCTCAGCGCCCCGAGCTGCGCCTCCACCTGCGCGTCCGAGAGCGTGAGGAACAGGTCGGCGTCCCGCGCCAATCCGTTCAGGGCGATGAGTGACGGCTCCTTGCAATCGAGCCGCCCCATGATGCTGTCAGGGCCGGCGGCCACCACCGAATGCCCCGCCTCGATCGAGGCCTGCAACCCCGCCGCCGCCTCTGGTTCGACGACGATGATCTTGGGCGCCTTGCCCCAGACCGTGCGGGCATAGGCGGCCACGGCACCGGCCAGCCCGCCAACGCCTGCTTGCAGAAAAATATGCGTCGGGACCCCCGAAAACCGCTTCACCGCCTCGGCGGCCATCTGCAGATAGCCTTCCATCAGGATGTGCGGCAGCTCGGTATAGCCTGCCCACGAACTGTCGGAGAGCAGCGATAGCCCCTCGTCCTTGGCCGCCTTCTGCGCGGCAACCATCGAGGCCGCATAATCCACCCCCTCGCGCCGCACCTCGGCGCCCTTGGCGGCGAGCCGCACGGCGAAAACCTCGGGCACCGTTTCGGCGATATAGACCACCGATTTCGCCCTGAAGAGCCGCGCCCCTGCCGCGACAGACATCCCGTGATTGCCCGCCGAGGCGGTTACATAGGTCTCGCCCTTAAGGGTCGCGCGTCCGGGCTTTGCCCCTTTATCGGCCGCATGGCGGGCGATCACATAGGCCGCCCCCAGCGCCTTGAAGCTGCCAAGCCCCATCCGTCCGCGCTCGTCCTTGATCCAGAGACCGGCCACGCCCGCCGCCTCCGCCAGATCAGGCGCGGCGCAGAGCGGGGTTTCCATATGCACTGGGCACTGGCCCAGAAGGTCCGCCACCCGCTGCGCCGCGACCGAAGGGTAGGGGGCCTCGGGATGGAGCGGCTCGGATCCGCCGCGGAAAGGGTTGGTGACGAGCTTCAATTCAGTTCCCCAGTCTCCACTCCAATTCATCCGAATGGGCTGGCAGGCCCGCGAGCGGTTCTCATCAGCTTGGCACGGAAATTTGGCTTTGTTTTCTCTTAGTTTGGGCTATTTACGAGAATATCTTGCGCGAAACCCATAAATGTTGATCGGAAAACTCGAAATGCCCCCTCTCGACAAGGCCGATATGATTATCCTGCGCCAGCTGCAGGAAGATTGCCGCATTGGCCTTGAACAACTGGCCGAGCTCTGCGCCCTCTCGGTCCCTTCCGTCCAGCGGCGGGTCAAGAAGCTGCGCGACGCGCAGTTGATCGAAAAAGAGATCGCCGTGCTCAATCCGGCCGGCTTTGATACCAAGATGACCTTTGTTGTGCTGGTCGAGCTTGAGCGCGAGTCGCTGGTCCAGCTCGACGCCTTCCGCAAGCGCGTGCGCGGCGAGCCGCAGGTGCAGCAATGCTATTATGTGACGGGCGAGGCCGACTTCATCCTGATCTGCACCGCCAAGGATATGCAGGATTTCGAGGCTTTGACCCACCGGCTGTTCTTCGAGGATTCCAATGTCCGAAGATTTCGGACATCGGTCTCGATGGAGCGGACGAAAGTCGGCCTGAGCCTGCCGATCTAGCCCAAAACAGCCTTCACCGCTGCGGCTGTCGCACCGACCACCTGATCGGCTTCCGCCCGCGTCAGGCAGAAGGGCGGGGCAAAGCCGAGGATATCGCCCTGCGGCATGGCCCGCGCGATGACGCCGCTTTCCAGCATATGCGCTGCAAGTTTGGGCCCGACCTTGCCCGCAGGCTCATAGAAGCGGCCCGCCGCCTTGTCCTCCATGAACTCGACCGCGCAAAGCATCCCCTCGCCGCGCACCTCGCCCACCTGCGGATGATCCGCCAAGGCATCGGCCATCGCCGCGCGGAAATAGGCGCCGGTCTCGCGCACATTGGCGAGCAGGTTCAGATCGTCGATGAGCCTCAGGTTTGCAACCCCCGCCGCCGCCCCGATGGGATGCGCCGAATAGGTCCAGCCGTGGCCGATGGGGCCGTTCTCGTCGGTGCCCTGCTCCAGAACCTTCCAGACCTTGTCGGAAATGATCGACCCCGACAGCGGCGCATAGGCCGAGGTGAGGCCCTTGGCGATGGTGATGATATCGGGGCGCATCCCGCAGTGATCGGAGCCAAACATCGAGCCCGTCCGACCAAAGCCCGTCACCACCTCGTCGGCCACAAGCAGGATGTCATGCTTGTCGAGAACCTTCTGGATCGCCGGCCAATAGCCCGCAGGCGGCGGCACGATCCCGCCCGTGCCCATCACCGGCTCGCCGATGAAAGCGGCGATGGTATCGGCCCCTTCGCGGGCGATGAGCGCCTCGAGCTCGGCCACGAGATGCGCCACATAGGCCTCTTCGCTCATCCCGCGATCGGCGCGGCGCAGGTAATAGGCGGCCTCGGTATGGACGACTTGGCTCAGCGGCAGATCGAATTTCTTGTGGAAAAGCTCAAGGCCGGTGAGCGATCCGGTCACAAGCCCCGACCCATGATAGCCGCGCCAGCGCGAGATGATCTTCTTCTTCTCGGGCCGTCCGAGGATGTTGTTGTAATACCAGATCAATTTGACGTTGGTCTCGTTCGCGTCCGACCCGCCCAGCCCGAAATAGACCTTCGACATATGATCCGGCGCACGGTCGAGAACCATTTTGGCCAGCGTGATCGAGGCCTCCGACCCATGCCCCGCATAGGCGTGATAATAGGCCAGCTCGCGGGCCTGCTCGGCAATCGCCTCGGCGATCTCTTGGCGGCCATAGCCCACGTTCACGCAATAAAGCCCCGCAAAAGCGTCGAGCAGTTTCCGCCCGTCCCGATCCTCGATGAATACGCCCGAAGCGGTGCGGATCACCCGCTGCGGCAGGTTCCCGCGGGCGAACTCGGCCAGATGCGTCGAAGGGTGAAAGAAATTCTCCCGATCCCATTTTTCCAGTTGGTCGTTGTGGAGCATCTCTTCTTCCTTCTGAATTTCCCGACGCTTGCGAGCCACCAAGTGTCGCCCGTTTGCAGACAAACCGCGGATCGGTGTTAAGTTGGCCCAAACACAAAGCAAAGCTGCCCCGAGGTCAACCAGATGGAGCGGCGCGCCAAAGGGGGAAACCGACATGCCTGCCGCCAATCCCGCGTTCACGACCCGCGAATACGACCGCCGCATCGCCAAAACCCGCGCGGCGATGGCCAAGGCGGGGGTCGATGTGATGTTCGTCGAAGACCCTTCCAACATGGCTTGGCTCACCGGCTATGACGGCTGGTCTTTCTACGTCCACCAAGGCGTGATCCTCGGGATGGAGGGCGAGCCCGTCTGGTGGGGCCGCAACATGGACGCCAACGGCGCACGCCGCACGGCATGGCTTTCCGAGGCCAGCCTGCGCCCCTATGGCGACCAATATGTGCAATCGACCGTCCGCCACCCGATGCAGCACCTTGCCGCTCTGCTGAAGGAACTCGGCTTTGAAAAGGCCCGCATCGGTGTCGAGATGGAGAACTACTATTTCTCGGCCAAGGCTTATACGACCCTTCTGGCCGAACTCCCCAGTGCCGATATCATCGACGCCACCGCCCTTGTGAACTGGCAGCGGGCGGTGAAATCTGACGAGGAGATCGCCTTCATGCGCCGCGCCGCGCGGATCGCGGAAAAGATGATCGACGGGGCGATCGACCGCGCCGAGCCGGGCCTGAAGAAGAACGAACTTGTCGCCTCGATCTATGCCGATGCCCTGACCGGCGCCGAAGGCCACTGGGGCGATTATCCCGCGATTGTGCCGATGTGCCCCTCCGGCGCCGATGCCTCGGCCCCCCACCTGACTTGGGACGGCGAGACGCTGAAGCGCGGCGAATGCACCTTTTTCGAGCTGGCAGGCGTCTACCGCCGCTATCACACGCCCTTCTGCCGCACCGTTTTTCTCGGCACGCCCCCTGACGACATGATCCGCGCCGAAGCGGCGCTGGTCGAAGGCCTCGAGGCAGGGCTTGACGCCGCCCGCGCCGGCAACCGCGCCTGCGATATCGCCAATGCGCTGGGCGGTGTTCTGGAAAAGGCGGGCATCACCCGCGGCGCCCGCTGCGGCTATCCCATCGGCCTGAGCTACCCGCCCGACTGGGGCGAGCGCACCATCTCGCTCCGCTCCGAGGACGAGACCGTGCTCGAACCGGGCATGGCCTTCCACTTCATGCCCGGCATCTGGCAGCCGACATGGGGCCTCGAGATCACCGAGCCGATCCTGATCCGCGAAAGCGGCGCGGCCGAGCCCTTCTGCCACCGCCCGCGCAAGCTCTTCGTGAAGGATTGACGATGAGCGCCGCCCTGACAGAACGCTCGGTCGAGATCCTCCGCGATCTCATCGCTTTTCCAACAATCTCGACCGACAGCAACCTCGCGATGATCGACTACCTCGCCGAGCGCCTCGCCGCCCTCGGCGCCCGCGTCATCATCACCCGCGACGAGACGGGCGAGAAGGCCAATGTCTTCGCGACCCTCGGGCCGGATGTGAAGGGCGGTGTCCTCCTCTCAGGCCACACTGATGTGGTCCCCGTCACGGATCAGGACTGGACGACCGATCCCTTCGCGCTGTCCGAGGCCGAGGGCCTCCTCTACGGGCGCGGCACTTGCGACATGAAGGGCTTTATCGCCGCCGCCATGGCCTTGGCCGAAAGCGTCGATCCCGCGGCCCTCAAGCGTCCGCTGCATTTCGCCTTCACCCATGACGAGGAAACCGGCTGCCTCGGCGCGAGCCACCTCGTGAAAGACCTCGAGGCCCGCGGCATCGTCCCCGATATCGCCATCATCGGTGAGCCCACCGAGATGAAGATCATCGAAGGCCACAAGGGCTGCTACGAATACACCACCCGCTTCACCGGCCTCGAAGGCCACGGCTCGGCTCCCGATCTGGGTGTGAATGCCGCCGAATATGCCGTGCGCTATGTGAGCCGCCTCATGTCGCTGCGCGAGGGCCTCGTCGCCCGCACGCCTGCGGCCAGCCGCTTTGACCCGCCCCATACGACGATCAACATCGGCCGCATCTCGGGCGGGGTCGCCCATAACGTCATCGTCGGTAAGGCCGAGGTCGATTGGGAAATGCGCCCCGTGCAGGTTTCCGATGCCGATTTCGTCAAGTCCGAGATCGGCCGCTATTGCGAAGAGGAACTCCTCCCCGCCATGCGCCGCGTCCATCCTTCTGCCTCGATCAGCACAACGGCGATTGGCGAGGTCGCGGGCCTTGAGCCGATGGAACACAACGCCGCCCGCGAGCTTGTGGCCGAACTCACCGGCGCCAACAGCGCCGAAACCGTGCCTTTCGGCACCGAGGCGGGCCTCTTTCAGGCGCTCGGAAGCCACGTTGTCGTCTGTGGCCCCGGTTCGATCCGTCAGGCGCACAAACCCGACGAATTCCTTTCCCGCGACCAGCTTGCGCTTTGCTGCGATATGCTGGTGAAACTGGGCGACCGCCTCAGCCGCTAGCGCCCGTGGCTGCGGTCATATGCATTGACCGGCGGCACCTCATGGGCAAAGGCGGGGTTCTGGAACACCTCGATCAACAGGGGATGGCAGGAGGCCTTGTCAGACGTATGCTCGTCCCCGCAATCGCCGCCGGGGCAGGCGGAGAGGCCGACGACCAGATCAATCTCGGCCATGAACTCGAGATAATCGCCCGGCCGCACCGGGCTTGCCTTCATGAAATACTGATGCGTGTCAGCGGTAAAGCCTGTGCACATGAAGACGTTGAGGACGTCATGCACCAAAGGCTCGGCATCAGTGAGCGTCAGCCCAGCGAAATCGGCCAAGGCCCGCGTTAGGTTGGAATGGCAGCAATAGTGATAGTCCGTCCCGTTCAAGAGCCGCCCCGTATAGGGATCGCAGCGCGTGCCGATCACGTCATGCACCGAGCCGCCGAAAGCGTCAAAGCCATACCAGTCGAGCGTATCGGCAATGATCGTCGCCATTGGGCGCATGAAGGGCAAGCGCGACCAGAGCCTGTCGCCGGTCGAGAGGTGCGTGCCGTGCAAGGCGCGGGTCTTGCCCGAGAAGAAGTGTTCCTTCAGGTCGGCGGCGTTCCAGAGATTGAGATCGCCCACCTGCGCCCCTTCGGTGCAGGTGATGCGAAAGAAACTGCCCGCCGGAGCCTCGATACACCGCGCATCGCGCGGCGGCACCAGAACCTCGCCGATCTTCTCCGCCCCCTTGCGGCCCGCCTGCATCGCCGCAACGTCGGGCATCGGCAGGGAGTCGATCGGATAGCAGATCGTCGGCCGGATCGCGCGGCGCGCCTCGGCGTCGTGAGGGGCAGGGGTTGCGGGGTTTTGCAGCTTCATGGTTTGGGCCTTTCCTCTGGCCAGCCCATTGGTATCCGCCAAACCATACGACGCAAGGCCCAAACCAACGCCATTCCCCTTGCAAAATGGCGCGTTCGCGGTCATTGACCCGTTCTGAAACAGAGCCAGATACCCATGACCGAACTCGACCATATCCGCAATTTCTCGATCGTTGCCCATATCGACCACGGCAAGTCCACGCTGGCCGACCGGCTGATCCAGGAAACCAAAACGGTGGCCGACCGTGACATGAAGGCCCAGCTCCTCGACTCGATGGATATCGAGCGCGAGCGCGGCATTACCATCAAGGCCAACACCGTGCGGATCGACTATGTCGCCCAGAACGGCGAGAAATACGTCCTCAACCTGATCGACACCCCCGGTCACGTCGACTTTGCCTATGAAGTCTCCCGCTCCATGCGCGCCGTCGAAGGCTCGCTTCTGGTGGTCGACTCGACTCAAGGCGTCGAGGCCCAGACCCTTGCCAACGTCTATCAGGCGATCGACGCCGACCACGAGATCGTGCCGATCCTCAACAAGATCGACCTGCCCGCCTCGGAATGCGACCGCGTGGCCGAGCAGATCGAAGACGTGATCGGCATCGACGCCTCGAACGCCATCCGCGTCTCGGCCAAGGCGGGCATCGGTATCGTCGACACGCTAGAAGCCATCGTCCACCGCCTGCCTGCCCCCAAGGGCGACCGCAACGCGCCCCTGAAGGCCATGCTCGTCGATAGCTGGTATGACAGCTATCTCGGCGTTGTCGTCATGATCCGCGTGATGGACGGCGTGATCCGCAAGGGCGACCGCATCAAGATGATGCAGACGGGCGCGATCTATGGCGTCGATACGCTCGCCGTGCTTAAGCCCCAGATGGTCGCCATCCCCGAGCTTGGCCCCGGCGAGATCGGCGTTTTCACCGCCTCGATCAAGCAGGTCCGCGATACCAAGGTGGGCGACACGATCACCCACGAGAAAAAGGGCTGCGAAAAGCCGCTGCCGGGCTTCAAACCCTCGATCCCCGTGGTGTTCTGCGGCCTCTTCCCGGTCGACGCCAACGATTTCGACGACCTGCGCGACGCCATCGAAAAGCTCGCCCTCAACGATGCCTCCTTCACCTACGAGATGGAAACCTCGGCGGCGCTGGGCTTCGGCTTCCGCTGCGGCTTTCTCGGGCTTTTGCACCTCGAGGTGATCCGCGACCGCCTCGAGCGCGAGTATGACATCGACCTCATCACCACCGCGCCCTC
The DNA here is from genome assembly GCA_009920775.1 of Paracoccaceae bacterium. Classification (GTDB taxonomy): domain Bacteria; phylum Pseudomonadota; class Alphaproteobacteria; order Rhodobacterales; family Rhodobacteraceae; genus RFZI01. Next base: position 1,689 of record RFZI01000006.1, on the reverse strand, counting down.
GGTCGTCTATCATCTCTACATGAAAGACGGCGAGCTGCGCGAATTGCACAACCCCGCCGATATGCCCGACCTCACCTATGTGAGCCACATCGAAGAGCCGCGCATCAAGGCGACCATCCTCGTCCCCGACGAATACCTCGGCGATGTGCTCAAGCTCTGCCAGGATCGCCGCGGCATCCAGCTTGACCTGACCTACGCCGGCTCGCGCGCGATGGTCGTTTATGACCTGCCGCTGAACGAGGTGGTCTTCGATTTCTACGACCGGCTGAAATCGGTGACCAAAGGCTATGCCTCGTTTGATTACCAACTCACCGGCTACCGCGAGGACAACCTCGTGAAAATGTCGATCCTCGTGAACGACGAGCCGGTGGACGCGCTGTCGATGATGGTCCACCGCGAACGCGCCGAGATGCGCGGCCGCGCGATGGTCGAGAAGCTCAAAGACCTGATCCCCCGCCATATGTTCAAGATCCCGATCCAGGCGGCGATTGGCGGCAAGGTCATCGCCCGCGAGACCCTATCGGCGCTCCGCAAGGACGTGACGGCGAAATGCTATGGCGGCGACGCGACGCGGAAACGCAAGCTCTTGGACAAGCAGAAAGCCGGCAAGAAGAAGATGCGCCAGTTCGGCAAAGTCGAGATCCCGCAGGAAGCGTTTATCTCGGCGTTGAAGATGGATAGTTAGGAATACCTTCTTTTTATTTGATCTGCGGCACTTGAGATTTCGGGGAAGAGAGATTTCTGGCTTATTCCAATCGTCTCAAGCTCTTCGATAATCTTTGCCTTTGAGGTCGATTTTATTTCGATTTGCTCTACTTTCATGTGGCTCATGTGATTCCCACTCTCTTTTTCGGTTATTCCGAACAGGAGGAAGGCACCTTCTTGAGCCTTGATCCTCGCGTGAATCTTGCGAGGAGTAACCGAAACGACGTATGCAAGATCAAAAGGGTCTACTTCTAGTCGAAAGTAGGGTTTCTCCATTTTGACGGTTTGAGCCAGCCGATCGACAATCAGCTCTTGACAGAATGCTTCGGCCCGGAGTTTGGGAGAGCTGAGCTTTATCTTCTTTGCTGCCTCAAAGAGCTCTTCTTTTTGGCCGCGGGTTAGGAACGCTAGATTCGATAATAGTGATACTGAATCGCTATCAAAATACTTTTGTTTCTCAATATCTGGCGTAATCAATAATACTTTTCCGTTGTCACTTGGATTAGTGTTGCAGGCAAAAAAGAGCGCTACGAGCGGATTGGTTGTCACGTCCAAAAGCCTTGTGGGCAATCCATAGTGTTGGGCGCGAACCAATTTGTCAAAAGTCGTAAGGTCATTCGCAAATTCGCCGGGGTGTTCGGCGATGATCTGCCTTAGCATTAGGTGCTCGGCGCTTCTATGGTTCTTTGTTCGAAAAACCGAAGGCAGGGCCTCGTAGCTTGCTTTTGAGTGCCCTCGAAAAAGGATTTGTCTACTCTTGTGGCTTTCGCGCACTAGAGAGATCTTTCGAACATATCCTGTCAGACTTGTAATTGGACGAGCCAATTGCCTGTCCTATCATGCGACACAAGACTGTGAGTTGGTGAAATTGCCTTTAATGCATTTCACGCATGGGTTGTCTTGTCTAGCTGCAATTTGAAGTTTGCCGAGCCGTAGCCGGTCTGCGTCGGGTAAGCATAGCCTGCTACATTTACATGAGACGTG
>RFZI01000050.1 GCA_009920775.1 Paracoccaceae bacterium | reverse complement strand
AAGACGAAGGCCAGAACGAGGGCGATGAAGAAGATCACCGGAATGAAATACCACTGGTAGTTCAGAAGGACGTCGGCCTTGGAGACGTTCTGCATGAGCGCCCCCAGAGAGTTGACCGGATCCTTCAGGCCAAGGCCGATGAACGACAGCGCCGTTTCCGACCGGACCATGTAGGGGAAGGAAATCATCAAATCGACGATGATGTAGCTCGTGAACGAGGGCAGCAGGTGCCGCCGGATGATATGTCCGGGCTTGGCCCCGCAGAGCTCGGCGGCCAGCACATATTCCTGCGTCCGCTCGGTCAGAAGATGGGTTCTGATCCTCCGCGCCAGCGTCGGCCACCCAATTAGGCCAAGGATGATCGAGATGAAGAAGAACCGCGTCTCCGAACTCCACGTATCAGGCATGAAGGCCGCGAGCGCCATGAAAAGCGGGATGGATGGCACGGTTCGGATCGCATCGGTGATCATCTGCAAGACGCTGTCGATCCAGCCGCCGAAATAGCCGGCCACCCCTCCTATGATAAGTGCAAGGACAAAGGAAATCAGAACACCAAGCGTGCCCACCGCAAGCGAGGTCCAGATCGCGTGCAGCGTCCGGCTGAAGATATCCTTGCCGCTCGCATCGGTGCCGAAGAGGTGGATCTTCCCTCCCTCGACGCCGAAGAGGTGGATATCTGACGAGATCAGCGCCACGTCGATGTCGAAGGCATCGCCGGGCAGATCATAGTCGAGATGGAAGAGCTTGTAGTCCCAGTCGCGGGTGAAGAAGGTCATATAGAGCCGCTCGTCGCGGTTCTCGGTGATGACCCAGCGGAAGTTGGTGGCGATCGACCGCTCCCGCTCGGTGGCGTAGATAAACGGGCGCCATGAAAAGCCGTTTTCATCCCAGAACTTCGGTAGTTGCGGGGCGCCGTTTTCATACTGATCATCACGACCCGCGATGGTCGGGTCATAGGGCGAGAGGAACGGCGCGAAGAGGCCCATGACGATCATCAGGACAAGCGCCCAGCCCGCGATCATCGCGGTGCGGTTGGACTGGAAGCGCGACCAGATGAGCTGCCCTTGGGAGGCGGTGAAGTAGGCCTCTTTGGCAGCCTGATCGACGCCGGCGGTTGCTTTCTTTCTCCAGAACATAGGCCTACCCCATCATCCCGCGGCGCACACGCGGATCAATCAGCGCCAGAAGGATGTCGGTCGCGAAATTCAACGCGACGATGCTGGCAGTCAGAAGGAAAATAATCGCGCCCGCGAGCTGCTGGTCGTTGGAACGGGCGAGCGATTCAAAGAGAAGCGCACCCGCCTCGGTCAGCGTCAGGATCAGGGCGACGATCGGCAATTCGTTAAAAATGCGGTTGAGGTCGAAACCGAGTGAATTGATCACCGGTCCGAGTGAATGCTTGGCCGGATAGCGCCACAAAAGCCGCGTGCCCGAGACCCCGCGTGCCGATGCGGCGGTGACATAGAGCTTGCCGATCTCGTCGAGCATCAAGGCCCGTACGGTCTGAAGCGCGAAGGCGGTGGCCGACCAGCCAAGGATGAAAACCGGAAGCCAAGCGTGGCTCATGAAGTCCTTGAACTTGGCAAGGTTCCACGGCGCGTCGCGCAGCTCCTTGGAATAGAGGCCCGTCAAACTCTCTCCGAAATAAACCGTGGCGATCAACATGATGATCAGCGCCAGAAGGAAGTTGGGGAGGGCAAGGCCAAGATAGCTGACAAAGCGCAAAGAGTTGTTGGTGACTGCGCTTTTCGAGCTTGCCGATATGATCCCTATGGGCACCGCGATGGCATAGCTGAGGATTAGCGCGGCCATGCAGATGCCGAGCGAAATCCAGAATTTGTCGGCCAGAAGCTGATTGATATTCAGGCGCAAGATGCAGCTGTCGCCAAATTCGCCATGCACAAAGACACTATAGACCCACTTGCCCCAGCGTTCGGGGAAAGGCCGGTCAAGGCCAAGGCGGCGCTCTTCGGCCTCGATATCCGCAATCGTGATCTGCGAGCCTTGGGTGTTCTTGAAGGCGAGATAGCGCTCGGCGCAAGTGCCGGGCACAAGCTCCATGAGCGTAAAGACGATCAGAGAAACCGTCAGCAGGGTGATCAGCGCCATCATTGCGCGGGTGATCACGAATTGAATGAATTGCCCCATGGCTGGCGATATCCCGTCAGTCGCATCTTTTAAGTCTGACCGGGGCGGTTTGCGCCGCCCCGGCCAAGGTTCTTATCCCGTCAGATCACTCGTCGAGATACCACTGGGCACCCAGATACGGGTAGGTCCGGTAGTATTCGTAGGACTCGGTCTTGAACTCCGGAACGTTCTTGAGAGCGTTGCGGTGATAGATCGGGCCCGACGAGAGGACGGTGCCGATGAACAAGAGGTTCGAGGTCATCGCTTCGACCATCCGCGCACCGATGGCATCCGATTCCGGAGTGCCGACCGGGGTCGACTGGAAGGCGTTGATGTCGGCGATCAGGCCCTTGACGTAATCGGGCGGCTCGACACCGCTCGCGCCGTTGCTGTCGACCCACTCGGCCCAGAGCATACCGCTGCGGTGCGCAAAGTAGTTCTCGAACGGCGGGACCCAGAGCTCGTTGTTGCCAAGAACGATGGCAAGCGGCTGGCTCTTTTCCCAGAGGCCCACGTCAAGCTGGTTGGACGACTGCGCCGAACGGTATTCGTCGGGCGTGACTTCCTTGACGGTGGTCTGGATGCCGACCTCGGCCCACTGCTGGGCGATAAGCTCGACGACCTGACCCGGCAGACCCTGCTGGGCGAACTGCATGTTGATGATGAGCTTGGCGCCGCCCGGCAGGTCGCGCATTCCATCACCATCCGCATCGACGACACCGGCACCATCCAGAAGGGCTTTGGCGCCTTCGGGATCGTATTCGGCGGCATAGGATGCCCAGCTCGGATCAACAAAGCCCGGCAGCGGCGAGAAGCCGACGTACTGACGCGGCACGCCCTGACCGAAGTAGGCGGTTTCGTTGATCTCGTTGCGGTCGATCGCAATCGACATCGCCTTGCGGAAGTTTACATCACCAAAGACGGCGCGCTTGGCTTCGTCTTCATGGGTGACGTTGAACGACACGGTCGGCATCGAGATCCGCGGAGCGATCTGGACGGTGTAATCGCCAGAGGCCTGGTTCTCGAGCAGGATCGGCGCATCCGGCAGACCGAGCGATTGCGACTTGTAGTCGACCTCGCCGTTGATCAGCTTGAGGAGACGCACCTCGTGGTCGTTGGCGTAGATCTCGTCCATCTCGTTGATGTACGGGAGCTGCTGACCGGAGGTATCCACCATGTGGAAGTAGGGGTTGGCCACGAAGTGGCGGCCTTCGGTGGTCTCGTTCACCACGAAATGGCTCTCGAGCGTCGGCACGGCGTGGGCCGGCAGGGCCGCGAGCTTGTCGGGCGAGTTGAGCATCGGCGAGGGCGTATCCGTCCAGTCCGAGCTGCCATAGTAGGCCTTGATCGCGTCATAGCCGTTCTCGAAGCCCATCGACTGGGCGTGAGCATCGGCATCCGCGTTGATCGCAGGGTGGAACTGGCCGAGGAAGTGCATCGGCTGGAAGCCCTGCGCATAGGAGGTGGCGAAGTGGGCCAGAAGGCCCGGCTTCGGCGCCGGCAGGTTGAACACCACGGTTGTCTCGTCCGGGGTATCGACTGTCATCGGCTCGCCGCCGACGAGGACATAGTCCTTGGCCTTTTCGATGACGTTGGTGTCCATCATCAGGTTGTCGTACCAGAACTTCACGTCAGCCGAGGTGAAGGGCTGGCCGTCCGACCACTTGTGACCGGCACGCAGGTGGAAGGTCAGCTGAGTGTAATCAGCGTTCCATTCCCACGACTTGGCGACGTTCGGCACGATGGTCTGAAGGTCGTCCGAATAGCGCACGAGGTTGACGTGGCGCACCGAGAGGAAGTCGGAGGTGCCGGCCTCGGTGGCGTTCGACAAGGCGTCGAAGGTGCCGCCGTATTGGCCGATGCTGTCGTAGGGCACGACCACCAAAGGCTCGGACGGCAGACGATCGGCCAGCGGCGGCAGCGCCGGGTTGCCGGCAATGCGCGCGTTCAGATCGCCGATCGCGGGGTTCTCCGAGAATTCCATCGAGCAGCCGGCGGCGGCTTCAAACTCGGAAAGCTCATACTGTTGCGGGAAGGCGCCGGCTGCGACACCCATGGAATCTCCCATGGTGACCGCCGGGCAGTTGGCATAGGCAGCGGCTGGAAGCACCAGCATTGCCACGCCGGACAATAGATATCGTTTCATAGTCTCTCCTGTCGTGTGACGAGTTGTAAGTGCGGGTCTTATTGATTTTCGGTCCGAACCGTCGGCGCGTTGGCCGGCAGGTGATCGTCCTTTTGGTCCTGAAGCCCTAGGGCTCCGGCCGGTTTGACCAGCTTGGAAAGCTCAAATAGGCGCGTGCATCCCCCTCTTAGATAGCCCCACAAAGGCAAAAGCCCTTGCACGGAAGTCTGCCCGGCAATTGTAACAGCAAGGTTGCGCCCGGGCTGCGCCCTCTTGAGTTCACGGCCAAGATAGCAGCGGCCGGTATTTCAAAGCACCCGAGGTGCGCGTCGTGCGCCCTCGGCTGTGATCATCGTGCGGGCAAAACGCCCTTCGCTATGTGTTAGCCTATGGTTCAGCAGACGCTGAGTCATTTCAAGAAGAATGGGCGACGCCGCAGGATCATTCGCGACATTGCGGGCCTCTCCTTCGTGTTCGTGGTCGAAAAGAATCGGCGGTAGGCCACCGTTGAAATGCACCAAAGTGTGTCTGCGCCCGCGCAGGATCGCGAAATTTGTCAGGTCAGAGTCGAGCCCCAGGCGCGTTTGCCAGAGAGTCGGCTCAACCGGATCGCCATAATCGAGCTCGGAATAGGTGTAGTCGCGCCAATCCTCCGGCGCCTCGCCCCGCAGGAAGGGCACAAGGCTTCGTCCGTCCATCGTATCGGGAATGTCGAGGCCAAGAAGATCAAGGATCGTCGGCGTGACATCGACCGACTCGGTCGGCGCGTCAACCTCTCGACCAAACCCCGACTTGAGCGCCGGATCGCGGATGATCAGCGGTGTCTGAAAAACCGCATCGTAATAGTGCTCCTTACCCCAGGCGTGATGGTCGCCCAGCATTTCGCCGTGATCGGCCAAGACAATGATCAGCGTGTTGTCGTATTGGCCCGTCTCTTTGAGGAACGAAATGATCCGCCCGAAGTGCTGGTCGACCTCGGTTGCCAAGGCGAGATAGATCGCGCGAAGCGCGGCGACATTTTCGGGCGTATCTTCAAGGTCGGAAAAACCGATGACTTGGTTCTTCGGTGTCCTCCGCTCCAGAAGGGGGCCATCGAATGGGTGGGACGCGGCTTGGGAGGCACGGTCCCGCACGATCCGCGGCGATGGGAGGCTCGCTGGATCGTACATTGTGTTGAAAGGTGCGGGCGCAACCAGCGGCGGATGCGGCCGGATATAGGTTAGATGTGCGAACCAGCCCGCCGGCCGCGACCGGATATCGGCAAGGAACCGATCGGTCAGGAAAGCGGTGTCGCTATCTTCGGCGGCGTAAAGCGCCGGGCTGTCCACCCGATCGCCCTTGGGGCGGAAGATCTCGTAGCCATCGCCGAAATTATAGCCTTTCGCGGCAAGGTGCGACCGCCAGGGCCAGCTTTCCTCAAGCCGCATCTCCAGCGCTTCGACAAACCCGGGCATGACCTGCTCATAGGTTTTCAACATCGGATCGCCCGCCGGGAGGGTGCGCGGGTCCATTGCGATATCGGTATAGCCCCAGAGCTGCGGCAAATACCCTGCCTTGCGGACCTCTGTCGCCAGATTGGGCGTATCGTGGGGCAGCGGCGTTCCGTTGCGCACCGAGCGATGGTTCATCGCGTATTTGCCGGTGAGGATCGACGCACGCGAGGGCCCGCAAGGATTGGTCACCGAATAGTGCCGGCGGAAAGAAACCGCATCGCCCATCAAAGAGCGGAGGTTGGGCAGATCGACGTGGTTCGCAAATGCGCCGTGCAGCAAATCTGCCCGCATCTGGTCCATGACCACAAAAAGAACGTTTCGGCGTTTGGTCACCCGGTCCCCCTGATCTTGGGTCGAGCTAATACCGTCAAACGAGTCGGATCAAGAAGTATGTGGAATTTTGTGTGATTCTGTGCGCAAATGGGAATGCACCTGAAGAAATCACTCAAAAACCTTCCGATTCAAGGTCTGCGACCCGACATGGATGACCCCGCCCCCCCTGCCAACAGCCCGAACCCGGCTCAGGTTCGCGCAGCGGCAATCGCAATGGCGAAGGCCGCAACGCCGCTGGCGCTTTCATATTTTCGCAAAGGTCTCAGCATCGAGACAAAGGCCGACGACAGCCCGGTGACACAGGCCGACCGTGCGGTGGAGGAAAAGCTGCGCACCCTGATCGCTGCGGGATTCCCCGGCGACGGCATTCTGGGCGAAGAATATGGCGAAACCGGTGGCACTGGTGGTGGGCTATGGATCATCGACCCCATCGACGGCACGCGGAGCTTCATCTCGGGGCATCCGCTTTTCGGGATGCTGATCGGGCGGATGATTGACGGTCAGATGCAGGCATCGGTCGTCAACCTTCCCGCTCTTTCCGAAATCTACTCTGCCGCACGTAACGAGGGCGCCTTCTTTGGCAGCGCCCGCATTTCCACATCAGGCCGGACCAACCTTGGCGGTGCGATGCTCTATATCAACGAAGGCGAAAAGATCTGGCGCGGCTGGCCCGAAGTGTATGGGCGCCTGATGGCGGCGGGCCGCGAGCGACGCTTCAGTTATGATTGCGGGCCATATGCCCTTCTTGCTGCAGGGCATATTGATGCGGTCGTCGATTGCGATCTTGAACCTTATGACTATCTGCCGGTCTCACTCCTCGTCGAAGAGGCGGGCGGCAAGATGACCGACTGGGACGGCAATCCGCTCGGCATGGGATCGGATACGCGCGTGGCCGCCGCCGCAACCCCGGAGTTGCACGCCGAGCTGATCGCGTTACTGCGGGGCTAGCCCCTAGCACTTGCGAAACCTACAAACCTGCAATCGCGAATCTGGCCCAAACGGCTGTCGGTCATGCGTTCCGTAGGCGGCGACAAGCTCGAAACCAGCGCTCTCAAGAAACCCTAGAACCATCTCGTGGGTTGGATACCAAAGGCGGAACTCGTAGCGAAGAAGTGCTGTTCCGTCAGGTGCGCGGTTCGTCCAGATTGTCCGGCCGACAAGGCTCGCCGGATCGTAGAAAAAGACCGACCGGATCGTCGTGTTCACACCTGTTTCTGGATCGACAAACTCCTGCGCGATCTCGGGCTCGCCTTCGCTGTCCTTCATCGCACCTTCGCGCGGATTGGACATCGACAAGGCAAACTCGCCACCGGATTCGAGATGGTAGGAAACCCTCGCGAGGAAGCGAGACCATTTTTCCGAACTGTCCAGAGACTGGATCGAGTTGTTGCCGATAAAGATCGTTCTGAATTTTTTGCCAAGATCAAATTCAAGCATATCGCCCACGACGAACTGCTGCTTGGGTAGCCTCTTTCGGCAATAGTCGATCATGTCGGGAGACAAATCGAGACCGGCACATTTATGCCCTCGCCTAGCGACTTCGGCCAGCAATCTGCCGGTTCCGACCGCCAACTCAAGAACTGGGCCACCTATCTCGTCAGCGAGATCCGCGAAGAATACCTCGCCGCCCCATGCGGCACAAATCGTATCCCAAAGGCGAGGAAAGGCGTAAACATTTGTGATCGGCAATTGTGGGTCTGTCATCGTGGACTCCCTTTAGGTACTGCCTATTCGAAGTGGACCTTGATCGTTGATCCCCTGTCAATCGGCAAGATTGCGGGCCACTGACTATCCCGCCGCGATCTCGGCCATGAAGGCGCGGATCACCGGAAGTTCGCGACGCATCGAGAGATGCACGACGGTCTCGGTCATGCTGAGACTGACGCCCGACAGAAGCACCCGCTCGATCCTTGGATCATAGCCCTGCTCGGCTTCCGACACGAAGCCGATCCCCGCCCCCGAGGCCACCACCTCGCGCATCGCCTCGCGCCCCTCGACCTCGATCGCGGGGGTCAGGCGGATCCCTTGCCGCCGCGCCTCCTGCTCAAGCCCTTGCCGTGTGCGCGAGCCCTTTTCACGGAATACAAGCGGATGCCGACGCAGGTCGGCGAGGCTGAGGCTCACCGTCCCTGCAGGCAAAAGCCCCCGCGCGGCGATGGCGACGATGGGGGTCGCGCCAAGGTCAAACATCGCAAGGTCGGGCGCGGGATCGACGCTGCCGACGATGCCGATCTCGACCTCATAGGCGCGAAGGGCGGCGAGCACTTGCTCGGAGTTGCCCGTGGTGATCTCGACAAACACCTCGGGATGCCGCGCACGAAACCGGCCGAGTGCGCCGGTGATGTGCAGCGCGGAATCGGCCATGATGCGAAGCCGCCCTGCCAAGGCGCTACGGGAATTTTCGAGGTGCTGGGCAATCGCATCCTCCGCCTCGAAAAACCGCCGCGTGAGGATCAAGAGCGCCTCGCCCGCCACGGTCAGGCGGATGCGCCGCCCCTCCCGGTGAAAGAGGAGAACGTCATGCTCTTCTTCGAGCCGCCGCACCTGATCGGACAGCGCGGGCTGGGTCTGGTTGAGCATTTCCGCCGCGCGGGAAAAGCCGCCGTGCAGGGCCACCTGATGAAAGGCGCGGATCTGGCTGTAGCGCATCTATAGATTCCATGTATCAAATGATACTATTTGAAGATTTTACATATGGATGGCCTTGCGTCAATTTCCCCCTCGAATCCTCTCGGGAACGGAGCCTTCCATGACTGCCAACGCTTTCCCCCCGCCAAAGATGGGCGAGCCCTATCTTCTCACCCCCGGCCCGCTGACCACGGCCTATGAGGTCAAACAGGCGATGCTCAAGGACTGGGGTAGCTGGGACGACGATTTCCGTGCCATGACCCGCGACATGCGCCGCCGCCTCTTGGCGCTTCTGGGCGAGGGCTCGGATCAATACGACTGCGTACCGATGCAGGGCTCGGGCTCGTTCTGCGTCGAGGCGATGCTCGGCACCTTCGTCCCCCGCGACGGCAAGGTTTTGGTGCTGGCCAACGGCGCCTATGGCCTGCGGGCGGCGGCGACGATGGACTATCTCGGCCGCGCCAAGACCCTTCTCGACAAGGGCGATTACCTGCCGCCGCGGGGCGATGAGGTGGCCCGAATCCTCGCCGATGACCCCGCGATCACCCATGTCCTCGCCATCCATTGCGAGACAAGCTCGGGCATCCTCAATCCCATCGAAGAGATTTCCGAGGCGACCTATGCTGCCGGACGCAAGCTCTTGATCGACAGTATGTCGGCCTTCGGCGCCGTGCCGCTCGAGCCCTCGAAGATCAAGTTCGAAGCCTTTGTTTCCTCGGCAAATAAATGCATCGAGGGCGTTCCCGGCTTTGGCTTTGTCATCGCCAAGAAATCGCTTCTGGAAAGTTCCAAAGGCAACAGCCATTCCCTCGCCCTCGATGTCCACGCCCAGTGGGCCAACATGGAAAAGACCGGCCAGTGGCGCTACACCCCGCCGACCCATGTGGTCGCCGCCTTCATCGAAGCGCTGAAGTTGCACGAAGCCGAAGGCGGTGTCGCCGCCCGTGGCGCCCGCTATGCCCGCAACCGCGATGTGATGGTGGCGGGGATGCGCGGCCTCGGGTTCGAGACCCTGCTCGAGGCCCGCTGGCTCTCGCCCATCATCGTTACCTTTTTCTGCCCCGCCGATCCGAAGTTCGTCTTTTCGACCTTCTATGATCTGATGAAGCAGAAGGGCTTTATCATCTATCCCGGCAAGCTGACCGTCGTGGACAGCTTCCGCATCGGCGTCATTGGCCGGATGGATGAACACGTCATGGCCCGCGTGGTCGAGGCCGCGCGCGAGGCGCTGGCCGAGATGGGGGTGGCGTCCGCCGCCCCGCCCGCCGCCGCTTTGGAAGAACGCAAGAAACTTGCCGCTTGAGATAAGGAAAGACCGATGACCATCAAAACAGAGGTGACGGCGAACGATCGCACCTATCCCGCCCCGAAAACCTGCGCCATCGCCATCTGCCTTGACGGCTGCGAGCCGGAATACCTTGACGTGGCGATTGCCGAGGGACTGATGCCCAACCTCAAGCGGATGCGCGAGGCAGGGACCGACCGCCTCGCCCATTCGGTGATCCCGTCTTTCACCAACCCCAACAACCTCTCGATCGCCACGGGCCGCCCCCCCGCCGTGCACGGCATCTGCGGTAACTACCTCTACGACCCCGAGACCGGCGAAGAGGTGATGATGAACGACGTGCGCTTCCTGCGCGCGCCGACCATCTTCTCGCGCTTCTACGAGGCGGGCGCCCGCGTTGCGGTTGTCACCGCGAAGGACAAACTGCGCGCCCTTCTCGGCGCGGGCCTGCGGTTTGACGAGGATCGGGCGATTGCCTTTTCCTCCGAACGCTCGGGCACCACGACCAAGGCCGAGCACGGCATCGACAAGGCGAGCGACTGGCTCGGGATGCCGGTGCCCGAGGTCTATTCGGCGGGGCTTTCGGAGTTTGTCTTTGCCGCCGGCGTGAAGCTTCTGAAAGAGTGGGCGCCGGATGTGATGTATCTCTCGACCACCGACTACATCCAGCACAAGTTCGCCCCCGACGAGCAAGGCGCCAAGGATTTCTACGCCATGTTCGACCGCTATCTGGGCGAGCTTGATGCCCTCGGCGCGGCGATTGTCGTGACTGCCGACCACGGCATGAAGCCCAAGCATGACGACAAGGGCGAGCCTGCGGTGATCTATGTGCAGGATCTTATGGACGAGTGGCTCGGCAAGGATGCTGCCCGCGTGATCCTGCCGATCACCGATCCTTATGTGGTGCACCACGGCGCGCTTGGCTCTTTCGCCACGGCCTATCTGCCGAAGGGCGCGGATCGGGCGGATATCATCGCCCGCCTCAAGGCCCTGCCGCAGATGCTCGAGGTTTTGACCAAGGAAAAGGCTGTCGCCACCTATGAGTTGCCTGCCGACCGGATCGGCGATCTGACGATGATCTCGACCGTCAACATGACCATCGGCACCTCGGCCCACCGGCACGACCTTGCCGCCCTGAAAGAGCCGCTGCGCTCGCATGGCGGCCTGACCGAGCAGGAAGTGCCCTTCATCGTCAACCGCGTGCTCGAGGTGCCGAATGCGCCCAAGCTGCGGAATTTCGACGCCTTCTTCTACGCCACCCGCGCCGCGGCGCTTTGATCGGAGGGGCCCATGACCAGTTTTGAAATCCGCCACGAGGGAATGCGTATCGGGGGCGAGACCGTCTTTTCCGACAAGGTGATCGAGGTCCGCTATCCCTATACCGACGAAGTGGTCGGCACTGTTCCCGCCGGAACGGCCGAGCACGCCCGCCGCGCCTTCGAGATCGCAGCCAACTACCAGTCCAAGCTCACCCGCTACGAACGCAGCCAGATCCTCAAGCGCACCGGCGAATTGATCGGCGAGCGGCGCGAGTATCTGGCGAAGTGGCTGGTGTTGGAGCTGGGCATCTGCTGGCAGCACGCGATCTACGAGACCAAGCGCGCGCAGGATGTCTATACTTTCGCTGCCGCCCAAGCGCTTCAGGATGACGGGCAGATCTTTTCCTGCGACCTGACGCACAACGGCAAGGCACGGAAGATCTATACCAAGCGCGAGCCGGTGCGGGCGATCTCGGCCATCACGCCGTTCAATCACCCGCTGAACATGGTCAGCCACAAGATCGCGCCGTCGATTGCCACGAACAACAAGATGGTCTGCAAGCCCACGGAGCTGACGCCGCTGACCGCCATCGCGCTCGCGGATATCCTCTATGAAGCGGGCCTGCCGCCGGAGATGTTCCAAATCGTCACCGGCCTTCCGGCGGATATCGGTGACGAGATGATCACCAACGAGAATATCGACATCATCACCTTCACCGGCGGCGTGCCGGTGGGCAAGATGATCGCGGGCAAAGCGGGCTACAAGCGCACGGCGCTGGAGCTTGGCGGCAATGATCCGATCATCATTCTCAATGATCTTGACGACGCCGATCTCGAGAAGGCCGCGACGATTGCCTTGGCGGGGGCGACCGGCAATTCGGGCCAGCGCTGCACCGCCGTAAAGCGCATCCTTGTGCAGGAAAGCGTGGCAGACAGGTTCGTGCCGATGGTTCTGGCCAAGGCCAAGGCGATCAGGTTCGGCGATCCGATGGATCCGGCGACCGAGCTCGGTTGTGTGATCCATTCCAAGGCGGCCGAGCTGTTCGAAAAGCGCGTCTATATGGCCGAGGCGCAGGGCGCGAAGGTGCTCTACGACCCGGGCCGCAAGGGGGCTCTCCTGCCGCCCATCGTCGTCGATCATGTGCCGCATGACAGCGAGCTTGTCATGGAAGAGACCTTTGGCCCGATCGTCCCCATCGTGCGCGTGCCGGACAATGATGCCGAGGTGATGGCGATTTCCAACTCGACCGCCTTTGGCCTGTCGTCCGGCGTTTGCACCAATGATTTCCGCCGGATGCAGACCTTTATCGAGGGGCTGAACGTCGGCACCGTGAATATCTGGGAACAGCCCGGCTACCGGATCGAGACCTCGCCCTTTGGCGGGATCAAGGATAGCGGCAATGGCGTGAAAGAAGGGGTCAGCGAGGCGATGAAGTTTTTCACCAATGTGAAGACCTATTCGCTGCCTTGGCCGTAGGGCCGCCTCCGGCGGGAGTATTTGAGGCCAAAAGAAGGGGCGAGGGATGCGCCATACCGAGGGCGAGGCCAATACCTCGAAGGCGCGGGCCGAATGGGCCGCGCGGGAGGAGGACGGGGCGACACGCGATCTCTTGCAGCGGGATGCGGATGCCTTTCTGCATCAATCTCTGTCATCCCCCTGCGTTTCCACCATCGCCAAGGCCGAGGGCATCTGGATCGAGGATACCGCCGGGCGGCGGTATATGGATTTCCACGGCAACTCGGTCCATCACATCGGCTATGGGCATCCCCGGCTCACAGCGGCGATCAAGGCGCAATTGGACGCCCTGCCCTTTTCGCCGCGGCGGTTTACCAATGAGGTCTCGGTCGAGCTGGCCGAGAAGTTGAGGGCCATCGCGCCTGGGGATTTGGGGCGGGTTCTTTTTACCACCGGCGGGTCGGACGCCAACGAGGTGGCCTTGCGGCTCGCGCGGGCGGCGACGGGGCGGTTCAAGACCTTGAGCTTTTGGGATGCCTTCCACGGCGCGGGCTTTGGGGCTTCGTCGGTCGGTGGCGAGGCGACGTTCCGCAGCCATATCGCGGGGCCGCTTTTGCCCGGCGCCGAGCATATCGCGCCGTTTCACTGCTATCACTGCGCCTATGGTCACGCGGGGCCGGATAGCTGCGGCCTCGCATGTGCGAAGATGGTCGATTATGTGCTGGGCCGCGAGGGCGATGTGGCGGCGGTGATTGCCGAGCCGATGCGCGCCGTGCCGGTCGTGCCGCCTGCGGGCTATTGGCAGGCGGTGCAGGAGGCCTGCCACCGGCACGGGGCGCTTCTCATCATGGACGAGATCCCCACGGGGCTTGGCAAGACGGGGCGGATGTTTGCCTTCGAACACGACGGGATCACGCCGGATATCGTGACGCTCGGCAAGGCGTTGGGCGGGGGTATCCTGCCGATTGCGGCGGTAATCGCGCGGGAGGGGCTGAACGTCGCGGGCGACTTCGCCATCGGGCATTATACCCATGAAAAGAACCCTGTGACGGCGCGGGCGGCTTTGACGACCATCGAGATCATTGAAGAAGAAGGGCTGGTCGAGCGGGCGGCGGAGCTTGGCGATTGGGCGATGGAGCGGCTCGGCGAGGCGCTGGCGGGGAACGACCATGTGGGCGATATCCGCGGGCGGGGCCTGATGTTTGGGGTCGAGATGGTCGAGAGCCGAGAGGGTCGGACACCTGCGCCGGAACTGGCCGAGCGCATCTATTATGCCTGCCTCGCGGCGGGGCTTTCCTTCAAGATCAGCGCCGGAGCGGTTCTGACGCTTTCACCACCGCTGACCATTACGCGCGACGACCTTGAACGCGCCCTCAACATCGTCACCGTGGCGATCGCGGAGGCGGCAGCTTGAGCGCAGGCGTCATCGCCATCGTTCTTTGCGCGGCGCTCATGCACGCGCTGTGGAACGCACTCATCAAAGGCGCGGGCGACCGGACGGTGATGCTTGGCCTGATCGCTTTGGGCCATGTCATCCCCGGATTTGCGCTGGCGCTGAACCTGCCCGCGCCGGATCCGGCCTCTTGGGTCTTTATCGCGCTCTCGACCGTGATCCACTGGGGCTATTACTACCTGTTGAACCTTGCCTATCGCGGCGGCGATCTGTCGGTGGTCTATCCCATCGCGCGAGGGGCCGCGCCGCTTTTGGTGGCTCTTGGAGCTTGGGCCGCAATCGGCGAAGCCCTGCCGCCCTTGGCCTGGCTGGGGATCGGGGCGATCTCGGGCGGGATCTTCCTGCTGGTGCGCCCTTCGCGCCTCGGCCATGCACACAAGGGGAGCATTCTGGCCGCGTTTGGAACAGCGCTGACCGTCGCAGCCTATTCCATCGCCGACGGCATTGGCGTTCGCGCATCGCAAGAGGCGCTGGCCTATGTGGCCTGGCTCTTCACTGCCGAGATCTTTGTCGCGGCCTTCATTCTTGGCACCCGGCGCAAGCGGCTTCGCGCGATGAGCGGACGGACGGTGATCATCGGTCTTGCCGGGGGCGTGATATCCGGCGCGGCCTATGCCTTGGCGCTCTACGCCAAGACCATCGCGCCGATCGGCATGGTTTC
>RFZI01000049.1 GCA_009920775.1 Paracoccaceae bacterium | reverse complement strand
GGCGACGATGCGTTGCGATCATCCCGATATCGAGGCTTTCATCACCGCCAAATCCGATCCGGCGCGGCTTCGGATGTTCAATATGTCGGTGCTCGTGACCGACCCGTTCATGGAAGCGGTGAAGGGCGACAAGAGTTGGGATCTGGTTTTCGGCGACAAGGTCTATCGCACGGTTCAGGCCCGCGACCTTTGGGACAAGATCATGCAGTCGACCTATGATTACGCCGAGCCGGGCGTGATCTTTATCGACCGCATCAACCAGATGAACAACCTCGCCTATTGCGAGTCCATCTCGGCCACCAACCCCTGCGGCGAGCAGCCCTTGCCGCCCTACGGCGCCTGCCTGCTGGGCTCGATCAACCTCGCGCGGCTCGTCGCCAATCCCTTCGAGAAGGGCGCCGACCTCGATGCCGATGCGCTCGATGAGCTGGTGGCGACCGCCGTTCGCATGATGGACAACGTGGTGGATGCCTCGCGATTCCCACTGCCCGAGCAGGCCGCCGAGGCCCGCGCCAAGCGCCGCATCGGCCTTGGGGTGACGGGGCTGGCCGATGCGCTTTTGATGGTCGGCCTGCGGTACGGCTCGGAAGAGGCCGCTGCCCAGACCGAAGCCTGGATGAAGCGGATCGCCCGTGCGGCCTATCTTGCGAGCGTGGCGCTCGCCAAGGAAAAGGGCGCCTTCCCGCTTTTCGATGCCGAAAAATACCTCGCCTCGGGATCGCTTGCCCATATGGACGCGGACGTGCGCGAGGCGATTGCCAAGCATGGCATCCGCAACGCCCTTCTGACCTCGATCGCCCCCACCGGCACGATCAGCCTTTATGCAGGCAACGTCTCGTCGGGGATCGAGCCGGTCTTTGCCTATAGCTACAAGCGCAAGGTCTTGCAGAAAGACGGCAGCCGCACCGAGGAAGAGGTGATCGACTACGCCGTGCAGATGTGGCGCGACAAGCATGGCGACACGCCGCTGCCCGATTACTTCGTCAACGCCCAAACGCTGGCCCCGCTCGATCACGTTCGGATGCAGGCGGCGGCGCAGAAGTGGATCGACTCGTCGATCTCCAAGACGATCAACTGCCCCGAAGACATCAGCTTTGACAGCTTCAAAGAGGTCTATATGGCCGCCTGGGATCAGGGCTGTAAGGGCTGCACCACCTACCGGCCCAATGATGTGACGGGCTCTGTCCTGTCGGTCAGCGAGACCACCGAGAAATCGCCCGCCGAAACCCATGCCAAACCGGGCGAGGGGGCCGAGGTCGTCTATATGTCCGAGCCGCTGGATCGCCCGGCCGAACTGGAAGGCGCGACCTACAAGCTCAAGTGGCCCGATAGCGAGCACGCAATTTATATCACCATCAATGATCTGGTGATCGCGGGCCACCGGCGGCCGTTTGAGGTGTTTATTAACTCCAAGAACATGGAGCATTTCGCCTGGACTGTGGCGCTGACGCGGATGATTTCGGCGGTGTTCCGGCGCGGCGGCGATGTGTCTTTCGTGGTGGAAGAACTGAAAGCTGTGTTCGATCCGCGCGGCGGGGCATGGATGCAGGGCAAATATATCCCCTCGATCCTTGCCGCCATTGGCGGGGTGATCGAGCGGCACATGATCTCGATTGGCTTCCTCAAAGGCGAGGGCATGGCTCTCAAGACCGATCCCAAGGCCGAGGTCATGGCGGTGAACGGCGCCCCGCGCGGCAAGGCCTGCCCAAGCTGCGGCAGCTATGATTTGCGGATGGTCGAGGGGTGCATGACCTGCGGTTCCTGCGGGCATTCCAAGTGCGGCTAGTCGGTTCTTAGGGACGTTTTGTTGAGCTTCGCCACGGAACGCCTTGGCGCGTCTCGTGATTTTTCAACATCGGTCTTGCCTTGGCGGCCGTCATCCTGCTAGATTCTGCCTAATGATAAAGCCCGCACGCAAGATGTGGGCAGTTGAGGCAGAGATTTGGCATGAAGACGGGCTTCCAAGGCACGTTCGTCATATCATGGTCGCAGACCGAGCTGGATGGGCGCTGGGCCGCTCCAAGCCAGGCTTTGCGCGTGGGCTCTGTCTGGGCCTGGACTGGCGAGGCCGTGCGTGTCGACGGGCCAGCCGGAGTTCTGCCGCTTGGGGCATCTGAGGGCCATGCCGATCTCCATGCCCGCGCTGCCCTAAGTGTTCGTCGCCTCCTGCGGATGGTCGATGCCGAGGCGGGACGCAAAGACAGCGCTGCCGACAGCGATCCCCTCTTCGACAAATCCTTCCGCGTGACCGATGGCCGGGCGACATGGACCATCACCGTGATCGAAACCGGCATCGGGCGGCATCCTCTCTTGATGTTTGTGGGTGAGATCCCGCCGCGCCATCAGGATCTCTGGGTTGTCTCGCATGATCTGGCCGAAGACGCCTCACAGCGCACGCCGGATGTTTCTGGTGCGGTTGTCTGTTTCACCCCCGGCACGTCGATCCTCACGAGCGAGGGCGCCAAACCTGTCGAGGCGCTGCGGGAAGGGGATTTTCTTCAGACCAAGGACAACGGGTGCAAGGAAATCCTCTGGATGGGCGGCCGTCGGGTTTCCGGCGCGCGCCTCATGGTTAGCCCACACCTGGCCCCTGTGCGCCTGCGGGCCGGGGCGCTTGACGAAGGGGTGCCGGACACGGGCCTATTGGTGTCGCCAGATCACCGGATGATGGTGCGCGGGGCCAAGGCACGTGCCTTGTTCAACACCGACGAGGTTCTGGTTTCAGCTCGCGACCTCATCAACGACCGCAGCATCATGGTGGATCGCGCCGTCCGCGAAGTAACCTATATCCACCTCATGCTGCCCAGCCACGAGATCGTCTTTGCAAATTCGGTCGAAACCGAAAGTTTCCATCCGGCCACGGCGGCTCTTGATACGCTTGGGGACGAAGCGCTTGGTCGTATGTATAGCCGGATGCCCGAATTGAAGGACAACGTCCGCTCTTTCGGCGACTATGTGCGCCGGGTTCTGTCGCCGTCCGAGGCGGCGATCCTGCGGCATGACGGCCGCGGCAGCTTTGGGATGTAATTCCCGCGTCTTCCCCTGTTGACTCGCCCGCAAACCCCTCTATAAGCCGCCTCTCATTGGCGCGAATATGGCCCCGGCCAGCACGGCCAGCGCCGCAAGGCCAAGCTGTCGGACTTCGGTCTGCAGCTGCGCGCCAAGCAGAAGCTCAAGGGCTACTATGGCGACCTGACCGAAAAGCAATTCCGTCGCATCTACGGCGAAGCCGAGCGTGTGAAGGGCGATACCGGTGAGAACCTCGTTGGTCTGCTCGAGCGCCGCCTCGACGCCGTCGTCTATCGCGCCAAGTTCGTGCCGACCGTTTTCGCGGCCCGCCAGTTCGTGAACCACGCCCACGTCACCGTGAACGGCAAATCCGTCAACATCCCCTCCTACCGCGTGAAAGAGGGTGACGTGATCGAAGTTCGCCAGAAGTCCAAGCAAATGGCTCTGGTGCTCGAAGCCGCCCAGTCGTCGGAGCGTGACGTTCCCGATTACCTCGAGGTCGACCACTCCAAGATGACCTGCACCTTCGTGCGGACCCCGTCGCTTGCCGACGTGCCCTATCCGGTCATGATGGAACCGAACCTCGTCGTCGAATACTACGCGAAGAACTAAGGTTTCTCGCTTCAGTTTCGGGGCCGCGCCTAACCGGCGCGGCCCTTTTCGTTTATGGCCCACCGTTTTCGGGCCGCGACCTCACGAAAAGGAGATCCGAGCCATGGCTGCGCAGACCCACAAGACCTATCCCACCTATGGCCGCATCGACGGCCCCATCGCGATCATCGGCTTCGGCTCGATCGGCAAGGCAACCCTGCCGCTGATCGAACGCCATTTCGATTATGACGCTTCCAAGCTGGTCGTGATCGACCCCAGCGCTGAGAGCAACAACTTCCTCTCGCAACACGGGATCCGCCATCTTGAGGTTGGCCTGACGCCCGAGAATTACCGCGAGGTTCTGGGCGAGGTCTTTGCCGAGGGTAAGGGCTTTTGCGTCAACCTGTCGGTGGATGTCTCCTCGCTTGATGTGATGAAGCTCTGCCGTGAGCTTGGCGTTCTTTACATCGACACCGTGATCGAGCCTTGGGCCGGCTTCTATTTCGAGAGCGAGAACGTGGTGCGCACCAACTATGCGCTGCGTGAAGGCGTTCTGGCCGAGAAGGCTGCCAACCCCGGTGGCCCGACGGCGGTGAGCTGCTGTGGCGCCAATCCGGGCATGGTTTCGTGGTTCGTCAAGGAAGCGCTGATGAAGCTCGTGACCGATCTTGGCCGCGCCGATTCCGAGCCGCAGAGCCGCGAGGGCTGGGGCAAACTCATGCAGTCGCTGGGCGTCAAGGGTATCCACATTGCCGAGCGCGACACGCAGGCCCGCCGCCTGCCGCGCCCGCGCGGCGTTTTCGTGAATACTTGGTCGGTCGAGGGCTTTATCTCCGAAGGCTTCCAGCCTGCCGAGTTGGGCTGGGGCACCCATGAAAAGTGGTTCCCGGAAAACGGGCATAGCTATGATGAGGGCTGTCAGGCAGCGATCTGGCTGGATCGTCCCGGCGCCATGACCCGCGTGCACACCTGGTGCCCGACGCCGGGCCCGCAGTTCGGCCTTCTGGTGACACATAACGAGGCGATCTCGATCTCCGACTATTATACCGTCGGCGCCGCCGGTAACCCTGAGTTCCGCCCGACCTGCCACTATGCCTATCACCCGAGCGATGACGCGACGCTGAGCCTTGACGAGATGTTCGGCTCGGGCCGCCAGCAGACCGTTCACGAAATCCTTGCCCCCGACGAGATCGTCGAAGGCATCGACGAGCTGGGCGTGCTGCTCTACGGCCACGAGAAGAACGCGCTCTGGTATGGCTCGCGCCTCTCGAACGCCGAGGCCCGCACCCTCGCGCCCTATCAGAACGCGACTGGGATGCAGGTCAGCAGCGCGGTTCTGGCAGGCATGGTCTGGGCGCTGGAAAACCCGACCGCCGGCATCGTCGAGAGCGACGAGATGGACCACAAGCGCTGCCTCGAGGTTCAGCGCCCCTATCTCGGACCAGTCGAGGGCCATTACACCGACTGGACCCCGTTGCAGAACCGCTGGCAGCAGTTCAACGAGGATATCGACGAGTCGGACCCCTGGCAGTTCCGCAACGTTCTGGCGTCGTAAAGCCACGATGCGCGGCGGGATTCCCGCCGCGCGCTCTTGTCTCTGGAAAGCGCCCCTTCGCCTCGCTATGAGGGGCCGAACGCGAAGAGAGACAAAATGGCCAGCAAGATCAAACCGCAACCCGGCATCATGGATATCGCCCTCTATGTGAGCGGCGAAAGCACGCTTGCGGGCCGCAAGGACGTTTTGAAACTGTCGTCCAACGAAAACCCCTATGGGCCTTCCGACAAGGCCAAGGCGGCCTTCGCGCGAACCGCGCAGGCCTTGCACCGCTATCCCTCGACCGATCACGCCGCCCTGCGGGCTGCGATTGCCGAAGTGCGCGGGCTGGATGCGGAGCGGATCATTTGCGGCGTGGGCTCGGATGAGGTCTTGCAGTTCATCGCTCAGGCCTATGCCGGCAAGGGCGACGAGGTGATCTATACCGAGCACGGCTTCTCGATGTATCCGATCCTCGCCAAGGCGGTCGGCGCCAAGCCGGTTGAAGTGGCCGAGACCGACCGTGTGGTTGATGTCGACAAGATCCTCGCTGCCTGCGGCCCGAAGACGAAGATCGTCTTTATCGCCAATCCGGCGAACCCGACCGGCACGATGATCCCCGAGAAAGAGGTTCGCAGGCTTGCCGATAGCCTGCCTGCACAGGCAATTCTTGTCCTCGACGGGGCATATGCCGAGTTTGTGGATGGCTATGACGGCGGCGCGTCGCTCGTGGAGAGAAGCGACAACATCGTGATGACCCGGACCTTCTCCAAGATCTATGGCCTCGGCGGCCTGAGGATCGGCTGGGGCTATGGTCCGAAAGCGATCATCGACGTGCTCAACCGCGTGCGCCAGCCCTTCAACCTTTCGGAAACCCAGCTGGCCACGGCCGAAGCGGCGATCCGCGATGTAGACTTCACCGAAAAGTGCCGGACCGAGAACGCCCGCTGGCGCGAGTGGCTCGTCAAACAGCTGCGCGAGCTGGGGCTCGAGGCCGACACCTCGACCGCGAATTTCGTGCTGGCCCGCTTTGCCTCGGCGCAAGAGGCCGAAGGCTGTGATGCCCATCTGAAATCCGAAGGCATTATCGTCCGGCGTGTTGCGGGCTATAAGCTCCCGAATTGCCTGCGGATCACCGTGGGCGACGAATCCGCCTGCCGCCGCGTGATCCACGCGATTGGCCAGTTCAAAGGGGTCCGCTGATGGCTGTGATCTATGACCGTGTCGCCCTGATCGGCCTTGGCCTGATTGCCGGCTCCATGTCGCTTGCCATGCGCCGCGATGGCTTGGCAAAAGAGGTCGTGGGCTATGCCCGCTCCGCCGAGACCCGCGTCACCGCCCGCGAGATCGGCCTTGTCGATCGCGTCTGCGATAGCCTCGCCGATGCCGTGCAAGATGCCGACCTTGTGGTTTTGGCCGTGCCTGTCGGTGCGATGGGCGCTGTGGCCGAAGAGATGGCCCCCTTCCTCAAGCCCGGCGCGACCGTGAGCGATGTAGGCTCGGTCAAAGGCGCGGTGATCGCCGCCGTCGGCCCGCATATCCCCAAAGGCGTCGATTTCATCCCCGCCCACCCGCTTGCCGGCACCGAACATTCGGGGCCGCGTTCGGGCTTTGCCGAGCTGTTCGAGAACCGCTGGACGATCCTCGTCCCCGGCGAGGCTGGGCCGGAGGCCGTGGCCAAGCTGCGGGCGCTTTGGGAAGGGATGGGGGCGAATGTCGACGAGATGGACGCCGATCATCACGACCTCGTCCTTGCCGTCACCAGCCACACGCCCCACCTGATCGCCTATACGATGGTGGGCGTGGCCGACGATCTGCGCCGCGTGACCGATAGCGAGGTCATCAAATATTCCGCCGCCGGTTTCCGCGATTTCACGCGGATCGCGGCCTCGGACCCGACCATGTGGCGCGACGTCTTCCTCAATAACAAGGACGCGACGCTGGAAATCCTCGGCCGCTTCACCGAAGAGCTTTTCGCGCTGCAGCGGGCGATCCGCACCGGCGACGGCGACCACCTGCACGCCTATTTCACCCGCACCCGCACCATCCGCCGCGGCATCATCGAGGCGGGTCAGGATACCTCTGCGCCCAACTTTGGCCGGGTGCCGGAAAAGAAGAGCTAGAAGCTCGGCAAATAACCGATCGGGAACATCCCGAGCCAGATTTGCCCCTTTTCGATCGTCAGCGGGACTTCGACAGTCTCCGCCCCTTGAGCGAAGCTTGCACCGACCGAGCGCCATGTTTTTTCGTCGGCGGGGTGGATGAGGCCCGCGTTGACGCCGAGGCTCACCATCCGATCCCAGCCGGTGACCTCGACGGTGATCTTGCCGCTTGGCTGACCGCCTTTAGAGGCAAGCGCACCGCTGACCGACATGACGAGATCCCCCCAAACAAGGCGCATCTCCTTGAGGTCGAGGCCTATGAGAGCGGGCGTCGGGCCTGTCAGAGCGGAGGAATCAAGTGGGCGGTCGAAAGCCAGTGCCGCATCAAATTTCAGCATTTCGATAGAAGCGGGTAGGTCGGCCTTCGGATCAAACTGTGTGCGCATCGCAAGAGGAAGGACAAGCTCGCTCGTATCGAGATAGGCGTCATAGCTCAGCCCGTCTTCCGAGGCGGATCGCATGGCGATAAGGGCGCGGTCGGCAGAGGCGGCCCAACCTGTCTTGGATTGCAGGCCCACGCGCCCGACCTCGACCGTCGCTGTCTCGAAGGCTGGGTTTGTCGAAACCGTGACCGTAGCCGAGGCCAGCATCCCTTCCGAACTGATGATGATCGTATCACCTCCGATCCGCAGGCTTTGGGTCTGGGGCCAGACGGCGATCACCCTGTTCGGCTGATAGCTCAGAGCGAGGAGCTGAAAGATCGGGGTCTGCCAGCCGAATTCACCACTGGGATCGGCCAGATCGAGGCCTGTCACGGTCGTATCGAACCGCGAGGGGAAGCCACGGGTTTCAAGGCCTTCATAGCCGACCTGCCAGCCGTTGTCGGAAAGGTGCTCAAGAAATGCAGCGCCCTGCTTCTCGACCGCTCTCTGCCCAACATACCAGTAGCCGCCCCAAAGAGCCGCCAGAGCGAGGGTCACGATAAGGAGAAAGCGCATCATGGGGGTTTCCGGGTGGTTTCGAACCGCGTTATAGGCAAGCGGCACAACGAGGGCCAGCATCATGCCGCTGTGGATATTCGGCTATGGATCACTTCTCTGGCATCCTGGCTTTGAGCCGGCCGAGCGGGTTCGCGCGCGCCTTGCGGGCTATCACCGCAGCTTTTGTATGCTGTCGATCCATCATCGCGGGACGGTCGAGAAGCCGGGCCTCGTTCTGGCGTTGGACGCGGTCGGCGGGAGCTTTTGCGATGGCTTGGCATTGCGGGTGCGCGAGGGCGAGGAAGAGGCGGTTCTTGCCTATCTGCGTGAACGCGAGCTGATTTCCTCGGCCTATGTCGAGACTAAGTTCAGCCTGTCTCTGGAGGATGGACGCAAGATCGAGGTGGTGGCCTATGTGATCGACCCCGATCACGAACAGTATTGCCAATTCGACCTTGAGGAGCAGGCGCAGCGCATCGCGGGCGCGGTCGGCGGGCGGGGGCCAAATCCCGAATATCTGTTCAACACGGCCGACCATCTGGCCGAGCTTGGCATACATGATTCCGACCTCGCGTGGCTTTGTGGTCGCGTCCGAGAGCTGACCGCCGGCTAGAGCGACAAAACGGTTGGGTTTCACAATCCGCCCGACTATGCTCGCGCCAACAATAACCAGACAGGAACCTGTGCCTTGACGGACATCAGGGAGCCCGAGGCCGAGCCGTATTTTTCGCGCCCCTTGCGCCAGATCACATCGATGCTGATTGCGCTCGGCCTGATCGGGGCCGGGGCCTATGTCGGCTTTCCGACGCTTGACGCGATCTTCTGGTCAAATCCCTATCTGAACGGGCTGATCCTTGCCGTGTTCTTTCTCGGCATCCTGTCCTGTTTCGGGCAGGTCATTCAGCTCATGTATTCGGTCCAGTGGATCGAAACCTTCTCGCGCTCGCAAAGCGGGGAAAAGCCGCCCTCACTTCTGGCGCCGCTTGCCACGCTGATGCGGTCGCGGGGTGCGCGGATGCACCTGTCGCAAAGCTCCTCTCGTTCGATCCTCGACTCGGTCGGCAGCCGGATCGACGAAGACCGCGAGATTACGCGCTACCTCGGCAGCACGCTAATCTTCCTCGGGCTTCTCGGCACATTCTACGGCCTGGCGACAACCGTTCCGGCGCTTGTCGACACGATCCGCTCGCTCACCCCCAAGGATGGCGAGACCGGCGCCGAGGTGTTCGGGCGCCTTCAGGCGGGGCTCGAGGCCCAGCTTGGCGGTATGGGCACGGCCTTTTCCTCGTCGCTCCTCGGCCTTGCCGGATCGCTGATCGTCGGGCTTCTGGAGCTTTTCGCGGGCCACGGTCAAAACCGTTTTTATCGCGAGCTTGAAGAATGGTTGTCGTCGATCACCCGCCTTGGATTTGCCAGCGGCGACGAGCTTGCCGCTGCAACTGGGGGCGATGCCAGCGGGGCGGTGGCCCATATCGCCGAGCATCTCGAAGCGATGCAGATGATGTTGACCCAGTCTGACATCAATCGCTCGCAAGTGGATGACCGCCTGAACGATCTGATTGGCGCTGTGAACCGGCTGGCAGGTCAGCTGGAAGAGGGTGGTGCCAAAGATGCCATGCTCAAGATCGCCGACGGGCAGAAGGAACTGATCGACCAGTTGGCAAGCAGCGGGGTCGATGGCCTTGATGCCGAAAGCCGGATGCGCTTGCGGTCGATCGACGTCCAGCTGCTCCGCATTCTCGAAGAGCTTTCGGTTGGCCGGCAGGAAACCCTCAGCGAACTGCGGGGCGATATCGCGGGCCTGACGCGGGCGCTGAGGCAGGGGCGTGGGCGACCTGACAGCGCCGGCCGGAGCTGACGATGGCGCTGAGCCAAAGAGGCGGGAACAGGTTTCAGGCCAATACCTGGCCCGGTTTCGTCGATGCGATGACGGGGCTGCTCCTCGTCCTGATGTTCGTGCTGACCATCTTCATGGTCATCCAGTTTGTGCTCCGCGAGACAATTACGGGACAGGAATCCAAGCTCAGCCAACTCACCGCCGAGATCAGTGCCCTGACCGAGGCCCTGGGCCTCGAACGCGACCGCTCCTCGGCGCTGGCGGGGCAAGTGGGAAGCCTGACCTCGACCCTCAGTGATCTGAATGATCAAAGCTCCGCGCAGGCGGCCCTCATTGCGGCACTGACTGCCGAGCGGGACGCGCAGGCCATCGCGCTGGCCGAAGCCGAAAACCGGATCACCGGTTTTGAGGCTCAGGTGGCGGGCCTTTTGGCGCAACGCGCCGACCTGCGCGATCAGGTCGCGGGGCTAGAGGCCGATCAGGCGCGGATGATCGACGAGCAGGAGGCGCTGAACCTCGCGCTGGCGCAGGCCCGTGACGAGATCGACGCCTCGGCCGAAGCGGCCCGCCTTGCCGCTGCCCGCCGTGAGGCGCTCGAAGCCTTGGTGGCCGATCTCAATGCCAATTCTGATGCCGATGCCGAGAAAATCTCAGAGCTTGAAGCCGCAGCACTTGCCGATGCCGCCGCGGCCGAGGCGTTGCGCCAGAAACTCGCTGACGCCGATGCCGAATTGACCGCCATGACGCTTGCCCTCGAGGCCCAACGCAAGAAGGCCGAGGATACATTGACCCTTCTCGCCGCCGCGGATGCCGCGCGAGAGAACCTCGATATCAACCTTGCCAACGCCCTTTTGGCGCAGGCACAGGCGGAGGCCGCGCTCGAGCGCATGAGGGCCGACAGCGGCGATCTTGATGCGCGGTTGGCGGCGGCTCTTTCGCTTAAGGATGCGACCGAAGCCCAGCTAGAAGAAGCGCGTGCCGCGTTGGCTGCCGCTGAAACCAGCAACCAAGATCTGACCGTGCGCTTGGCAGCCGCGATTGCCGCGCGTGATGAAGCGTCAACAAGCCTCGACACGGTGCAGGCCGCGCTCGACAAGGCGCTCGAGGACGGCCGGTTGAGCGAGGCTGACCTGCAAAGCCGCCTTGCCGCCGCCCTTCTCGCGAAGGAAGCTCTGGCGCAGGAAATCGCTGCCGCGGCCGCCGCAGGAGAGCAGGCCGAGGCCGACAAGCAGTCGCTCGAGGAACGCTTGGCCGAGGCGCTCTTGGCGCGGCAGGCGCTTGAGGCCAAGGTGGCGGCACTGTCGGAAACGCAGGATGAAACCGCGCAAGGCCGTGCCGACCTTGAGGGGCGGCTTGCCGAAGCGCTCGCAGCGATTGCTGCCGCCAAGGCAGACGCCACCGAGATGATGACAGAGCGCGAGCGTCAGGCGGCCCTCTTGGCGCAGGCCAACAAAGAGCTTTCGGCCGAGCAGGCGCTGTCTGCCGAAAGCCAGCAGCAGGTTGCGCTTCTGAACGAACAGGTCGTTGAGCTGCGCCGCCAGATCGCCACCCTGCAGGCGCTTCTCGACATCGCCGATCAGGCCGATGCCGAGGCCAAGGTGCAGATCGAATCCCTCGGCGCCCAGCTCAACACCGCGCTGGCCCGTGTTGCCAGCGAAGAGCGGCAGCGCCGGGCGCTCGAGGAGGCGGAACGCATCCGCCTTGAGGCCGAGAAGGCGCAACTTGAGGCGCAGGCCCGCGATCTGGAAAGCTACAAGTCCGAGTTCTTTGGCCAGATCCGCACGGTTCTTGCCGGACAGGAAGGCATTCGGATCGAGGGCGACCGCTTTGTCTTTTCATCCGAGGTTCTGTTCGAGACCGCCCGCGCCGACCTTTCTGACGAAGGGCGCGCTGAAATGGCCAAGGTGGCGGCGATCCTGCGGACGATTTCCGATGAAATCCCCTCCGAGATCGACTGGATCATCCGTGTCGATGGCCATACCGACAATGTGCCGCTGTCGGGCGGCGGGCTCTATCGCAATAACTGGGAATTGAGCCAGGCGCGTGCTCTTTCGGTCGTAGTCTACATGGTCGAGCAGGAAGGCATCGACCCGCGACGCCTGTCGGCCAACGGCTTTGGCGAATATCAGCCGATCAATCCCGACAACACGCCCGAGGCGCGGGCGCAGAACCGGCGGATCGAGCTCAAGCTGACCGAACGCTAAAGAAAAACCCCGCCGGTTGGCGGGGTTTCTCGTTTCACTTTGGTTGGATCACTCGGCTGTCAGCAGCGGCGGCTTTTTGGCCGAGTGGGTGATCTTGGCCTGTTCGGGTGCCAAGACTTCAAGCTCGATCTTGTCGTCCTTGACCTTCACCTTGACGACCCCGCCCTTCATCAGCTTGCCAAAGAGAAGCTCTTCGGCCAGCGGCTTCTTGATCGATTCCTGAATGACGCGGGCAAGCGGGCGCGCGCCCATCTTGTCGTCATAGCCCTTGTCGGCCAGCCATTCAGCGGCGGCAGGCGTGAGGTCGATCTGGACGTTGCGGTCCATGAGCTGGGCCTCAAGCTGCAGGACGAACTTCTCGACCACCTGCACGATGACCTCTTTGGGCAGGGGCGCGAAGGGGATGACCGCATCGAGGCGGTTGCGGAATTCGGGGGTAAAAATCCGCTCGATGGCGGCGGTATCCTCGCCCTCGCGGCGGTCGCGGCCGAAACCGATGGCCTCTTTCGCCTGCTCGGCAGCGCCCGCGTTCGAGGTCATGATCAGGATCACGTTGCGGAAATCGGTGGTCCGGCCGTTGTGATCGGTCAGCTTGCCGTGGTCCATCACCTGCAGGAGGATGTTGTAGACATCCGGGTGCGCCTTTTCGATCTCGTCGAGGAGGAGGACGCAATGCGGCGTCTGGTCGACCTTGTCGGTCAGCATCCCGCCCTGATCAAAGCCGACATAGCCCGGCGGCGCGCCGATCAAGCGGCTGACGGCGTGTTTCTCCATGTATTCCGACATGTCGAACCGCAAAAGCTCGACCCCGAGCGTATCGGCCAATTGCTTGGCAACCTCGGTCTTGCCGACGCCGGTGGGGCCGGAGAAGAGATAGTTGCCGATGGGCTTTTCCGGCTCGCGCAGGCCCGCGCGGGCGAGCTTGATCGCCGAGGACAGCGCCTCGATGGCGACGTTCTGGCCAAAGACCACGCGCTTGAGCGATTTCTCGAGGTCACGCAGGGTCTCGGCATCGTCTTTCGAGACCGATTTCGGCGGGATGCGGGCGATCTTGGCGACGACGGCCTCGATTTCCTTCACGCCGATGGTCTTTCGCCGCTTGCTCTCGGCGACAAGGTGCTGGGCCGCGCCCGCCTCGTCGATCACGTCGATCGCCTTATCGGGCAGCTTGCGGTCGTTGATGTAACGGGCCGAAAGCTCAACCGCCGCGCGGATCGCGTCGGAGGTGTATTTGATGTTGTGATGCTCCTCGAAATAGGGCTTGAGGCCGCGCAGGATCTTGACCGAGTCCTCGACTGAAGGCTCGTTCACGTCGATCTTCTGGAACCGGCGGCTCAGCGCCCGATCCTTCTCGAAATGCTGGCGGAATTCCTTGTAGGTGGTCGAGCCCATGCAGCGCAGCTTGCCGCCCTGAAGCGCAGGCTTGAGAAGGTTGGAGGCGTCCATCGCCCCGCCCGAAGTGGCGCCCGCGCCGATCACGGTGTGGATCTCGTCGATGAAGAGAACGGCGTCGGGGTGATCCTCAAGCTCGCTCACCACGGCCTTGAGCCGCTCTTCGAAATCCCCGCGATAGCGGGTGCCGGCCAGAAGCGCGCCCATGTCGAGCGAGAAGATCGTCGTGCCGGAGAGAACCTCGGGCACGTCGTGATTGACGATCTTGTGCGCAAGGCCCTCGGCAATCGCCGTTTTGCCGACGCCGGGATCGCCCACCAGAAGCGGGTTGTTCTTGCGGCGACGGCACAGAACCTGAATGCAGCGCTCGACCTCGTGCTCGCGGCCGATCAGCGGATCCACATCGCCCTTCTTCGATTTGGCGTTGAGATCGACGCAGTATTTCTTGAGCGCACTTTCCTTTTCCTCGGCGGGGGCGCTTTCGGTGGCCTGCTCGGTCCGCTCGCTTGCTCCGGTGACGGGGCGGGTCTCGCCATAGGCGGGATCCTTGGCGACGCCGTGGGCGATGAAATTCACCGCGTCATAGCGGGTCATGTCCTGCTCTTGCAGGAAGAAGGCGGCGTTCGACTCGCGCTCGGCAAAGATCGCGACGAGCACGTTGGCGCCGGTGACCTCATTGCGGCCCGACGACTGGACATGGATCGCGGCTCGCTGGATCACCCGCTGGAAGGCGGCGGTCGGCACGGCCTCGGAGCCTTCGACATCGGTGATAAGCGTGCTGAGATCATCGTCGATGAACTCTTCGAGAGTCGCCCGCAATTCGTCGAGATCGACCGAACAGGCCTTCATCACCCGTGCAGCGTCGGGCTCGTCGATCAGCGAGAGCAAGAGATGCTCCAGCGTGGCAAGCTCGTGATGGCGGGCGTTGGCCAGTGCCAGCGCCGCGTGAATGGACTGCTCGAGTGTTTTCGAAAAAGACGGCACGTTTCGTGCTCCTCTGATCTGGGGGCAGGGGGGAACGATGGCCCGTCCTGACCGTGGCCTTCTACCTCTTAAGGTTTGGTTTTATCGCGGAACCTTCAAGGACTAATTTTGCCACAGCGATCACATTTTGGGTGATTTCGGCAATTATCCCCCATTTGTGATGTGTTCAGAATCTGTCTTTGCGGCTGCGGATTTCCGCAAAGGCCGCCACATCGCCGGCGTCCGCCATGCCGATTGCTGTTTTTACCTCGGGCAGGTCGGCGCGCATAAACGGGTT
>RFZI01000048.1 GCA_009920775.1 Paracoccaceae bacterium | reverse complement strand
TGCTGCCATAGGGCCCGACCGACGCCCAATGCCGCTTCCGGCCCATAGCGGGCGTTCGCTGCCTTTGGCGACAATGACCGCTATGGGCGGGAAGCTGCCGTTCGCATTTTGAACGACCAATGACAAACATGGGGAGCAAGTTGGACCAGAAAAGAACCATCGACCATTTCCAGAGGACGCTCAACCTAGACGGCCTTTCCAGAACCTGAGTGAAAACCAGAAAGAAATGGAACCAAAGATACCAAACCATGCGCCGCCGAAAAGAAAGTAGGTATAGGCTAACTCTGCGAGGGATGCATCGGAATCAGGATTCAACGCGCCCAGCGCGACGGACCACATAAGTGCATATGATATGCCAGCGATTAGAGCGCTCCACCAACTTCCGCTGGAAACACGTAACCAAAAATAGGCAAATGGATAAACCAAGAGGTAGGATAGAGGCACAGCAAACAAGAGTGCCTTTCTTTCAAAATAAAGGCCAAATTCTTCCGGATTTGCGATTGTCGGCAAAACCAACGGGTTCAAAAGTGACGTTAATGCAACTCCAATTATCGCACTTGCGATCAAGGAGGCGGCTACCTTAGCAGCTGCGTTTTCCTCGCGGTCTGGGTTCATTAGGGGCCCTCCCAAAGGTAACGTCCCGATTTTGCGGCTTGCATATACTTCCCACAATGACATGGATCAAAATCCGCTTTGGCAGTCCGTCAGACGCGACGTAGCTCCGTGCCCGGTTTCGAAGGACCGCTTTGGGCCGAAAGATGCCGTTCCCCGCAGCAGAACTCCAAACTTGACCAAGCGACCGGTCAGACCTGCCAAGGCCGCCGACCATACCCTCCCCCTTAACATCCCCTCCAAAACCGACTAGACCCCGACACGTTTAGCCACAGGAGCGCGCCCATGATCCCCTCTTCCTTCCCCAGCAAAGAAGAAATCGCCCGACTGACCGCGGGCATGCTCCTTGAGATTGGCGCGGTGCATTTCAACTCGCGCGAGCCCTTCACCCATGCCTCTGGCAAGAAGGCGCCGACCTATATCGACTGCCGCAAGCTCATCTCTTTCCCCCGTATCCGCTCGACCCTGATGGATTTCCTCGCCGTGACGATCATGCGCGAGGGGGGCTTTGAGGCTTATGACAACATCGCCGGCGGCGAGACCGCGGGCATTCCTTTCGGCGCGATGATCGCCGAGCGCCTCGCCCTGCCGATGACCTATGTGCGGAAAAAGCCGAAAGGCTATGGCCGCAATGCGCGGATCGAAGGGGTGATGACCGAGGGCCAGCGCGTTCTTCTCGTGGAAGACCTCACCACCGACGGCGGATCGAAGCTCTCTTTCGTCGACGCGATTCGCGAGACCGGCGCCACCTGCAACGCCACGGCGGTGATCTTCTACTACGGGATCTTCGAGGGCGTGGAAAAGACGCTCGGCGATCACGGCGTGCAGCTCATGTATCTCTGCACCTGGTGGGACGTTCTGGCCGAGGCCAAGGCGCGCGGCGCATTTGACGCCGAAACCCTTGACGGGGTTGAGGAATTCCTCCGCTCCCCCGCCGAATGGCAAGCCAAGCACGCCTAAGGCTGCGCATTTTCCTTTGACCTGTGGCCAACTCGGCGGCTGTCTTGCTCAAACGGCAAGATTGCGAGGCGCCCATGCCAATCTTTCTCGACCGACACGACATGACAGGCTTCACAGCCTCCGATGTCGCCGAAGCCCATCGGCGCGATATGGAAATTCAAGCCGATTATGGGGTCAATTTCATCACCTACTGGTATGATGCGAGCCGAAATTCGGGCTTCTGCCTGATCGACGCGCCGGATGCCGAAACGGCGATGGAGGTGCATCGGCAGGCGCACGGCCATGTCGGGCTTGAAGTGATCCCGGTCGATCTTTCAGCAGTCGAGGCCTTTCTGGGGCGGGTCTCCGACCCTCACGTTCACGGGCATCACGACGAAATCGAGCCGGCTTTCCGCACCGTGATGTTCACCGACCTCGTGGATTCGACCGCGATGACCGCCCGCGTGGGCGACGTGAAATCGGTCGAACTTGTCCGCGCCCACGATTCCATCGTCCGCCGCTCGCTGCGCGATGTGGGCGGGCGCGAGGTCAAACATACCGGCGACGGGATCATGGCGGCTTTTGACGCCGCCGACGCGGGCGTGCGCTGTGCGCGGGCGATTCAGGTGGGGTTTGAAACCTTCAACCTTGCCAGCAACGAGCTCCTCCACGTCCGCATCGGCCTTGATGCGGGCGAGCCGGTGGCCGACAGCAACGATCTTTTCGGCAAGACCGTCCAGAAAGCCGCGCGAATCTGTGCCAAGGCGGGAAGCGACGAGATTCTGATTTCGGAAGCCCTGCGCGCACTGGTCGAAGCCGAGTTCCCGACCGAGTTCCGCGAGGAAGCCACGCTCAAGGGGATCTCGGCGCCAGAACGAATTTTTTCGGTGCTCTGGCAGTAGACGGCCGACAACCCCACCAAAATGTTGACCCATGGGCCATCTTGGGTCCAAGATATGGGTCCGCCCCGGATATCCACAGATCGTCCACAGAAACATACATTTTGCGGTCCGCGGCGCGGATTTGTTATGTCCCGCGGGTGGGGAATGAGGCAGGTCCGAAACGGGCGCTGCGCCGGTAGGGAGATGTCACCGTGAACAACGTATCGTCGATCCGCAACACAGCCAGCGACGATGCCCAGCCGGAGACCATGCCGCATTCGATCGAGGCCGAGCAGCAGCTTCTCGGTGCGATACTCACGAACAACGATATCTTCGACCGCATCGCCTCGATCATTGGCCCGCAGCATTTCTACGAGCCCGTGCATTCGCGCATTTTCGAGACCGCCGCGAGCCGGATCACCAAGAATGCGCTCGCCTCGCCAGTGACACTCAAGGCCTTCCTCGAGGATGACGAGGGGCTTCAGCAGCTTGGCGGCACCGCCTATCTCGCCCGCCTCGCCGGTGCCGCGATCTCGGCCTTCGCCGCCCGCGACTACGCGCAGATGATCTATGACATGGCGATCCGGCGCGAACTGATCCTCGTGGGCCGCGACATCAGCGACAAGGCGGCGCGGATGAGCGTCGACAGCGAGCCGAAAGAGCAGATCGTCGAAGCCGAACAGGCGCTTTACAAGCTGGCCGAACAGGGATCGTCCGAGAGCGGATTTCAGAGCTTTCTCAAAGCGGTAACAGACGCCGTCAATGTCGCCAACGCCGCCTATCAGCGCGATGGCGGCCTTGCGGGCGTCTCTACCGGCCTTGCCGACATGGATAAAAAGCTCGGCGGTCTGCACAAGTCCGACCTTCTGATCCTCGCCGGCCGCCCGTCGATGGGGAAGACCTCGCTCGCCACCAATATCGCCTTCAACATCGCCAAGGCCTATAAGAAGGGTCGCCTGCCCGATGGTTCGGAAGGCGCGGTCAATGGCGGGGTCGTGGGCTTCTACAGTCTCGAGATGAGCGCGGAGCAGCTTGCCGCGCGTATTCTGGCCGAGGCCTCCGAGGTCTCCTCGCACCAGATCCGTCAGGGCGACATGACCGAGGCCGAGTTCCGCCGCTTTGTCGACGCCGCCAAGGCGCTCGAATCCTGCCCGCTATATATCGACGACACACCCGCCCTGCCGATCAGCCAGTTGGCCGCCCGCGCCCGCCGCCTCAAGCGCACGCATGGCCTCGATGTTCTGATGGTCGACTATCTTCAGCTGGTGCGCGGCACCGGCAAATCCGAGAATCGCGTCAACGAGATCTCAGAAATCACCATGGGCCTGAAGGCCATCGCCAAAGAGCTGAATATTCCGGTGATTGCGCTGTCGCAGCTGTCGCGTCAGGTCGAAAGCCGCGATGACAAACGGCCCCAACTGTCGGACCTAAGGGAATCGGGCTCGATCGAGCAGGACGCCGATGTCGTGATGTTTGTGTTCCGCGAGGAATATTACAAAGAGCGGGAAAAGCCCGGCGATCACGAGATGGAAAAGATGGCCGCTTGGCAGGAAGAGATGGACCGCTTGCATGGCAAGGCCGAGGTCATCATCGGCAAGCAGCGTCACGGGCCGATCGGCACGGTGGAACTGGCCTTCGAGGCCCAGTTCACCCGCTTTGGCAACCTGGTCAAACCGTGGCAGCAGGGCAGCGACCGGGAATTCTGATCGCTTGGGCCAAGGCGGGCCTTGCCCCATCCCCTCCCCCCTGACAAAAGACCGGCCATGAGCACCGGAAAGCTGACCATCGACCTTGACGCCATCGCCGCCAACTGGCGCGCTTTGGACGGCATGACCAATTGCGCGACGGGCGCGGTTATCAAGGCCGACGCCTATGGCCTTGGCGCGGATCGCGTCGGGCGGGCGCTTCTCAAGGCCGGTGCGCGGCAGTTTTTCGTGGCCTATGCCGAGGAAGGCGCCGATCTGCGGCAAGCGATCGGTCCGGATGCCAGCATCTATATCCTTTCGGGGCATATGTCAGGCGATACCGACATGATCGCCGATCTGGCGCTGACGCCGGTCCTGAATTCGCTCGACCAGCTCACCCGCCATTTCGAGGCGCTGCCCGGCCGCCCCTTCGGCATCCAGCTTGATACCGGCATGAACCGGCTCGGCATGGAGTGGGACGAATGGTCGGCCGTGGCGGGCATCGCGCTGGCCCAAGGGCCGGATCTGGTGATGAGCCACCTCGCCTGCGCCGACGAGCCCGACCACCCGATGAACGCCTATCAGCTCGACCTTTTCCGCCGGATGACCGAGGGCACCGGCGTTCCCCTCTCTTTCGCGGCCACGGGCGGCATCCTTCTGGGCAAGGACTATCACTTCGAGATCACCCGCCCCGGCATCGGGCTCTATGGCGGCCAGCCCTTTGCGGCGGCGCGGCCCGTGGTCCGGCTCGATCTTCCCGTGGCGCAGGTGCGCCATCTCGAGGCGGGCGAGGTTGTGGGCTATGGCAACAGCTGGCAGGCGCGCCGCCCGACCCGGATCGCTTCGGTTGTGGCGGGCTATGCCGACGGGCTTTTGCGGTCTCTGTCCAACAAAGGGGCGCTCTGGGCCGGCAACACGCCCTGCCCGCTCGTGGGCCGCGTGTCGATGGATACGATCACCGTCGATGTGACCGACCTCGAGGAAGTCCCCTCCGCCCTCACCATGATCGGCCCCAACCAGAGCGTCGACGATCTGGCCAGCGTCGCCGGAACAATCGGCTATGAAATCCTGACCTCTCTGGGCAGCCGCTATAACCGGCGGTATCATAGCGCATGACCCGCGCTCTCGCCTCCATCGGTGCTGCTGTCCTGTCGTCGCTCGCGGCGCTCGGGCGCTTCGTTCTGTTCGCCCTCGGCACGGTGAGCCACCTCTTCCGCCCGCCCTTCTATCCCAAAGAGCTGGGCCAGAGCCTGTTGCAGATCGGCTATTTCTCGCTTCCCGTGGTGGGCCTCACCGCGATTTTCACCGGCGGCGCTTTGGCGCTGCAAATCTACGCTGGCGGCGCACGGTTCAACGCCGAGGCCGTGGTGCCGCAGATCGTTGCCATCGGCATGGTGCGCGAGCTTGGCCCCGTTCTCGTGGGCCTGATGATCGCGGCCCGCGTGACCTCGTCGGTCGCCGCCGAAATCGCGACGATGAAGGTCACTGAACAGATCGACGCGCTGGTGACGCTTTCGACGCACCCGATGAAATACCTGACCCTGCCGCGCGTTCTGGCGGCCACGATGGTGATGCCCGTCCTCGTGGGCATCGGCGACATCATCGGCGTCATGGGCGGCTATCTGGTCGGCACCCAGCGCCTTGGCTTCAACGGCGCGGCCTATTTGCAGAACACCATTGATTTCCTCGAGCCGCTCGACGTGTATTCATCGCTCGTCAAGGGCGCGGTCTTTGGTTTTATCGCCGCGCTCATGGGCTGCTATTACGGCATGAATTCGGGCCGCGGCGCGATGGGCGTGGGACGGGCCACCAAGAATTCGGTCGTCATGGCGGCGATCCTGATCTTGGCCTCCAACTTCTTGCTTACGGAGGCGTTCTTCTCGGCATGATTACGCTCTCCAACGTACACAAGGCTTTCGGCGCCAACAAAGTCCTGCGTGGGATCGACCTGACCGTACCCAAGGGCACGAGCACGGTGGTGATCGGCGGGTCGGGCACCGGCAAGTCGATCCTGATCAAGTGCATCCTTGGGCTGGTGGAGCCGGATTCGGGCGTCATCACCGTCGATGGCGTGGATGTGACGACCCAGCCGCGCGATGCCTTCCTTGCCCGCTTCGGAATGCTCTTCCAAGGCGGGGCCTTGTTCGACAGCCTGCCGGTCTGGCAAAACGTCGCCTTCCGCCTCTTGCGCGGGTCGCTCAAGCGCCCGAAGGCCGAAGCCAAGGAAATCGCCATCGAAAAGCTGCGCCGCGTCGGCCTTGCCCCCGATGTGGCCGACCGATTTCCCGCCGAATTGTCGGGCGGGATGCAAAAGCGCGTGAGCCTCGCCCGCGCCATCGCCGCCGAGCCAGAGATCATCTTTTTCGACGAGCCGACCACCGGCCTAGATCCGATCATGTCGGGCGTTATCAACGACCTCATTCGCGAGATCGTGGCCGAGATTGGCGCCACGACCATCACCATCACCCACGACATGACCTCGGTCCGCGCCATTGCCGATCAGGTGGCGATGCTGCACGCGGGCAAGATCCGCTGGGCGGGGCCGATTGGCGATCTCGATACGACCGACGACGCTTACGTCCGCCAGTTTGTCTCCGGCAGCCCCGAAGGCCCGATCGAGACCCTGCGCTAGCGCTTGCGGCAGCGCAGGCGATTGCCTAGCGTCAGCCCATGCCACCCGTCGCCCATATCGCCGCCTATATCCTCGTCAACGCCATCGCGGTGGGCGCTGCGGGTCCGCAAATCGCCAACCTAAAACACCCCATCCGCGCCAAGCGGCTCGCCGCGCGGGCGGTGGTGATCTTCTGTTCGAGTTTCATCTTCGGCTGGATTCTCACTGCGGGGCATTACGTGCCGGAATATGTGGCTGGCCCGACAATCTTTCTCTCGGCCATCACCGCCTTCGGCTCATGGAGCGCGGGGTTGGTCTGGGGGGGACCGGCGACGCGGGCCGACAAGCAGACCTTTCTTTTCGCTGGCACCGCAATCCTGCTTCTTCTCTGCCTTGCCGTAACGGGCGCTCTTGATGGCTAAGCTGCTGCGCCTCGCCAACTATGCGCTGTTGGTCCTCTACCCCGTGGCATGGTTCGCGCCACTCCTGAAGGCCGGGTTCATCCTGCCGATCTTCGGCCTGACAGAAATCAGCGTGGTGAGCGGCCTGCAAAGCCTTTGGGAAAGCGACGCGGCGCTGGCCATGGTTGTCACCACGCTGGCGATCTTCGTGCCCTATTTGAAGACCATCGCCATCGCCCTGATCCATTCGCGCCTTCTTTCGCCCCGCCTCATGCCGCTTTTGACATGGCTGGGGCGGCTTGCCATGGCGGATGTGTTCCTCGTCGCCCTGTATATCGTCATCGCCAAGGCCAGTGCGCCCACGCATATCGAGACGCAATGGGGCCTCTGGCTCTTTACCGCCTGCGTTCTCGCCTCGCTATTCATCTCGGCCCTGACGCCGCACCGGCGCCGAGGTTAGCCGTTGCCGCCCGCCCGCGCCTGAGGCAGAAAGAGCCATGGCCAAAGACCTGAGTTTCACCTGTTCCGCCTGTGGCGCCGCCTTCTCGAAATGGGCGGGCCAATGCGAGGCGTGCGGCTCGTGGAACACCCTCGTTCAGGAAGGCCCGCTTTCGACCGGCCCCGCGGGCAAGACCCTTGGCGGCAAGCGCGGCAAGGGCCTGACGCTCACCGATCTCGCCACGGAAGAGCCCGATCCGCCCCGCACCGAGGCGGGCGTGGAAGAGCTTGACCGTGTACTCGGGGGCGGGCTCGTGAAAGCCTCGGCGCTTCTGGTGGGGGGCGATCCGGGGATCGGCAAATCGACGCTCCTTCTGCAGGCCGCCGCCCGCTTTGCCCGCAATGGCCTCAAGGTCATCTATATCTCGGGTGAGGAATCGGTGGCGCAGGTGCAGATGCGGGCGCGGCGATTGGGGCTTGAGAAAAGCCCCGTGCGCCTCGCCGCCGAGACCAACCTGCGCGATATCCTCACGACGCTCGAGACCGAGAAACCCGACCTCGCGATCATCGACTCGATCCAGACCATGTGGGCCGACACGGTCGACAGCGCCCCCGGCTCGGTTTCCCAAGTCCGCGCCTCGGCGCATGAGCTGACGAGTTTCGCCAAGCGCAAGAGCATGGCGGTGATCATGGTCGGCCATGTGACCAAGGAAGGCGCCATCGCCGGCCCGCGCGTGGTCGAGCATATGGTCGATACCGTCCTCTATTTCGAAGGCGAGCGCGGGCATCAGTTCCGCATTCTCCGCGCGGTGAAAAACCGCTTCGGCCCCGCCGACGAGATCGGCGTTTTCGAGATGACCGGCAAGGGGCTGGCCGAGGTGCGCAACCCTTCGGCGCTGTTCCTGTCGGAACGCGGCAAGCCCGCCCCCGGCTCGGTCGTCTTCGCCGGGATCGAGGGCACGCGGCCGATGCTCTGCGAAATTCAGGCGCTCGTCGCCCCCTCGCCCACCGCCCAGCCGCGCCGGTCGGTCGTCGGTTGGGACGGCGGGCGGCTCGCCATGATCCTCGCCGTGCTCGAGGCCCGCTGCGGCGTCGCCTTTGCGGGGCTCGATGTTTATCTCAACGTGGCGGGTGGTCTGAAGATCTCTGAACCCGCGGCCGACCTCGCGGTGGCGGCTGCTTTGGTCTCGGCACGCGAAGACGCGGCCTTGCCGCCCGAGGCCGTCGTCTTCGGGGAAATCAGCCTCTCTGGTGCGCTCCGACCCGTCGTTCAAACCGAAAACAGGTTGAAAGAAGCGCAAAAACTTGGTTTCACCTCTGCAATTCTGCCCCAATTGGCGAAGAAACAGGCAAGCGGCGGGATGGAGCTTCGGCAGATGAGCGATCTGGCCAGCTTTGTGGACGCGGTCTTCGGCCCCCGCGGGGCCAAAGGATAGAGGAAGAGCATGGACGGTTTCACTCTGGTTGATGGCGTAGTCGCCGCCCTTATCGTGATCTCGGCGCTCCTTGCCTATTCGCGGGGCTTCGTTCGTGAGGCGATGGCGATTGCAGGCTGGGTTGGATCGGCCATTGTTGCCTTCATCTTTGCCGACAAGGCACAGCCCTTGGTCAAGCAGATCCCCGTCTTGGGCGATTTCATCGGGGATAGCTGCGAGCTTTCGGTGATCTCGGCCTTTGCCGCCGTGTTCGCGATTGCCCTCGTTATCTTCTCGATCTTCACGCCGCTCCTGTCGGGCATGGTCCAGCGCTCTGCCGCTTCTTCGTCTACGACACGATCCTTTCGACCCAGAATATCGCCATGATCGACGACAGCCGCGCCGCCGCGATCTATGGTCGCATCTCCGGCTCGCTCGATGAAAAAGATCCCGAAGCCTCGCTTTCCTGGCTGAAAACCCAATACGAACAGCTCGTCGGGCAGTGCTCGACAAATTGATCCGCTCTTGGAGTTTGGCTGTCATAGGTTCGTGACATACCCCCGCTGAGCGACTATCAGGGGGCCACAGCCAGATAACGGATTCGGAGCACCCTTGTGTCCTGCCAGATGCCGCCCGCCCATCCCTTCGACGACGACAAGCTGAAGGAGGAGTGCGGGATTTTCGGCGTGGTCGGCGTCAACGATGCCGCCAACTTCATCGCTCTTGGCCTGCACGCGCTTCAACACCGCGGGCAAGAAGCGGGCGGGATCGTGACCCACGACCTCGAGACCGGCTTCAATCAGGCCCGCCGCATGGGCTATGTGCGCGACAACTTCACCAGCGCCGACATCATGAAAACCCTGCCGGGCGGGATCGGCATCGGCCACGTTCGCTATTCCACTGCCGGCAACAAGGGCCAGACGGCGATTCGCGACGTGCAGCCCTTCTTCGGCGAGTTCGCCATGGGTGGAGCCGCTATCGCGCATAACGGCAACATCACCAACGCCGATGCGCTGCGCCGCGAGCTGATCGACCGTGGCTCGATCTTTCAATCCTCCTCGGACAGCGAATGCATCATCCACCTGATGGCACGTTCCATGGGTCGGACGATCCCCGACCGCATGGAAGAGGCGCTGCGCAAGGTAGAGGGCGCTTTCTCGGTTGTCGCCATGACCCGCAGCAAGCTGATCGGCGTGCGCGATCCTCTGGGCGTGCGCCCGCTGGTTCTGGGCAAGGTGGGCGACGGCTGGGCGCTGGCTTCGGAAACCTGCGCGCTCGACATTATCGGCGCCGAATTCGTGCGCGAGATCGAGCCGGGCGAGATGGTGGTGATCAACGCCAAGGACGGGGTTGCCAGCCACTTCCCCTTCCGCCCGCAGAACTCGCGCTTTTGCATCTTCGAGCATGTCTATTTCAGCCGCCCGGATTCGATCCTCGGCGGCCGCTCGGTCTATGAGACCCGCCGCCAGATCGGCATCGAGCTTGCCCGTGAGGCACCGGTCGAGGCCGATCTCGTCTGCCCCGTGCCCGACAGCGGCACGCCGGCGGCCATCGGCTATGCCCATGAAAGCGGTATCCCCTATGGTATGGGGATCATCCGCAACCAGTATATGGGCCGGACCTTCATCGAACCGACCGAGCAGATCCGCAACATGGGCGTGCGCCTCAAGCTCAACGTCAACCGGGCGCTCATCAAGGGCAAGCGGGTGATCCTCGTCGACGACTCGGTGGTGCGCGGCACCACGAGCCGCAAGATCAAGGAGATGATCCTTGATGCGGGCGCGGCCGAGGTCCATTTCCGCATCGCGAGCCCGCCCACAGCATGGCCCTGCTTCTACGGCGTCGATACGCCGCAGCGGGAAAAGCTTCTGGCCGCGACCATGACCGAAGAAGAGATGCGCCAGCATCTCGGCGTCGACTCGCTGCGTTTCATCTCGCTCGACGGCCTTTATCGCGCCGTGGGCGAGGCCAAGGGCCGCGACCCCAAGAAGCCGCGCTATTGCGACGCCTGCTTCTCGGGCGAATATCCGGTGGCCCCTTCCGACATGATCGAGAAGGGATTTCAGCTGAAGGCAGCCGAATGACCACGCTAGGCGGCATCGACGATTACCTCGCGACGCTGCCCGACGATCAGGCCCGCTGCCTGCAAGACCTCCGCGAGCGGGTAATCAAGCTGCTGCCGGGATCGGAAGAGGTTATCTCCTACGCTATGCCGGGCCACCGCCTCGGCAAGAGGATGATCGCGGGCTATGCGGGGTTTGCCAAGCATTGCGGATTTTATCCTCATTCGGGTGGCGTGGTTCCGGGCTTTGCCAGCGAACTCGAGGCACGAGGGTTCAAGCATTCAAAGTCTGGAGTGCTTTTCACACCGACCAAGCCCCTGCCCGACGACCTTCTCGAACGCCTGATCGCCGCCCGTCTCAAGGAAGCGGGGCTGGCATGACGCCGGTGCGCTTTCGCCCGCACCATTTCCTCTGCTCCCTCGGCTATGAGGGCAAGGGCTATTCCGACGGTTTCACCGAGAACATGACAAGCATCGTCATGGGCCGCCTGCGCGCGGCCGAGGGCGATAATACGCCGATCCGAGTGGTTGGCGCGGCGGACGATATCTGCGCCCCCTGCCCCAAACGGCGCGGCACGCTCTGCACCACTCAAGACAAGATCAAGACGCTCGACCGCGCCCACGCCGCTGCTTTGAAGCTGAAACCCCATGAAGAGCTGACATGGGGCGAAGCCAAGGCCCGCATCCGCGCGGCTGTCCCGACCGGATCGCTCAAGACCCTCTGCACGGGCTGCGAATGGGAGCCCTACGACATGTGCGAGGCGGCGCTGGCGCGGCTTCACGCCGAGCGGGAATAGAAAAGGCCGCGCCGGATCGCTCCGGCGCGGCCTGTTTGTTCTGTCAGAAGGATCAGGCCTTGCGGGCCACGGCCTTCCAGGCGCCGGTGACGATCAGCGCGGCAAG
Organism: Paracoccaceae bacterium; assembly: GCA_009920775.1. Classification (GTDB taxonomy): domain Bacteria; phylum Pseudomonadota; class Alphaproteobacteria; order Rhodobacterales; family Rhodobacteraceae; genus RFZI01. Next base: position 3,129 of record RFZI01000048.1, on the reverse strand, counting down.
AACCGCTTTGACCGCATCGCCGATCAGGAAGGGCGCCATAAAGTAGGTCCAGATTCCCGAAGCGCTTATGTTGACCCAGCCGCCTTCGAGGCCAATGGCGCCAGCCACGGCCATCGGCCAAGCCGCGCCCGGAACGTAGAGCAGGGCCGAAATCACGATCGCAGCGACCGAGAGCGGCAGGACGCGGCGCACACCGGCGTCAGCGACGAGACCCGCGAGCCAGGCCATGCCGACGAAGCCGAGAAGGAAACCGCCAGTCGGGCCGAAGAAGGCCGCGCCATTGGCGAAACCGGCGAAAACCGGCAGGCCCATCGCGCCTTCTGCGAGGTAGGCCAGAAGCGTCACCGCACCGAGGCGGGCGCCATAGGCAAAGCCCACCAAGAGCACGGCGAGGGTCTGAAGGGTCACCGGAACCGGATACATCGGCACCGTCACCTGAGCGGCAGCGGCGATAAAGAGCGAACCGCCCAGAACCATCAGCGCTTTGGCGCTAGCCGAGTTCGAGCGAACGAGGGTCGAAGAGAGTGTCATGGCCCACCTTTCCAAATAGAGCTGCCGCACCATTGCCGCGGTGCAGCAGATTGTCAACGAATGCGAGCGATAACGGTACGTAGGATAGGTCACTGACGGAGCAAGTCTCTTGCTCAGGCGCTGCGCTCATGCCAAAGGAGCCGCATGACCCAAACAGCCGATCTCCCCGTCGCCCTCATCACCGGAGCCTCTCGCGGTCTCGGGACCGCTCTGGCCGAAGCCCTCGCGCCTACCCACCACATCGTCGCGGTCGCCAAGACGGTCGGCGCTCTGGAAGAGCTCGACGACCGGATCACCGCAGCGGGCGGTCAGGCGACGCTCGCGCCGATGGACATCACGGTGGAAGCGGCGATGCAGCAGCTCTGCCGCTCGATCTTCGACCGCTGGGGCAAGCTCGATCTCTGGGTGCATACGGCGATCCACGCGGGGCCCCTCGCCCCAGCCTCGCAGCTGGCCGAAAAAGATTTCGTCAAGTCGCTTGAGATCAACGTCCACGCCACCCAGCGCCTCATGTCCTATGTGGCGCCGCTCCTCGGCCAGTCGGGCAAGGCAGTGTTCTTCGACGATCCGCGCGGCGGCGAGGCCTATTTCGGCCACTATGGTGCTACCAAGGCTGCCCAGATCGCACTGGCCCGCAGCTGGCAGGCCGAGAGCCAGCGCACCGGCCCCGATGTGCGCATCCTTGCGCCCCGCCCGATGCCCACCAGCACCCGCGCCCGTTTCTACCCCGGCGAAGACCGCTCGAAACTTGCCGATATCCGCGAAGAAGCCGCCCGCCTCTTGCCGGAGATCCTCGGCTGACCTGCCCGCTTGCCGCCTTGCCCGCGATTGCATAGGAAGGGGCAAGCAGGGGCAGGACGATATGCGCATACTCATCACCAACGATGACGGGATCAACGCACCGGGGCTGATCACGCTTCAGGCCATTGCCGAAGAAATCGCCGGGCCGGATGGTGAAGTCTGGACGGTTGCGCCTGCCTTCGAGCAATCGGGCGTCGGCCATTGCATCAGCTACACCCATCCGATGATGGTGGCCCAGCTTGGCCCCCGCCGCTTTGCCGCCGAAGGCTCGCCCGCCGATTGTGTGCTGGCGGGCCTCTATGACGTGATGAACGGAACGCCGCCCGATCTTGTCCTCTCGGGCGTCAACCGTGGCAACAACGCCGCCGAGAACGTGCTCTACTCGGGCACCATAGGTGCCGCGATGGAAGCCGCGCTTCAGGGCCTTCCGGCGATTGCGCTGTCGCAGTTCCTCGGCCCCGACAACCGCGATCTGGCCGATCCCTTCGAGGCCGCCGTGGCCTATGGCGCTGACGTCGTCCGCCGCCTCCTTGATGCCGCCCCGTGGGACGAAGAGGACTATCGCCTCTTCTACAACGTGAACTTTCCGCCCGTGCCGGCCTCGGCGGTCAAAGGCACCCGCGCCACGACCCAAGGCTATCGCCGCGACACGCGGTTTACGGTCGACCCGCACCTCTCGCCCTCGGGTCGCCGGTTCCTCTGGATCAAGGGCGGCCCCCAGCACAAGCCGACGCTGCCGGGCTCGGACGCGCACGCCAACCTTGAAGGCCTCATCTCAGTCACACCGATGCGGGCCGACCTGACCGCCCACGACCGCCTCACGCATCTGCAGGACGCGCTCGCATGACGACCGACGCCGAGCGCAAGATGCAGTTCCTCTTTGCGCTGCGCTCGCGCGGGGTGACGGACGCCCGCGTGCTCACCGCCATGGAAAAGATCGACCGCGCCGATTTCGTGCGCGGCATCTTCGCCGACCGCGCCTATGAGGATATGCCGCTGCCCATCGGCGCGGGCCAGACGATCAGTCAGCCTTCGGTCGTCGGCCTGATGACACAGGCGCTGAACATTCAGCCGCGCGACAAGATTCTCGAGGTAGGCACCGGCTCGGGCTATCAGGCAGCTGTTCTCAGCCAGCTTGCCCGCCGCGTCTATACGATCGAGCGCCACAAGCGCCTTGTGACCGAGGCGCAGGCGATCTTTGACAGGCTCGGCCTGAGCAATATCACCGCAGTCCATGCCGACGGCAGCTTCGGCCTTCCCGAACAGGCCCCCTTTGATCGCATCCTTGTGACCGCCGCCGCCGAAGACCCCCCCGGCCCGCTCTTGGCCCAGCTTCGCGTTGGGGGTATCATGGTGGTGCCCGTGGGGCAGTCGGATGCGGTCCAAAGCCTCATCCGGGTGACGCGGACAGAAGACGGTTTTGATTACGACGAATTGCGCGCCGTGCGTTTTGTGCCTTTGGTTGAAGGACTTGGCAGCTAGGCGCCCCCCAAAAGCCCCGATCAACAGGGGCATGACATATGACGAGGATCGAGCAATGACCCATCGCCTTTCTGCCCTTCGCGGCCTCCTCTTGGCAGGGACCGCCCTTGCCCTTCTGAGCGCCTGTCAGGAGACAGCGCTCGACTGGGATATGCGCGATCTCGGCGGAAATACGCTCGACACCACGGCTTCGATCCAGCGCATCCCGATCCGGCCCGAGCCCGATGCTCGCGGCGTCATAACCTATCCCAACTATCAGGTTGCGGTTGCCCGCAGGGGCGACACCGTCGGCACCATCGCCGAGCGCCTCGCCCT
>RFZI01000047.1 GCA_009920775.1 Paracoccaceae bacterium | reverse complement strand
CCCATTTGTTCGAGGTGCCGCTGTCGAAGAACTTGGAGGCGAGATAGAACCCGTCCCCCTCGGCCGTTTTATCGCCCTCGATGGCCTTTTTCTTGAGGCTGGCAAAGCTCGTATCCTGCGCGATCTGATCGACCAGCGGATCATTCTCGTCCATTCCCAGAATTCGGGCAAAGCGGGCGACGGTGCCGCCAAGATCGGCCTTCATATCGGCATAGTGGAAGAGATGAACGTTCGGCAGATGCTCCCACTTCTTGAACGAGGCGAAATGATAGGCGATCGAATGCAGATCCAGCGCATCGATCGAACCGTCATAGAGCTCGTCCTCAAGGAACATCCGAAACGCCTCGGCTGGGTCGTCCGGATATCTTCGGCGCATGACGTCGGATTCCATATTGCTCGCGTGCGTCCGCATCGAGAAATGAACGTCGATGGGGTGGCGATAGACGGCGATATAGGTGCAGTGCCGATCGTAGGGCACCCCGTCAAGCGGGGTGTGGCTTTTGATGCAGCGCCGGAAATCCTGCTTGTCGAACTTCTCCAAATTGGCAATCGGATTATCCAGCGCACAGTCGAGCCAGTAGGACACATCCCCCATCTCGCGCGGAGACAGGGGGCGGCCAGCGATCAGGCTGGTAATGATGATCTGGGTCCATGTGGTGCCGCATTTGGGCGGGGTAATGACCAGAACGTCATCGCCGCGCAGTTGAAACGAGTCCCAGATAGCTGTTGTCGTCAGGGGGCCTTCGTAATGGGCTGTGCGTTGCGGCAAATTCATAGGTGGTCCTCAAATACAGAATTCAAAAAAATTTCGGGTTAGGGTCTGCCCTTGGACCCCCAAAGAAGCCATGCAACCTGATCTTCCGGCAAGAGCTCTTTCATCCGCTCATCGAACGCCGCGATCTCTTCGTCGGTCAGCTTGCCAACCCATTTGTTCGAGGTGCCGCTGTCGAAGAAGCGATCGGGGTGAGGAAAAAACTCGCTGGAATTGGTCTTGGCGTCCTCGATCGCCTTGGCTTTGACCGAAGCAAAGGTCGATCCGTTGATCACCTCATCGAGGAGCGGATCCTTGCGGTCATATCCCATGATTTCGGCAATGCGCCGCACTTGTCCGTCGAGGTCGGCCTTCATGTCGGCATAGTGCAGAAGATGCACGTTGGGCAGATGCTCCCATTTCTTGAAAGATTGGTAGTGGTAAACGATGGATCTCAGGTCCATCGCGTCTGTGGCGCCGTTGTAGAGTTCGTCCTCAAGGAACATTCGGAAGGCTTCGTGGATATCGTCTGGGAAGCGCGGATCCAGAAAATCAAGCGTCATGTTGTCGTTATGTCGACGCATCGAGAAATGAACGTCGATCGGGTGGCGATAGACGGCGAAATAGGTGCAGCGGGGATCGTAGGTGATCCCGTCCAAGGGCGAATGACTCTTGATGCAACGGCGGACAGACAGGCCGTCGAGAAAGGAGGCAATTTGGTCGCGCTCACGAAACCCACAGTCGAGCCATCTGGAATATTCGTCCATTTGGTCGCTGCTCAGCGACCGGCCCTGAATGATGCTGGTGACGATGATCTGGGTCCAGGTTGTGCCGCATTTGGGCGGCGTCACCACGAAGATATCATCGGGGCGCAGGGTAAAGCGCTCCCAGATGGTCGTGTTGTTCATCGGCCCTTCATAAACGACAGAACGTGTCGGCAAAGCCTGTGCCATACGGAAATCCCCCAAAAACCAATGGGGCTATCTAGCGCGAATTCTGCGTTTTTCGAAGGCTCATTCGCCGTGCTTGAGAAGCCGCTGCTTTTGGCGTCCCCAGTCGCGTTTCGCATCCGAAGCGCGCTTGTCGTGAAGCTTCTTGCCCTTGGCGATGCCGAGCTTGAGTTTCACAAGGCCACGGTCGTTGAAATACATGACCAGTGGCACAAGGGTCATGCCCTCGCGCTGGGTCGCCGACCAGAGCCGCGAAAGCTCTTTGCGGGAAACCAAGAGCTTGCGGCGGCGGCGTTCTTCATGGCCCCAGGTCTTGGCCGGATCGTAGGGGGCGATATAGGCGTTGGTGAGCCAAAGCTCGCCGTTCTCGACGCTGGCATAGCTCTCGGCGATGTTCGATTGCCCGGTGCGGAGCGATTTGACCTCGGACCCCATCAGGATGATGCCAACCTCGAGATCGCTCTCGATCGCATAATCGAAGCGGGCACGCCGGTTCTCGGCGATCACCTTGTAGTTCTTGTTTTCCGGTTTCTTGGCCATGATCGGGCTGAGATATGCGAGGAAGCTCCGCTCGGCAAGCACTCGGCGCTGGCCTTGAGGCTTGGCGGGTCTCGGCACCTGATACCCAATGAAGCTGCTCGCCGCATTTTCCTTGATCGTCACGGGTTGATCGACGCGCCCTCCGGCCCCGGCAAGGGGGCCGACCTTGATGCGGTGATCGGCCGCCTCGGCTTCGTGCAGCTCGACAGCGTCAACACCGTGGCCCGCGCCCACGACATGATCCTCTGGTCGCGCCGCCAGCAATATCGCCCGCCCGCGCTTCAGCGGCTGCACGACCGCGACAGGCGGCTTTTCGAGCACTGGACCCACGATGCCTCGACGATCCCGATCGACAGCTTCCCCTATTGGCGGCGGCGCTTCGAGCACAACAAAGAGCGCCTCAAGGCGCGTTGGGAGGATTGGCAGGGGACGGATTTCCACGCCCGTATCGACGAGGTTCTGGCCCATATCGACGCCGAGGGCGCCTGCAAGAGCGGGGATCTCGCGGAGGGCGAGGGCAAGTCCTCGGGCGGCTGGTGGGATTGGCATCCCTCGAAGGCGGCGCTGGAATACCTCTGGCACACGGGCGAGATATCGGTCGTCCGGCGCGAGGGCTTCCAGAAGGTCTATGACCTCACCGAGCGGGTGATCCCCGAGAGCCAGCGGCACCAGCAGGTCTCGGCGGAAGAAACGGTCGACTGGGCCTGCCGGACCGCTATCGACACGCTCGGCTTTGCGACGAGTGGCGAGGTTGCGGCTTTCTATGCACTGGTCACGCCCGTCGAAGCGCGGGAGTGGTGCGCCGCCGAACTCAAGGCCGGACGGCTGATCGAGGTCGATATCGAAGGGGTCGACGGCAAGCCCCGCCGCTCTTTTGCTCGCCCCGCTTTCACGGACGAAGCAGCCCCCGAACCTTCGACCCGCGTCCGCATCCTCTCGCCCTTCGACCCCGCCCTGCGCGACCGCAACCGCGCCAAGCGGCTTTTCGGTTTCAACTACCGGATCGAGATTTTCGTCCCCGCGCCGAAGCGCATCTATGGCTATTACGTCTTCCCTGTCATGGAAGGCGACCGGATGATCGGCCGGATCGACGCCAAGGCCGACCGCGCCGCGAATCTTCTCGACGTCACCGCCTTCTGGCCCGAAGCGGGCGTGGCAATGGGCAAGGGGCGCGTCGCTCGCCTGATTGCCGAGATCGAACGGCTGACGACTTTCGCAGGGCTTGAGGGTATTCGCTATGCGCCCGACTGGCTGCGCGGCTAGGCGCGGCGGGATCGCAGCAGAGCGAAGGTGCCACTAAGAACGATCACCAGCGCGCCGACGATGGTCAGAAGGTCAGGCCGTTCGCCGAACACCAGAATGCCAAGGCCCATCCCGAAGAGGAGCCGCGAATAGCGGAAAGGCGTGACCGCGCTCACCTCGCCGGTGCGCATCGCGAGGGTCAGCATGAAATAGGCGAAAACGCCAAAGACCGTTGCTCCGCCGATGGCGGAAAGTGCCGGGGCGCTGGGCATCTCGGGCGCGCCGGTCCAGACCATCAGGATCGCGCCCGCGACCGAAAGCATGGCGAAACCGCAAACGCCAAGCTGCAAGGCGCTGAGTTGCGGCGGTGCGGCGCGGGTGGCGAGGTCGCGTCCGGCAAAGCCGATCATGCCGATCACCGCGAGGATCGAGAGCGGGCTGAAGCCCTCGACGCCCGGCCGCAGGATCAGGATGACGCCACCAAGGCCAACAAGGATCGCTGTCCAGCGCCGCCAGCCAACCTTCTCGCCAAGGAACAGCGCCGCGCCACCAACGACGACAAGCGGCGTCGCCTGAAGGATCGCCGTGGCGCTGGTCAGCGGCGTCAGGACGAAAGCCAGCGCATAGAACAGCCGCCCGGTCACCTCAAACCCCGACCGTATCAGGATCGCACGGCCAAGGTAGGCCCGATCCCAGATCGGCCGCCCTTGACGGCGGGTGAGGATCGCAAAGCCCAAGAGCCCCGCGAGGCCGAACATCAACAGAACCTGCCCAAGGCCGACCGTCTTGGCGGCGGCCTTCAGCAGCATATCCTCGACCGCAAACCCCGCCATCGCGGCAACCATGAAAAGGCTGCCGCGCAGGTTGTCGCTCAGGTGCCTCAGTTGATGAGGCCCGCGTGGACCATGGCGGCGCGGATGCGTTCCTTGGTCTCGTCGGTGAGGGTGGTCAGCGGCGAGCGGACCTCGTCCGAACACATCCCCAGAAGCGACAGGCCGTATTTCGCGCCCGCAACCCCCGGCTCGAGGAAGATCGCCTCGTGCAGCGGCATCAGACGGTCCTGATACTCAAGCGCGGTCTTGTAGTCGCCCGCAAGCGTCGCTTCCTGGAACTCGGCGCAAAGCTTCGGCGCGACGTTCGCGGTCACCGAGATGCAGCCGACGCCGCCATGGGCGTTAAAGCCGAGCGCGGTCGCATCCTCGCCGGAAAGCTGGATGAAATCCTTGCCGCAGGTGATGCGCTGCTTGGGCACGCGGCTGAGATCGCCGGTCGCATCCTTAACGCCGACGATCATCGGCAGGTTGGCAAGTTCGCCCATCGTGGCGGGCGCCATGTCGACGACCGAGCGGCCGGGGATGTTGTAGATGATGATCGGCAGGCCGCATTTGGCCGCCTCTTCATAATGGGCGATCAGGCCGCGCTGGGTCGGCTTGTTGTAGTAGGGCGTGACGACGAGCGCCGCATCGGCGCCGGCCTTCTTGGCGGCTTCGACGAGGCGGACGGTTTCGATGGTGTTGTTCGAGCCTGCGCCCGCGACGACAGGAATGCGCCCCGCCGCGACTTTGATCACCGTCTCGACGACCAGATCATGTTCTTCGTGGCTGAGCGTGGGGCTTTCGCCCGTGGTGCCAACCGGCACGAGGCCGTGGCTGCCTTGCTCGATATGCCACTCGACAAGTTTCTTCAGCGTGTCGAGATCCAGCTTGCCGTTCTTGAACGGCGTGACGAGGGCGGGGAGAGACCCTTTGATCATGACGCGCTTCCTTTGTCTGTCGGGCAGACTCGCCCATTTCTGAAATCGCGCGGAACCTAGACGGGTTTCCGCCGATTGCCAAGATTCCCATTGCCACGGCCAACCGGGCCGCTACCCTTTGGGAAAAACGAGCAGAAAGACAATCATGGGCCTTCGTAGCCTTCTTCTTTGTGCCGCCCTCTTGGGGGCAGGCGCACCCCAGTCGCTTGTAGCGCAATCGCTGCCCGCAGCCTTCGAGGCGGCGGCGAAATCCGATTGGCCGACGGCGACATCGCAGCTTCCCCAGAGCGATGTGCTCACCCAAGACCTGCTGATCTGGACTTGGCTACGGGCGGAGGGCTCGACCGCGCCTTTCGCCGTCTACCGCGATTTTCTGGCCCGTCGTTCCGACTGGCCGGGCCTCGACAGGCTCAGGGCGCAGGGCGAGCGGGTGATCCCGACCGGCACGCCTGCCGCCGAGGTCATCGCATTCTTCGCAGAAGCCAAGCCGCAGACCGGCGAAGGGGCGGTCAAGCTCATCAATGCCTTGTCTGCAAAGGGGGATAACGCCGGCGCCGAGGCGATGCTGCGTGACGTCTGGCGCACCGTATCGTTGACCGAAGAGGGACAGGCGGCGCTCTTGGCCGCATATGGCCGAAGCCTTGGCCATTTGCATTCCGAACGTGTTGACACAGCCCTTTGGGCGGGTCGGATCGGCGATGCCTCGGCGGTGCTCGACCTTGCCCCCGCGCGCGACAAAGCCGCCTTCGCGGCCCGGATTGCGATGCAGCGGGGGGCGGGCGATGCCGACCGGCTCTATTCTGCGCTGTCGGCCGGCGACTATACCGAGGCCGGTGCCTTCCTTCTGGCTCGCACCGGCTCTGCCGCATCGCTTGGCCAACCCGCCCGCTGGGCGGGCGGGCGCGGCATCGTGGCGCGGTGGCTGATGCGCGAGGGGGAATATGGCCGCGCCTATGATCTGGCCCGCCAGCACCACCTCACCGCTGCCGACGGCGAGACCTTCGCCGATCTGGAGTGGCTCGCGGGCTATATCGCCCTCCGGTTCCTTGCCGACCCTGCCAGCGCGATCACCCATTTCGACGCCATGGCCCGTGCGGTCAGCGGCCCGATTTCGATGTCGCGGGCGGGATACTGGCTCGGCCGCGCCCATGAGCGACGGGGCGATCAGGTAGCGGCCTCCGCCGCCTATGCGGGCGCTGCTGAGTTCCAGACCGCTTTCTACGGCCTCCTCGCCGCCGAGCGGCTTGGCCTGTCCCTCGATCCCGCACTGGCCGGCAGAGAAGTTTTCCCAGACTGGCGGCAAGCCGCTTTCGTCGGTTCAGAAAAGACCCGCGCGGCTCTGACACTTCTCAGCGCCGGCCAGCGTAGTGGCGCGGTTCAGTTCTTCCTGCAACTCGCCCGCAGCCTGGACCGGACCGAGCTTGGCCAGCTTGACCAGATCCTTGCGGCGATGAACGAGCCCTTCTTCCGTGTCCTCGTTGCCAAAACGGCGCTTGACCGCGGGATCCTGATCCCCGCCGCCTATTTCCCGATCCATCCGCTGGCCGAGATGGACCTGCCGGTGGAGCGCGAGCTGGCCCTCGCCATCGCCCGGCGCGAGTCGGAATTCAACGCGACCGTGGCGAGTCCGGTAGGGGCGCTTGGCCTGATGCAAGTGATGCCCGGAACCGCCGAGATGGTCTCGAAAGACCTCGGCCTTAGCTACGACAAATGGCGACTGGTGAACGATTGGGAATATAACGTTACCTTGGGCAGCCAATATCTTGCCGACCTCGAGGAACGCTTCGGTCCTTCGCCGGTGATGATCGCCGCGGGTTATAATGCTGGCCCGCGCCGTCCTCAGGAGTGGATGGACGCGCGCGGCGATCCGCGACAGGGGCAGATCGACGTGGTCGACTGGATCGAGATGATCCCCTTCAAGGAAACCCGCAACTACGTCCAGCGTGTGACCGAAGCCATCCCGATCTATCGCGCCCGCCTGTCTGGTCAGACCGGCACGATCCGCTTTGCAGAGCTGTTGATCGGGGAAAAGCCACTGATCCGGCCTCGTGCACGGCCCGCGCCACCTGTGACCCTTTCGGAGCCTTCTTCGCCAACGGCTCTGGGCACAAGCCCCCGCCCGCTGGCGCGCCCCTGATCAGGCGCGCTTGCGGCGCTCGCGCCAGAGGGTGAAGAGGCCGGCGCTGACGACGATCGCTGCGCCGATCGCCACGTTGAGGCGCAGGGTTTCGCTGAAAACGAAGATGCCAAGCGCAGAGGCCCAGACAAGCTGGAGATAGGCGAAGGGCTGCACTGCGCTAGCCTCGGCCACCTCGTAGCATTTGATGAGCAGGAAATGCGCGGTCGCGCCGGTGACGCACAAAAGCGCCATCCACATCCAGTCGTAGGCGGTCATCGGCTCCCAGTGGAACACGCCAACGGCGGTCATCACCACGGCGCCGGAAACGCCGGTCCAGAAGAACGAGGTCGCGGCGCTGTCCTTGCGGGCGGCGTAGCGGGTCAAAAGGCCGTAGAGCGCAAACATCAGGGCCGACATCATCGGGATGATGGCCACGGGCGAGAAAACGGCGACCCCCGGCTCGAGGATCACCAGAACGCCGATGAACCCCACCCCGATCGCGGCCCAGCGGCGCCAGCCGACGCTCTCGCCCAAAACCGGCCCCGACAGGGCGGCCACCAAAAGCGGATAGGCCGCAAAGATCGCATGGCTTTCGACCAGTCCGAGCTTCACAAAGGCCACGACCATGACGCAGATCTCGGCGGCCAGAAGCACGCCGCGGAAGATTTGCAGAAGGGGTTGCGTCGTCGCGGCGGCGGCACGGATCGAGCCTTTGCTCCGCCGCGCCATCACCATCACGAAGGCGGCGAAGAACCAGTAGCGGATCATCACCACCATGAAGACGTTATAATGGCTGGCGAGGTAGCGGCTGATCCCGTCCTGCATCGCAAAGACAAAGGTCGTGGCGATCATCAGCCAGATGCCGAGGCGGGTATTCGACTGCATCAGGCTTTCCTTGCGCGGGTCATATGTCTCTTGCGGCCATAGCCCGCGACGCGCGTCACGTCAAAGCCCGCGGCGGCCAGCGCACGGCGCACATGGCCCGCGGCCGTATATGTCGCAGCGGTGCCGCCCGGTTTGGTGTGGCGGCCGACCTCGGCCAAAAGGCCCTCGCCCCAAAGTTCGGGGTTCTTGGCGGGCGAGAAGCCGTCGAGAAACCATGCGTCGGCGGCAAGGGTCTGGGTGGGCAGGGTCTGGCGGGCGTCACCAACGACGATCGTCAGGATCGCATCGCCAAAGTCGTAGGGGCCAGCGCCGGTTGCAAGGCCGCGGGTCAGTGCGCCGCGCAAGTCCCCAAGCTCGGGGAAAGCCGCCAGCGCCCGCTCGCGGTCAGCAGGGGCCATGGGGAAGGCTTCGAAGGTGGTGAAATGGAACCGCCCCTTGGCCCCGCTTTCCCGCCAAGCGGCCAGCGTCACGAGGAAATTGAGGCCAGTGCCAAAGCCCAGTTCGGCGATCTGGAACCCATCTGCGAACCGCTCCGGCAGGTCATTCCCCGCCAGAAACACATGGCGCGTTTCCTCAAGCCCGTTGTCGAGCGAGAAATAGGGATCGTCGAAGCGGCGCGAGACGGGGATTTTTTCGTCGCGCCAATCGAGGTCGGGCTGCTGGTCGTTCATCGCCGGATGCCTTAGGGTCGGCGCGACTTTGGAGGCGCGGCGCGGCAATGACAACGGCACATGTGACGATCTATGGCGCGGGAGTCTTTGGCCTCTCGGTCGGCTGGGCCTGTCTCCAGCGCGGCGCCAAGGTACGGGTGATTGATCCTGCGGGCGTAGCGTCAGGGTCGTCCGGCGGCCTTGTGGGCGCTCTCGCACCCCACGTCCCCGAGCTGTGGAACGACAAGAAGGAATTTCAGTTCCATAGCCTCGTCATGGCGGAAGCCTTTTGGCGCGGCGTCGAGGCGGTGGCGGGGGTCAGCACCGGCTATGCCCGCTCGGGCAGGCTCCAGCCGCTGGCCGACGAGGCGGCGCTGGATTTCGCCAAAACCCGCGCGATCAATGCGGTCGATCTTTGGTGCGGCAAGGCCGAATGGCACATCGTCGAAGCCGCCGACCATGCCCCTTGGGCGCCGATTTCGCCCAGCGGTTTCCTCGTCTGGGACACGCTCTCGGCCAGCATCCACCCCCGCCGCGCCACCGTGGCACTGGCCCGCGCGATCGAGAAATCGGGCGGCGAGATCGTGGCCGAGGGGCGCGAAGAAGGCAAAGTGCTCCACGCCACCGGCTGGCGCGGGTTGATGGAACTGTCCGAACGGCTCGGCAAGGTCGTGGGCAATGGCGTGAAAGGGCAGGCGGCGCTTCTGGCGCTCGACGTGCGCGGCAAGCCGCAGCTTTTCGGCGATGGCATCCACCTTGTCCCGCATCAGGACGGAACGCTCGGCGTCGGCTCGACCTCCGAACGTTTCTTCGATGATCCGACCGAGATTGACCAGCACCTCGACGACCTTCTCCTTCGCGCCGAGGCCGCCTTTCCCTTCCTCGAAGGCGTGCGCGTGCTCGAGCGCTGGGCCGGCGTCCGCCCCCGCGCCATGACCCGCTCGCCCATGCTCGGCGCGCATCCTCTGCATGAGGGGCAGTTCATCGCCAACGGCGGCTTCAAGATCGGCTTCGGCATGGCGCCCAAGGTGGGCGAGGTGATGGCCGACCTGCTTCTCGACGGGCGCGACGCCATCCCCGAAGGTTTCCGCCCCGAGGCCAGCCTTTAGGCCGCCGCCGCTTCCATGCATTGCCGCCCATCCGGCCCACGTACCCAAAGCCGCCCTGCCTTCCAGCAAAACGCCGCCTCCTCGCCGTCGAAAAGCGGCGCGGTGGCGCGATAGCTGAACTCCTTCAGCGGCCGCCCCAGCGCCTCTTCCGCCAAAAGCATCAGCATCTGCGCCAGAAGGGGCCCGTGCACCACAAGGCCGGGATAGCCTTCTACCGCTTGTGCATAGGGCTTGTCGTAATGAATGCGGTGGCCGTTGAAGGTGAGCGCCGAATAGCGAAAGAGCGCGGTGGAATCGAAGCTGCGAACGAGCGAGCGCTCCTCATCGGTGGCGGCGACCGGCGGCACCTGCTTCACCGCATCGGGCGCCGGATCCTGCCGATAGACGATGTCCTGCCACTCGGTCAGAGCAAGACCGCCCCGCTGAAGGATGTCATGCCGGATGCGCACGAACGCGAGGGGGCCGCTCTTGCCATCCTTGCGCGTGACGCTTTCGATAGCCGACCGTCGCTCGGCCTTCACACCGGCCAGAAGGGCGCTGTGAAAGACGAGCTTCCCCGCCGCCCACATCCGCCGCGGCAGGCCCATGTCGGGAATGAACCCGCCGGTCTTGGGATGCCCGTCGCGGCCTAACTCCTGCGGCGGGCGCGGATCCCAGAAATAGAGCTGGTGGAAAAAGGGCGGCAGCGGATCGCCACTTTGGATCGCAGGCTCGGCGCCCAGCATCGCCTCCATCGCCCGCGCACGAGCGGGATCGAGGGGATCGGTGACGGATTGCGTCTGGTTGGGTTTGTCCTGCATGTTCAAGGCCTAGCGCGAAGCGGAAAGGATGAAAATGCCCTCAGTGGTGGCCCTCGACCATCTGGTGCTGACCGTGGCGGATATCGACGCCACCGTGGCCTTCTATGAGAAGGCGCTCGGCATGACCGCCGAACGCTTTGAAGTCGCAGATGGGACAACGCGCACTGCACTCAAATTCGGGCGGCAGAAGATCAACCTGCATCCGGCGGGTGCCGAGTTTGCGCCCCATGCAGAACGGCCCACACGCGGCTCGGCCGACCTGTGTTTCCTCTCGGCCGAACCGCTTGCCGACTGGCAGACCCATCTGGAAAGCCTCGGCATCGCCATTGAGGAAGGCGCTGTCCAACGCACCGGTGCAACCGGCCCTATCTTGTCGCTCTACCTCCGCGATCCCGACGGCAATCTCGTCGAAATATCCAACCCGCTCTAACCCACAGCCCGTTGCACTTCCCAAGGCGCTGGCACATGGTGGCCCCGCGTCGAAGAGGGGGTGTTCCATGCGTCACGGCGGCCAGATTCTTGCCGATCAGCTCAAACTTCACGGGGTGCGCCGGGTCTTTTCCGTGCCGGGCGAGAGCTTTCTCGCCGCCGATGATCCTTTTCGTCGGCCAGATCGACCGCAGCCACCGCGACCGCGAGGCCTTTCAAGAGATTAACTATCGCGAGGTCTTTGGCGGTCTCGCCAAATGGGCCGCCGAGATCGACCAGACCGAGCGCCTGCCCGAATACATCCGCCGCGCCTTTGCCGTGGCCATGTCGGGCCGCCCTGGCCCTGTGGTGCTGGCGCTCCCCGAGGATATGCTCAGCGCCATGGCCGAAGTGGCCGACGAAGCACCCGCACCCACTCCGGCCCAACCCGACCGCTCAGGCCAAGCCCGCGCCGCGCTTGACTGGCTCTCTGAGGCAGAACGCCCTCTCGTCGTCGTAGGCGGCCCGCACTGGTCACCCGCCGCTGCCGCCGATCTCGCCACCTTCGCCGGGCGCGAGAATGTGCCCGTGGCGCTGGCCTTCCGGCGGCAGGACTACCTCGACAACCGCCACCCCTCCTACGCGGGCGACCTCAACGTCGGCATCAACCCAAAACTCGCCAAACGGATGCGCGAGGCCGACCGCCTGTTGGTCATCGGCTCCCGCCTTGGCGATATCGCCACCCAAGGCTACGCGCTGTTCGATGCCCCCGGTCCGCGCCCGAAGATCGCCCATATCCATGCCGACGCCGACGAGATCGGCCGTGTCTTCACGCCCGACCTCTCGGTGGTCAGCGACGGCCCGTCCTTCGTCGCCGCCCTCGCCGCCTTGAACGGAACCGGCAAGGACTGGTCCGACTGGTCCGCCGCCGCCCGCGCCGACTATCTCGGCTGGGCCAAGCCTTTCGCCAGCCCCGGTGAAGTGAAACAAGAAGAGGTGATCGCCTGGCTCTCAGCCAACCTGCCCGAAGATGCCATCGTCACCAATGGCGCTGGCAACTACGCCGCCTGGCTGCACCGCTATTTCACCTACAAAGGCTACCGCACCCAGCTTGCCCCGACCTCGGGCTCGATGGGCTACGGCTTTCCTGCCGCCGTCTTGGCCTCGCTGGAGAACCCCGAAAAGACCGTCGTTTGCCTCGCGGGTGATGGTTGCTTCCAGATGACCCTGAACGAGATGTCGACCGCCAAACAGTATGGCGCGACGCCGATCGTCGTCGTCGTCAACAATGGCCGCTATGGCACGATCCGGATGCATCAGGAAAAGCACTATCCCGGCCGTGTCTCCGGCACGATGCTGCAAAACCCCGACTTTGCCGCCCTCGCCCGCGCCTATGGCGGCCATGGCGAGACCGTGCGGAAAACCGAGGAATTCGCAACCGCATTCGCACGCGCCAAAGCCGCGAACCTGCCGGCAGTGATCGAGCTCGTTGTCGACGAACAGGCGCTGGGAACCTCGCTGACCCTCGACGCAGCCCGCGCCGCCGGCGAGGCCGCGAGAAAGAAGTAGGGGGCGCTGCCCCCCTCTGCCTTCGGCATTCACCCCCGGAGTATTTGGAGCCAAAAGAAAATGCCGCTTCTTTTGGCCGAAAATACTCCGGGGGAGTCTCCGTCAGGAGACGGGGGCAGAGCCCCCTAGAACTCGACGCCGATCTGCGCCTTGATGCCGGATCGGAAGGGATGTTTCACCAGCTCCATCTCGGTCACGAGATCGGCGATTTCGATCAAGTCGTCATGGGCATTGCGGCCGGTGAGGACGACATGGGTCATGGGCGGCTTTTCCTCGGCGAGGAAGGTCACGACATCGGCGATATCGACATAGTCATAGCGGATGGCGATGTTGATCTCGTCGAGCAGCACCATCTTGTTGGAAGGGTCGCGGATCAACTCTTTCGCCTTGGCCCAGGCGGCCTGCGCCATCTCGGTGTCGCGGGATTTGTCCTGGGTCTCCCAGGTAAACCCCTCGCCCATGGTGTGAAACTCGCAGATATCCGAGAAAGATCGCAGGATCAGGTCGCGCTCGCCCGTGCTCATCCCGCCTTTGATGAACTGCACCACCGCGCTTTTCATCCCATGCGCGATGCAGCGGAAGATCATGCCGAAGGCGGCCGAGGATTTGCCCTTGCCCTTGCCGGTATGGACGATGATCAGGCCCTTCTGGTCGGTCTTGGTGGCCATGATCTTGTCGCGGGCGGCCTTCTTCTTGGCCATCTTCTTGGCGTGGCGGTCGTCGTCTTCGGTCATAGCGGCCTCCGGTAGGTGATGGACGTGGGGCGATCATAGCCCTCATGCGCGGTACGGGCGAGTTCGGTGAAGCCCATCGCCTCGAAGGTGCGCTGGTTTTCGATGAGCTCGATGCGGGTCTGCAATTCAAGGGCTGCAAGGCCAAGCGCTCGGGCGCGGGTTTCGGCGAGGGTGATCAGGGTGCGGGCGTGGCCCTTGCCCCGCTTGGAGGCGGCGACGGCGAGCTTGCCGAGGTAGAGCGCATCGGCTTTGGGCGTCAGGACGATGCAGGCAATAGGTGGCGCGTCAATCACCCAGACCTCGCTTTGCGCCAAGTCCCCTACCGTAAGGCGGTGCATCGACGAGGGCGGGTCGATCCGGCCCTCCATGAAGGCAAAGGCCGACTGGATCAGCGCGAGCGTTGAAGGCAAGTCGGCGGGCGTGGCGCGGCGGGGGGTCACAGAAGGCCTCCGATCCGGGCGCGGGCCGAGTTGGACTTGGGCTGCCAGAGGCCACGGTCGATCGCTTCCTGCAGGCGCTGGGCAATCTCGCGCAGGGCGGGGGCGTTGTGTTCGGCGATGAAGTCGCGGGTGGCTTCGTCCTCGAGGAAGGCGCTCTCGACCATATCGAAGTGTTGCCCGCGCACGGCGCCTGTGGTCGCGGCGAAGGCGAAGAGATAGTCGACCGTGGCGGCGATCTCGAAGGCACCCTTGTAGCCGTGGCGCTTGACCCCTTCGATCCACTTGGGGTTGACCACGCGGCTGCGCACCACGCGGGCGATCTCGTCGTCGAGGGTGCGGATCACCGGGCGCTCGGGGTGGGAATGGTCGTTGTGATAGATCGGGCGGTCCTTGCCCTGAAGGCTTGAGACAGCTGCCGCCGCGCCGCCTTCGAATTGGTAATAGTCGTCGCTGTCGAGGAGGTCGTGCTCGCGGTTGTCCTGGTTTTGCACAATGGCCTCGACCTGCCCGAGCCTTGCGGCAAAGCCCGCGCGGTCGCGCGTGCCCTCATCCGCCGCGCCGTAGCTGTAGCCGCCCCAATCGAGATAGGCGGCGCCGAGGTCGGCCTTGTCCGACCAGATGCGCTCGTCGATCAGCGCCTGAAGCCCCGCGCCATAGGCGCCGGGTTTGGAGCCATAGACCCTTGCCGTGGCCTCGCCCCCCTTCGCGCGGGCGGCGGCGGGGTTGAGGTCGTCTGGCTCGTCCAGCGCTTGCACCGCGCGGGCGGCGCTGTCGAAGAGGGCGATGAGCTGGGGGAAGGCATCGCGGAAGAAGCCCGAGATGCGGAGAGTCACGTCAACACGCGGGCGGCCAAGGATGCCTTGGGGCAGGATCTCGAAGCCGGTGACGCGGCGGTTGGCGCTGTCCCATTTGGGCTTGACGCCCACAAGCGCCATGGCTTGGGCGATATCGTCGCCGCCGGTGCGCATATTGGCGGTGCCCCAGGCTGTCACGAGCATGGTTCGCGGCCAGTCGCCGTGGTCTTGCAGGTGCTTCTCGATGAGGAGGTTCGCGGACTTCCAGCCCAAGGCCCAAGCGGTCGGCGTGGGCACGGCGCGGCTGTCGACCGAGTAGAAATTGCGGCCCGTGGGCAGAACGTCGAGCCGCCCGCGCGTGGGGGCGCCGGAGGCGCCGGGCAGG
>RFZI01000046.1 GCA_009920775.1 Paracoccaceae bacterium | reverse complement strand
GCCATGCGGATCATCGTGCCGCCCCTGCGCCAGCGGGGCGAGGACGTGCTGACGCTGTTCACCGCCCTGACCGACCAATTCGCTGAGGAATATGGCTGTGATGCGCCGCAGGTCAGCGCTCAGGAAGCCGCCCAGCTCTTGCAGGCTCCGTGGCCCGGCAACGTGCGCCAGCTCATCAATGTGGCCGAACGCGCGGTTCTGCAAAGCCGCCGCGGCACCGGCTCGATCGCCTCGCTCCTGATGGCCGATACCGATGATGCGCGCCCCGCAATGACCACCGAGGGCAAGCCGCTCAAGGAGTTTGTCGAGGCCTTCGAGCGGATGCTCATCGACAACACCATGCGCCGCCACAAGGGCTCGATCGTGGCGGTGATGGACGAGTTGTGCCTGCCACGCCGGACGCTGAACGAGAAGATGGCCAAGTATAACCTTCAGCGGTCGGACTATCTCTGACCTTGCAATCTAAGGTTGATTGGCCCTTCGGCGCCCCCCGCGAAACTTGCCCATTGTCTCTGGCCCCCATTCCCCCTTATGTAGGGACTACGGGCGTTCGCACGATGGCGTGCGGGATCGTCCGGTGAGTTTCACTGTTTCGGGATTCCTCCGGCCATAGCGCGCCGGTCTCCTGATCAGAGGATTTGGCCCCTCGGGGCCGGAGAATTGCCCTGGGCAGCGCGAGGTTTCAGACGCGTCCGGGCACATGAACGGGCCCCGTTCGCGGGGTCGGAGTGCAAACGCGATGAGAAGCGCACTGGCGACAGGATGGACGCAAGAGGCCCGCTCGGGCCTCGCCCCTGACCATGCGCATCACGCTCAGATAAATCACGCCGTTTCCGCAGTCGCCCCACCGGGGCGTTCTGGGGCAAGGCGTGTGAATGGACAAAATGGCAAAGAAAATGCTGATCGACGCCACGCACGCGGAAGAAACCCGCGTTGTTGTGGTGGATGGAAACAAAGTCGAAGAATTTGATTTCGAAAGCCAGTCGAAGCGCCAGCTCGCTGGAAATATCTATCTCGCCAAGGTTACGCGCGTAGAGCCGTCGCTTCAGGCCGCCTTCGTTGATTACGGCGGCAACCGGCACGGCTTTCTGGCTTTCTCGGAGATCCACCCCGATTACTATCAGATTCCGGTGGCCGACCGCGAGGCGCTGCTCGCCGAAGAGCGCGCCTATGCCGAGAGCCTTCGGGATGAAGGCGAGGCCGAGGCCGAGGATGGTGACAAGCCCCGAAAGGTGAGCCGCTCGCGCCGTTCGCGCTCGCGCTCGAAATCGAGCGCCGCCAATCGCGAGTCGGGCGATATCGTCGCCACCTCCGAGGTTGACCGCGACGACGTGAGCATCTCGGGCATGGAGGTCGTCGATTTCGATGACGATGCCGAAGAGGTCAACGGCTCGGAAGATGCGGCCGAAGGCGACGCCCTGAGCCCGATGGAGACCGTGGCGGAAACGCCGGTCGACACGCCGGCCAGCGATGACGACGAAGAGGACGAGGGCGAAGGCTCGGTCGAGACCGTCGAGAAGGACGACACCATCGAAAGCGTCGCCGAAGAGGACGACAGCGAAGAGGTCCGCCCCGTTCGCAAGCCGCGCCCCAAGCGCTACAAGATTCAGGAAGTGATCAAGGTCCGCCAGATCATGCTGGTGCAGGTGGTGAAGGAAGAGCGCGGCAACAAAGGCGCCGCTCTGACGACCTATCTCTCGCTCGCGGGCCGCTACTGTGTCTTGATGCCCAACACCGCCCGTGGCGGCGGCATCAGCCGCAAGATCACCAACGCCGCCGACCGCAAGAAGCTCAAGGAAATCGCCGCAGAGATCGACGTGCCGGATGGCGCGGGCCTCATCATCCGCACAGCAGGCAGCCAGCGGACCAAGGCCGAGATCAAGCGCGACTATGAGTATCTCCAGCGCCTCTGGGAGCAGATCCGCGAGCTGACGCTGAAATCCATTGCACCAGCCAAGATCTATGAAGAGGGCGACCTCATCAAACGCACGATCCGCGATCTCTATTCCAAAGAGATCGACGAGGTGATCGTCGCGGGCGAGGCCGGCTATCGCTCGGCCAAGGACTTCATGAAAATGATCATGCCGTCCCACGCCAAGAACGTGAAACCCTATGCCGAGCAGCTGCCGCTTTTCGCGCGCTATCAGGTCGAGGGCTATCTCTCGGGGATGTTCAACCCGACCGTCCAGCTTCCTTCGGGCGGCTACATCGTCATCGGCGTGACCGAGGCGCTTGTGGCGATCGACGTAAACTCCGGCCGCGCCACCAAGGAAGGCTCGATCGAGCAGACTGCGCTCAAGACCAACCTTGAAGCCGCCGACGAGGTGGCCCGCCAGCTGCGCCTGCGCGATCTGGCTGGTCTCATCGTCATCGACTTCATCGACATGGACGAGCGCAAGAACAACACCGCCGTTGAAAAGCGCCTGAAAGACAAGCTCAAGACCGACCGCGCCCGCATTCAGGTGGGCCGGATCTCGGGCTTTGGCCTTCTCGAGATGAGCCGCCAGCGCCTGCGCCCCGGTATGCTCGAAGCCACGACCCAGCCGTGCCCGCATTGCCACGGCACCGGCCTTCTGCGCTCGGACGACAACGTGGCCCTCTCGATCCTGCGCCAGCTTGAAGAGGAAGGCGTGCGGGGCCGTTCGAAAGAGGTTCTGGTGCGGGCACCTGTCGGCATTGCCAACTTCCTGATGAACCAGAAGCGCGAGCATATCGCCGCCATCGAGGCCCGCTATGGCATGGCCGTGCGGATCGAATGCGATGTGACGTTGGTTTCGCCTGATTTCGCCATCGAGAAGTTCAAGACTGCCACCCGTATCGTCCCCGAAGCCGCGCCGATCACCGCATCGACCATCGTGATCGAAGAGGACGAGGGCGATCTGGTTGTCGAGGACGAGGCCGACGAGGCCGAAGAGGCCGAGGCAGCTCCTGCCGCGTCGGGCGAGAATGGCGACAAGCCGAAGAAGCGCCGCCGTCGTCGCCGCCGGCGGCGGGGCGGCAACGGTTCTGCCGAAGGGCAAGACGGCGCCGATCAGGGTGATGAGGGTGAAGAGGGCGTAAGCGACGAGGCCGAGGAGACCGAGGCACCGGTGGAAGCCGTTGTCGAAGAGGCTCCGGCTGTCGAGGCCGAAGCTCCGGCTAAGGCCAGATCGACCCGCTCGCGCAGCCGCAATCCGAAGGCCGAGGAGGCTCCGGTTGAGGAAGCCGCAGTTGAAGCCGAGGCAGCACCGGAAACGCCGGTCGAGGAGACCGCCCCCGCCAAGCCGAAGGCAACGCGCAGCCGCAAGGCTCCGGCCAAAAAGGCCGCCGAGCCCGAGGTGAAGGCTGAAGAAGCGCCTGCCGCCGAAGCCGCCAACGAGGAAGCGCCCGCCAAGCCGAAGGCGACGCGCAGCCGCAAGGCTCCGGCAAAGAAAGCCGCCGAGGCTGAAGCGCCGGCAGAGGCTCCTGCAGAGGCTCCGGCTGCCGAAACCGCCCCGAAACCCAAGGCAGAAGCCAAGGCCGAGCCGGCCCCTGAGGCGCCGGCAGATCCCTCAAAGCCCAAGCGCAAGGGCTGGTGGTCTCTCGGCCGCTAGGACTCCGATTTCAACTTCACGCCGCCCTCGCGAGATCGGGGGCGGCGTTTTGTCTTGGGTCACCCTCTCGTGAGGCGGGCGATTCCGGCGTGACCTCCGAGCTGCCGTCGCATATGTCGAGGCAAAGGAATTCCGAATGCTCGACACCGCGACCCTTCTCGACGCCTCGCTTCTGCCGGCCATGATCATTGCGCTGGCCGCGGGCCTTCTTTCCTTCCTCTCGCCTTGCGTCCTGCCGATCGTACCGCCCTATCTTGCCTATATGGGCGGGGTGAGCCTTGCCGACATGGACCACTCTGGCCGCGCACGGCGGCGGGCGCTTTTGTCGGCCGCGTTCTTTGTTCTGGGCCTTTCGACCGTATTCCTGCTTTTGGGCTTTGCCTTTTCGGCGGTGGGGCGACTCTTTCTGCAGTGGCAGGACTGGTTCCTCTTTGGCGCGGGCCTTCTGATCATGGTGTTCGGCGCGCATTTCCTTGGGGTCTTCCGTATCCGCTTTCTCGACCGCGAGGCGCGGCTCGACGCTGGCAACCAAGGCGGCTCGGCTTTTGGCGCCTATCTCCTCGGTCTTGCCTTTGCCTTCGGCTGGACGCCTTGCCTCGGCCCGATCCTTGGGGCGATCCTTGGGCTTGCGGCTTCTGAAGGCAGCGTGGCACGGGGGACGGTCCTACTTGCCGCCTATGCGGCGGGGCTTGGTATTCCCTTCCTCGCGGTTGCGGCCTTCTTTCCGAGCCTCAAGGGCGTCATGGGGTGGATGAAGCGGCACATGGACCGGATCGAGAAGGTTTCGGGCCTCCTTCTCTGGACCGTGGGCCTTCTGATGATCACCGGCCAGTTCAGTGCGCTCAGCTATTGGCTTCTCGAAACCCTGCCGGGGCTGGCATCGCTCGGCTAGGGGCTGTCCTTTCGCCGCGCCCGCACTAGTCTGCGGGCAAGCAGGCAAGGCGGGCTTTGAACGTGAGCACTACGGCACGGCAGGTGAGGCGCAGGCGGGTGATCTATATCCCCGGCTACGATCCGATTCCCCCGCGCCGCTATCGTGAGCTCTATCGCACGGAAGGCGCCGCGCAGGCGGCGATCAGCGGGTATGAGCTGGCGCTGCGCCCGCGCGAGGCAGGCGGCACCTATGGCTGGAGCGTTCAGGCGCAGATCGAGGGGGCCGAGGTTGAAGCCGAAGTCGATGTTCTCGTCTGGTCCGACATTGTTCAGACCAGCATGGCCCGCTCGATCCCCGCGACCTATCTTCAGCTTGTGCGGACCGTGTGGATCTATATCTCGACCGGAGCGCTGAGGCGGCTCATGCGCCTGCGGAAAGGTCCGGTGATCGCCGCGCTCTATCCGGTGGGGATGCTCTTGGGGCAGCTGGCGCTCTCGGTTTTCACAGTGTGGCTGGCCGCGCGGGCTGTGTTATTGCTCATGAGCCTCGCGGGATTGGGCGGGCTTGTTTTCGGCTGGGTGTCGGTGGGCGCGGGCGTGATTGCCGCCGTCGCTCTCCTGCGCCTTTTCAAACGCCTCGATCACCGGCTCTTCGCCTATTATCTGATGCACGACTATGCCTTCTCGGCCCGCTGGCGCGGCGCGCATCCGCCCAATCAGAGCGCCCGGATATCCGAGTTTGCCGATCACATCCTCAAGGCCCTGACCGAAGGGGCGGCGGACGAGGTTTTGGTCGTCGGTCATTCCTCGGGCGCCCATCTGGCGATCTCGGCCCTCGCGCAGCTTTTTCGAGAGGAGCGCCTACCGGTGGAAAGCCCGCCCTTGGCGCTACTTACATTGGGGCAGGTGGTGCCGATGGTCTCTTTCCTGCCGGACGCCCATGAGCTTCGGGCCGATCTGCATCTTCTCTCGACACAAGAGGGCATCACTTGGGTCGATGTGACAGCCCCCGGCGATGGCTGCGCCTTTGCGCTCTGCGATCCGGTGGCGGTCTCGGGCGTTGCCCCCGTTGATCAACGCTGGCCATTGGTCCTGTCGGCGGCCTTTACCCAAACTCTCAGCCCCGAACGCTGGCGGGCGCTGCGCTGGCGCTTTTTCCGGCTGCATTTCCAGTATCTCTGCGCCTTCGACCGACCGGGCGACTATGACTACTTTCGGATCACTGCCGGACCGCAAACCTTGGCCGCGCGTTTCAAGGGCCGCGCCCCTTCGAAAAGCCGGATCGTGGCGCCAACTTCGGGCTACCGGGGGATGACGCCATGAACCCTCCCAAACCCTCCGCCCGACCGCGCCGTGTTTCGCTTTGGCGGTATTTACGGCTTTTCCGGCAAGATATCCTTTCGGCTCAACCCGAGCACCTCTACCGCGCGTGGATGGCCGAATTTCGTACGCCTTTCTTCCGCTCCTTCCTGATCAACGATCCGGCACTCCTGCATCGGGTCTTGCACGAGCGTCCCGATGACTTTCCCAAATCCCCGCGGGTGACAGAGGGGCTTCGCCTCTTGTTGGGGCAGTCGGTGTTTGTGACCAATGGCGCACATTGGAAGCGTCAGCGGCGGATCATCGATCCGGCCTTCGAGGGCGGGCGCTTGCGCGATACCTTTCCCGCGATGCTGGCCGCCGCTGACGCGGCAGTCGCGAGGCTGGGCACGGTTTGCAGCGGGCCGGTCGAGATCGAAGGCGAGGCAAGCCACGCCGCCGCTGATATAATCTTCCGAACGCTCTTTTCGATCCCCATCGAACATAGGCTGGCGAAGGATGTGTTCGAAGCCTTCCGCGACCACCAGCGCAGTCAACCGATCCTCAATCTTGCGGCCTTTTTGCCGCTCCCGTCTTGGATGCCGCGCCTCTTCCGGCGTGAGGCTCGGGCGACGGCGCGTCGTATCCGCAGCTTGATCGAGGAGCTGACCGCGCAACGTTTGACAGAGATTGCCGCAGGGTCTGCGCCGAATGACCTTGCCACGAAGATCATGACAACAACCGATCCCGAAACGGGCGAGCGCTTTGATCTTGCAGAGATGGTGGATCAGGTCGCGATCTTCTTCCTTGCGGGTCACGAGACCAGCGCCTCGGCGTTATCTTGGGCGCTCTACCTTCTGGCGACCCATTCAGAGTGGCAGGACAAGGTCGCCAAAGAAGCCGCAGACCTTGGGCCCGAGTTTTCGTCGCTGTCGTCATTGAGGATCACGCGGGATGTATTCCGCGAGGCGCTCCGGCTTTATCCTCCGGTGCCGATGATGGTCCGCGAGGCATCGCAACTTGAAGAGTTCCGCGGTCGAAAGGTGCCCGGAGGATCGCAAATCGTCCTCTCGCCTTGGCATCTGCACCGCCATGAAAGGCTCTGGTCAAACCCGGATGGCTTTGATCCGGCCCGCTGGTCGACGGAAGAAGGCAAGGCCTCGGCGCGAGAGGCCTATATGCCGTTTTCCAGCGGCCCCCGTGTCTGCACTGGCGCAGGTTTTGCGGTGGCCGAGGGGGTGGTCATGCTGTCAAAGCTGGTTGGAGCATTTTCGTTTGCACCAATAGAGGGCCGGGTGCCTCAACCGGTCGCACATCTGACGGTGCGTGCGAAAGACGGGATATGGCTGGCCGCGACACCGCGCGATTCGCTCCGTTCCTAGCAGCTCGCTGGAACAATCTCAGGCACATTTTTTGATTGTCGTGCAAATTGCTGCAATCGCGGCGGCCTCTGGCGTGTGCGTTAACCAAAATGTGGACAAAATATGGCGCACCATTTTTGCAAAAGGATATATTTACAATTCGTTAGGGATAAATACTCAATAAAGACCTTTCAGAATGGGGCAATTTTGAGGCGCAATCTGAGCCAAATTTTGTATCAATCCCAATTGCGGTGGGGGCCGCCAAGTTGGATTGATGTTATGTCGTACATTCGTAAACGTCGCACCCAGGTGGGGTATTGGCGCAGAGTTCATTACACGGCCGCGAATTGGCTTTTCAAACTCGGCCTTCGTCGGACCTATTATGGCCTCGACGAACTTTTTGATTATCAGCTGACGCCGAAGCCGGTTCAGGCCTATCCGAGCCGCCTCTATTCCAAGCTCGAACGCATCGACATGCGGACGATCCGCGAGTCGATCTATCCCAGCGAGCGCCGCTGAAGCCGCTGTAAAACCCAGACGCGGATCGCCGAGGCAAGGCCAACATCGCCTCGGCCTGCGTCGATTTCGGCGGCGAGGGCATTGAGGGTCCGGCCCTCTTCCTCGGCCGCCGCGCGAAACGCCTTCCAGAATTCATCTTCGAGCGAAACCGAGGTGCGGTGCCCCTTGAGCGTCAGCGAACGCTTGACGGGGCGGCCGCTCATTCGTCGTCAAACTTCAGCTGATCGAGCCGCCGCGCCGCGAGGTCTTCGCGGGCGGTCTCGAGAAGGCGCTGCGCCTTGGTGCGGCCGAACTTGACCGCATTGGCATCGGCCTGAGCCTTGGCCTCGGCGCGGCTACGTTCTTTGCGGACCCTGTTGAGGTTGATCGGCTCGGCCATGATCAGCCTTTCGGGCCGATCATGTCTTCGGGGCGGACGATCTTGTCGAAGGTCTCGCCATCGACAAAGCCGAGCGCGATCGCCTCTTCCCGCAGGGTCGTGCCCTTCCTGTGCGCGGTCTTGGCAACCTTGGTGGCGTTGTCATAGCCGATGGTGGGGGCAAGCGCCGTCACCAACATCAGGCTTTCCTTCATCAGCTTGTCGATCCGCGCGGTATTGGCCTGCGTGCCCACCACCATGTTGTCGGTAAACGACGAGGCCGCATCGCCCAAAAGCTGCATGGATTGCAGGACGTTATAGCTCATCATCGGGTTATAGACGTTGAGCTCGAAATGGCCCTGAGAGCCGGCAAAGCCCACGGCGGCGTCGTTGCCCATGACATGGGCGCAGACCATGGTCAGCGCCTCGGCCTGCGTGGGGTTGACCTTGCCGGGCATGATCGACGAGCCGGGCTCGTTCTCCGGCAGGATCAGCTCGCCAAGGCCCGAGCGCGGGCCGGAGCCCAGAAGCCGCATATCGTTGGCGATCTTGAAGAGGGCGGCGGCGACCGTTTTCAGCGCGCCCGAGAACATCACCATCGCGTCGTGCGCGGCGAGTGCCTCGAACTTGTTGGGGGCGGTGACGAAGGGCAGGTCGGTGATCTCGGCAATCGCCGCGGCCACGCGGGCATCGAAGCCCTTCTTGGTGTTGAGGCCCGTGCCCACGGCGGTGCCGCCTTGGGCCAGCTCGTAGATATCGCCGAGGCAAGCGTCGATCCGGCGGATGCCCTTGTCAACCTGCGTGGCATAGCCCGAGAACTCCTGCCCCAGCGTCAGCGGGGTCGCGTCCTGCGTATGGGTGCGGCCGATCTTGATGATGTCTTTGAACTCGGCCGATTTGGCCCAGAGCGCGCCGGAGAGTTTCTCGAGCCCGGGGATCAGCACATCGCGGGCGTGCATGGCGATGGCCACGTGCATCGCGGTTGGGAAAGTGTCGTTCGACGACTGGCCCATGTTGCAGTGGTCGTTGGGGTGGACGGGCTTTTTGGAGCCCATCACGCCGCCCAGCATCTCGATCGCGCGGTTCGAGATCACCTCGTTGGCGTTCATGTTCGATTGCGTGCCCGAGCCGGTCTGCCAGACCACCAGCGGGAAGTTGTCGTCGAACTTTCCGTCGATCACCTCGGTCGCGGCGGCGGAGATGGCGTCGGCAATCGTCTCATCGAGATCGCCCTGGGCCTTGTTCACCTGCGCGCAGGCCTTCTTGATGACGCCCAGAGCGCGGATGATCGGCACCGGCTGGCGCTCCCAGCCGATGGGGAAGTTGATGATCGAGCGCTGGGTCTGGGCGCCCCAATACTTGTCGGCGGGAACCTCGAGGGGGCCAAAGCTGTCGGTCTCGGTGCGGGTCTGGGTCATGGTCCGATCCTGTGGTATGCAATTGTATGCCGTTTAGCGCCGGGCGGGCCACAGCGCAACGGGCTTGGCGCGGCCTCTCGGCTATTTGCGGAAGCTGTCGAGCCGGACGACCTCGGCCTCGCGCGGCTTCTCGGCCTCGTCCTCGGCCATCTCTTCCATCGGAGCTTCGTCCATCTCGGCGGCTTCGTCTTCGTCCTCTTCCTCGTCGCTGGCCTCGTCCTGCGTCTCAAAGCGCAGGCCGAACTCGACGGACGGATCGACGAAAGTCTTGATCGCGTCGTAGGGGATATACATGGGCTCCGGCTTGTTGCCGAAATTCAGCGTGATGGCAAAGCCTTCGTCGGTGACCTCGAGGTTATCGAACCAGTGCTGGATGACGATGGTCATCTCGGTGGGATAGCGGTCGGCCAGCCAGTCGGCGAGCTCGACGTCGGGGTGCAGCGTGTCGAAGGTGATGAAAAAGTGATGCTTGCCGGGCAGGCCGGTTTTGGCGACGCCGGTGAGGACCTCCTGAATGAGGCCGCGCATGGCCTTGTGCATCAGGTTTCCGTAGTCGATCGAGCGGTTCAAGGCAGGCCTCCCAGTGGCTGCCTTCACAATAAGAGATTCGTCCCCGGATGAAAGGGGCGATGGGGGGTGTCAGCCAAGTCCGGCCAAGCCGCCGAGGGCGAGGCCGAGGAATGCGGAGAGGGCAAGCACCTTACCAAGCCCCCAGTGACGTAGGAGAAGAAGGTAGCTCGCCAGCACCGCCAGAAGGATCGCGAGCATATCCGCGCTGGTTGGATCGGGCAGGGGAAGGTGAATTGGGCCAAGGGTGGCTTCGCCCACGGAACGGAAGCCCACATGGAGCGCGAACCAGAGCGAGAGGTTGAGGATCACGCCGACGACTGCTGCGGTGATGCCTGAAAGTGCCGCCGAAAGGCGCGGTTTGCCCGCGAGCCAGTCGATGTAGGGGGCGCCTGCGAAGATCCAGAGGAAGCAGGGGACGAAGGTCACCCAGAGCGTCATTGCTCCGGCCAAGAGGGCCAGCGGGATGCCGCCTTGCGACGCACCTGCCAGCATGGCGACAAACTGGGTGACGAGGATCAGCGGGCCAGGGGTTGTCTCGGCAAGGCCGAGGGCGTCGACCATCTGAAGAGGCGTGAGCCAGCCGCGCCCCGTGACGACTTCCTGCGCCATATAGGCAAGGACGGCATAGGCGCCGCCGAAGGTCACCACGGCGAGTTTGGAGAAGAAGATGCCGATCTCGGTGAGGAAGATGGCACCAACGGCTTTGGCGGCGAAAAGAGGGGCGGCCCAGAGGGCGCCGGCGATGGCTGCGACACGGAGGGCGCGGGCGGGCGCTGGCGCGGGCAGGGATGGCGCTTCGGTTTGCGGCGCTGTGACAGCCCCGATCAGGCCTGCGACCAAAATCACCAGAGGGAAGGGCAGGTGAAAGACGGCCAGCGCGACAAAGGCCGCTGCGGCGAGCGCATAGTGCAAGCGCCCCTTGAGGGCGCGTTTGGAAATGCGCAGGAGCGCCTCGAGGACGATGGCGATGACCGCCGCTTTCACACCGACGAAGGCGGCGCGGACCAAGGGCTGATCCCCGAAAGAGAGATAGAGCAGCGCCAGCGCGGCAATCACTGCCGCACCCGGCAGGACGAAGAGCAGCCCGGCGATGATCCCGCCCACGACCCCGCGCAGCTTCCAGCCGGCATAGGTGGCAAGCTGCATCGCCTCGGGTCCGGGGAGCATCATGCAAAAGGAGAGGGCGCGCAGGAATTCGGCTTCGTTCAGCCATTTCCGATCGTCCACCAATTCGCGGTGCATGAGCGCGATCTGCGCGGCGGGACCGCCGAAAGACAGAAGGCCGATACGGGCAAAGGCGCGGAAGAAATCGGGGAACGTCATGCTGCCATTGGACACAAGGTCTGCGGTCGATCAAGGGCAATGGTATGAAAGTGCAGGTTTCTGTTGCCAGGTACCTGCGAACCCCGCCTTACGCTGCTAGGCGCAAGGGCTTAATTTTCGGCTTTTCGCACCGCTTAAGCGGCGAGAGCGACCGGAGCACGGTTGTCATTGGCAACTGTACGTTTTGCACCGATAACGGTGGTAGCTCACCGGGACAAAGCCATCCTCTTTACACGTTCGTCGATCCTGTTTCGGCCCCCTCTGCCCCCAATGAAGGGTGTTTGGTGGAGCCGCCGGGTACCGCCCCCGGGTCCGATCCGCTTATTACAGGCGCGTTTATGTCCATAGTCTCTTGCGAGACACCTCCTAGATAAGCGCCAGTTGGCGGCGGAGCAAGAGGGGCTCTGCCCCCGCCGCCCTTTCGGGCGGCTCCCCCGGAGTATTTCGAGCCAAAAGAAGGGCTGAGGGCCGGAATTTGTCGGGTGAAGGTGGTTTGACATTTTTCGGGGCAGGGCAGAGGGTTTGGGCGAACGGGTCGCAGGGAGGGAACATGGACCGTGCTATCGCCATATTGGGCCGACCGCTTTCGCGGCGGGGGCTGGCGTGGTTGGGGTTCTATCTCGTGATCCTGCTGAGCTGGGCCGCTGTGGCCTTGATGGCGGCGCGGATGCCGGGGGCGGACTTGGCGTCCATGCCGGCGAGCTATTGGGAGACCTTGTGTCTTTCAGCGGCCGAGGCAAGCCCTGTGGCTTTGTTCCTGATGTGGACGCTCATGTCGTCGGCGATGATGCTACCGACTTTTGTCCCTGCAGCGCGGACCTATGACGATTTGCGGGCCGCGGGGGCTGCGGATGGGCGCGGTTTGGCGGCGCTGATCGCCGGATATCTGGTGGTTTGGAGCGGGGCCTCTGTGCTTGGGGCGGGGCTTCAGTGGGGTCTGGCGACGCGGGGGCTTTTGTCGCCGGTCGGCGCGAGCCTCTCGCCCGTTTTGACGGCGGGGGTGCTCGCAGGGGCGGGGCTTTATCAGTTTTCGGTTTTGAAGGCGGCTTGCCTGTCGAAATGCCGGATGCCGATGACCTTTTTCATGGAACGTTGGCGGCCCGGAGCTGGGCCCGCGTTCAAGATGGGGCTTGAGTTGGGGGCGGTCTGCCTTGGCTGTTGCTGGGCTTTGATGCTCTTGGGCTTTGTCGGCGGCACCATGAACCTTCTTTGGATGGGGGCGGCGACGCTCTTCATGACCCTCGAGAAACTTCCCGATCTGGGCCGCCCCCTAACGCGGCCCGCGGGCTTTGCGCTTCTGGCGGCTGCCGCCTATACACTGATCTTCTGAACGAAAGGACACTACATGGCTTCCGACAAGATTGCCGCTCCGGCCAAGATCTCGAGCCGCCATCCGGCCGCTGCGCCGACCGCAGGGACCGTGCCTTGGGCGATCAAGGGCGAGCTTATTCTCAACTGCAATTGCACCGTCTTTTGCCCCTGTGTCATCAGCCTTGGCGATCACCCGCCGACCGAAGGCTATTGCATGGGCTGGGCGGGTATCCGCATCGACAGCGGCCATTATGGCGACGAGGATCTGAGCGGGCTGAATGTGGGCCTTCTTCTCGAGATCCCCGGCAAGATGGGGCGCGGCAACTGGAAGGCCGCCGCCTATGTCGACGAGCGGGCCTCCTATGCGGCCTATGAGGGGCTGATCAACATTTTCTCGGGCAAAGCGCGTGGCACCACCGGCCTCTTCAAGGTCTTGGTCAGCGAGTTTCTGGGTGCCGAGCGTGCGCCGGTCGTGTTCGAGACCGAGGGCAAGACCCGCCGCCTGATGGTGGGCAAGGCCATTCAGGGCGAGATCACCCCGGTGCCGGGCCATGGCGGGCAGGACATCGTTGTGACCAACACCGAATACTGGATGGGGCCGGATATCACCGTGGCCAAGGCGGGCAAGGGCCGGGTGCGGGCCTATGGCCGTGTCTGGGATTTTGATGGCCGCAGCGCCGAGATCTGCCAGATCGACTGGCACGGACCGAAATAAGAAGGACAGGACATGAGCTTCAACGCATTGGTCGTTCGCAAGGACGACGAGGGGAAAACGAGTGCAGCGGTGGAACAGGTTGGCGTGGCCGATCTGCCCGAGGGCGAGGTTCTGGTCGCGGTCGACTATTCGACGGTGAACTATAAGGACGGTCTTTGCATTGGGCCGGGGGGCGGGCTTGTCCGCAATTATCCGCATGTGCCGGGAATTGATTTCGCGGGCACGGTCGAGGCCTCGGAGGATCCGCGCTATCAGCTGGGCGACAAGGTTGTGCTGACCGGTTGGCGCGTGGGTGAGAACCGCTGGGGCGGCTATGCGCAGAAGGCGCGGGTCAAGGCGGATATGCTGGTGCCGCTGCCCGAGGGACTGACGACGCGGCAGGCGATGGCGGTGGGGACTGCTGGCCTGACGGCGATGCTCGCGGTGATTGCGCTTGAGGATCACGGGCTGAAGCCGGGTGACGGGCCAGTTCTGGTCACTGGGGCGGCCGGTGGCGTGGGTTCGGTGACGACGGCCATTCTGGCCAAGCTCGGCCATGAGGTTGCGGCCGTCACGGGGCGGCCCGATACGGCGGACTATCTGCGGAGCCTTGGCGCGACCCAGATCGTTGCGCGGGAAGAGCTGACCGAGGTGACGAAAAAGCCGCTCGAGGCCGAGGCTTGGGCGGGCTGTGTCGATGCGGTCGCGGGGGCGATGCTAGGCCGGGTGCTCAAGCAGATGAAATATGGGACCTCCGTTGCCGCCATCGGCCTTGCGGGCGGTGCGGCGATCGAGGGCGCGCTCATCACGCCGTTCATCCTGCGGGGGGTCAACCTTCTGGGGATCGACTCGGTGATGCAGCCGTTTGCCAACCGCGTTCGCGCTTGGGAGCGCATCGCGTCCGATCTGCCGATGGACAAGCTCGAGGCGATGATCCAACCCGCGACTCTCGGCGATCTGCCGGGGCTTGGCCGCGCTATCCTGAAGGGTCAGGTCAAGGGCCGCGTGGTCGTTGACGTCAACGCCTGAGGCGATTGACTTGGGGCCGACGGCCCCCTAACCAATGAGCGTCCGGGGCGCGGCCATGCTGGCCCGGGCTGCCGGAGCCCTCGGGGCATCGGCTCGGCTGGAAGACCTGCCAGGTTGGGATTGCCCCGGTCTGTGCTGGGCTTTCCCGAGGCGATGATTGAAACGAGGCTCTGATGACCAAATCTCTCGATATCGACTGGGTGCGCTCCCAGTTTCCCGCATTCTCCGCCGCACCGCTTCAGGGGCAGGCGTTTTTCGAGAACGCGGGCGGCTCTTATACCTGCCGTCAGGTGATCGACCGGCTCACCCGCTATTACACCGAGCGCAAGGTGCAGCCCTACGCGCCTTATGAGGCGAGCCGCCTTGCGGGCGAGGAGATGGACGAGGCGCGGCGCCGGATCGCGGCGATGCTTGGGGTGAAGACGCACGAGCTGTCCTTCGGCCCTTCGACCAGCCAGAACACCTATGTGCTTGCCAATGCCGTGCGCCGCTGGCTCGAGCCAGGCGAGGCGATCGTCGTGACCAATCAGGATCACGAGGCCAACAGTGGCGTCTGGCGGCGGCTGGCGGAAGAGGGGATCGAGGTCCGCGAATGGCAGATCGACACCGAGACCGGAAGCCTTGATCCAGAACGCCTGAGTGAACTTCTTGCCGATGGCGCGGTGCGGCTGGTCTGTTTCCCGCATTGCTCGAACGTGGTGGCAGAGATCAACGATGTGCAAGCGATCACCGCCCGCGCCCATGCGGCGGGGGCTTTCGTGGTGGTCGATGGCGTGAGCTACGCACCGCACGGGTTTCCCAACGTGGGCGATCTGGGGTGCGACGTCTATCTCTTCTCGGCCTACAAGACCTATGGGCCGCATCAGGGGATCATGGTGATCCGCGAGGGCTTTGGCGCCGAATTGCCCAATCAGGGGCACTATTTCAACGGCGGCACGCTCTACAAACGCTTCACCCCCGCTGGCCCCGACCATGCCCAGATTGCCGCGAGCGCCGGTATGGCCGATTATTTCGAGGCTTTGAGCGCCCATCACGGCGGCCCCGCCAAAGGGGCGGCGGCGGGCGGCTTCGCGCATGATCTGATGCGGGCGCATGAGGTGAAACTCCTCCAACCGCTTCTGGATTACCTTGCTGCGAAGAATTCCGTGCGACTTCTGGGCCCGCGCGAAGCGTCCCGTCGTGCGCCGACCGTGGCCGTCGCGTTAGATGGAAGCCGTGAGGCCGAAGCCACGGCGGCGGCCCTTGCCCCCTATGGAATCATGGCTGGCGGCGGAGATTTCTACGCGGTCAGACCCTTGAGCGCCCTTGGTGTCGATCTTGAGAAGGGCGTCTTGCGGATGAGTTTTATCCATTACACGTCGGAAGACGAAATTGGTAAACTTATCAACGCAATCGACAGCGTTCTTTGATCCGCCTTTCGGGTGTCTGCGTATACTTTTAGACACCCGCAAACAGGCGCCGCAAATGAGGAAACGGGTGACAGGCGAAAATGAAACGTTAATATTTCCTTAAGTTGGCTGCCGCGGGAGTAGGGATGATCCTGAC
>RFZI01000045.1 GCA_009920775.1 Paracoccaceae bacterium | reverse complement strand
GGTTCGGGGAAGTCGACGCTTCTCAACATTCTCGGCGGCTTGGATCGCCCCACAGAAGGCACCGCCCATTTCGCCGACACTTGTCTGACGGATATGGATGATGCTGCGCTCACGCTCTATCGGCGCAATCACGTTGGCTTTGTCTTTCAGTTCTACAATTTGATGCCAAGCCTGACGGCCGAGGAAAACGTCGAGCTCGTCACCGAGATCGCCCGCAATCCGATGGATGCGGGCGAGGCGCTGTCGCTTGTGGGCCTTGGCGAGCGCTGCAATCACTTTCCGGCGCAGCTTTCGGGCGGCGAACAGCAGCGGGTCGCCATCGCGCGGGCGGTGGCGAAGCAGCCCGAGGTCCTTTTTTGCGACGAGCCTACGGGCGCCCTTGATAGCACGACGGGCCGTGCTGTTCTGCGTGTCTTGCGGGATGTGAATGATCGGCTCGGGACAACGATCCTGATCATTACCCACGCAGCTGCCACTGCAGCTATGGCCGATCGCGTGATCCGTTTCGCCGATGGTGGAATCCTTGAGGTCACGGTCAACAATACCCGCGTCGACCCAGAAGAGCTGGCCTGGTGAGCCCTCTCGACAAAAAACTTTGGCGCGATCTGCGCCGCGTGAAGGGGCAGGCGGCTGCCATCGGCCTTGTCATCGCGCTGGGCGTGATGATGCAGGTGATGATGTCGGGGCTCGTGCATTCGCTTCAGGAAACGCGAGCGGAATATTACGAGCGCTACCGCCTCGCCGATATCTTTGCGCCGGTGCTTCGCGCCCCCAATTCCATCGCCGCGCAGCTTGCTGCGATTGAGGGCGTCTCGCGGGTCGAGACCCGCGTCACCGGCATGGTGTTGATCAACATCCCGTCTCGCGATCTTCCGGTCATGGGCCGCGCGCTGTCGTTGCCGCCCGGTGGCGAGCCGGGGCTCAACGCGATCTACATGAGCACGGGCCGGATGTTTGATGCCGCACACCCCGAAGAGATCGTCTTGCTCGACAGTTTTGCCGAGGCGAACGGGCTGATCGCCGGTGACAGCCTGGTTGCCACGATCAATGGCGCCCAGCGGGAATATCGGATCGTCGGAACCGCGCGATCGCCCGAATACCTTTATACCACGGCGCCGGGCGAGCTTGTCCCAGATGACGCCCGCTTTGGGGTGATCTGGATGAACCGCGATGCCATGGCCGCCGCCTACGACATGGTCGGTGCTTTTGGAGAGGCGCTCTTTTCGATCAACCGGGATGCCCGCGAAGCGTCGGTCCTCGAAGAGATCGACCGTGTTCTCAAGCCCTTCGGCGGCGGCGGAGCCTATGGCCTTGCGGATCAGTATTCCAACCGGTTCGTTTCCGAGGAAATGAGCGGGCTTGAGGTGAGTGCCTCGGGCGTTCCGCCCTTCTTCCTCGCTGTGGCGGCATTTCTTCTCTACATCGTGGTCAGCCGTATGGTGCAGGCCGAACGGGAAGAAATCGGCCTGATGAAGGCATTCGGTTATCGCAACCGCGAGGTTGGCTGGCACTATATGAAGATGGTGCTCGTAATCGCTGTTGGCGGGGCCATCGCCGGCTGTTTGATCGGCATCGGCGCCGGACGTGCGATGATCAATCTCTATACCGTGTATTTCAAGTTTCCGTTCCTCGTCTTCGGCGCGTGACGCGCCAGCCGGGGCGGATGCTTGGCGCGGTGATTGGCATTGCCATGGGTATGGCGCTTACCCTGTCGATGATCACGATCTACGCGGGGTTTGAACGCACGCTCGATCTGACGTTCACCGTGGTTGACCGCTCTGACGTGACGGTGGGTTTTGCGCGGCCCGTTGGCGAGGATGCGATATTTGCGCTTCGCCGCATTCCCGGGGTCGAGGTGGTCGAGCCGACCCGCGCGGTCGGTGCGGTTCTTCGCAACGGTCGGTTCAGCCATCAGGGCGCGATCACGGGTCTTACCGAGGCGCCAGAACTGATCCGCGCCATAGATAGCGACTATGCCACCATCGAAATGCCGGAAAACGGCATCGTTCTTGCGAAGGAACTGGCCGAATTGCTTGGTATCACGCCGGGCGAAATGCTGACGATCGAAGTGATGGGCGGCAATCAGCCCGTGCTTGAGATCCCGGTCGTGGCGATTGCCCAGAGCCTTCTCGGGGCGCCGGCCTATATGGGGATGGAGGCGCTCAATCGGGCCTTGGGTGAGCCGGGGCTGGCATCGGGCGCGTATCTCAGGATCGACACGGCGCATGAGCAAGAGATCTTCGCCGCCCTGCGCGATATGCCGATGATTGCTGGCGTGAGCCTGAAATCCGAGATGCGGACCGCCTTCGAGACGCTGATGAACCAAGGCGCTGGCGCGACCCGCTATGTCATGGGGCTTGTCGCATTCATCATCACCTTCGGTATTGTCTACAACGCCGCTCGCGTTGCCCAAGCCGAGCGCGCCCGCGACCTCGCAAGCCTACGCGTGATCGGGTTCCATCGCGGCGAGACAGCCTTTGTCCTGTTGGGAGAACTGGCGGTGGTCACTCTCTTGGCGCTGCCGTTGGGTTCGCTGATGGGGCACTTTATGTCCTCTGCGGTTGCCGAAGGATTTTCGACCGAGCTTTACCAGATCCCCGCGCTCTTCCTGCCCGAAAGCCACGGCTATTCGGCGCTTGTTGTGATTGCCGCCGCGCTCTTTTCCGGCTGGCTTGTGAAACGTGACCTAGATCGGGCCGATATCACCACGGCCCTGAAAACACGGGAGTAGACCCATGGCCCAGAAACGCCGCCGTTCACGCAATTTCCTGACCTTCGTTGCGATAGCCTTGATCGCCGCCGCGATGGCCTATGCTTTCTGGCCCAAGCCAGCACTGGTCGATCTGGGAACCGTGGGGCGCGGTCCGCTGATGGTGACGATTGACGAGGAAGGACAGACGCGGGTCCGCGATATCACTTTGGTGTCGGCCCCGACGACCGGATCTCTGGAGCGGATCACCCTTCGTTCGGGCGATGCAATCGACAAAGGGCAACGGATCGCTGCGATCTCCCCTGCCGTGCCGGGCATGATGGAAGAGGTGATCGTCGCTCCGGCTGACGGGCAGGTTCTTCAGATCTATCAGGCTGGCGGGGCTATGGTTGTTGCCGGCTCGCCCATTCTCGAGATCGGCAACATCCAGTCCGATCTTGAGGTTGTCGTCGATCTTCTGTCGTCGGATACTGTTTCCATCGAAGCCGGTGCGCCCGTGTTGCTTGGCGGCTGGGGCGGCGGGACGACACTTGAGGGCGTTGTCGCGCGGATCGACCCGGTCGCCACAGCCCGAATTTCCGCGCTTGGTGTCCAAGAACAGCGGGTCGACGTCACCATCGACTTCACCGGACCTTCGGAAGAACGCCAAGGCCTTGGCCACGGTTTCCGCCTTGAGGCGCGGATCGTGCAGTGGAGCGACGATGCAGCGCTTCTAGCCCCGGCCAGTGCGCTATTCCGTGAGAACGGCGTTTGGTCGGTCTTCCGGGTTGCGGAGGGTATCGCCCGTCTTACACCTGTCGAGGTCGGACACAGCGACGGCATCCACACCGAGATCCTGAGCGGGCTCGGCGAGGGCGACGTTGTGGTTCTCTACCCGTCGTCCAGCCTCGTCGATGGAGGGGCTGTGGCTGAACGTGCCGCTGAATAGCCCCACCGCATCGACCACAGCTGGATGGAGTGCAATCTCTGTCCGCCGTGCGGCGAAGGCGCGGTGAGCGACAAGAACGCCGACTGCATCGGCATCCCTTAGCGCGGTTGTGAAGGAGACAAGTCTTGCCCCCGAAGAGGCCAGGCCAAGGGGCAGGACGTCAATATGGGGTTCGACAGCCAGAACCTCATGGCCGTGATGCGCGAGTATCTTGGCCACGGCAAGAGCCGGGCTTTCGCGCAGATCGTCGGTGTCGGGTTTGTAGGTAAGGTCGAAGCAGGCGCCACCTGACCATGCAGCCGATGATGCATAACGATGTGATGTTGGTCCGAGACAGAGTTTCATCTTGCGATATGCAGCAGGCTGTTCGAAACAGTGGGCACTAGCGGAGGTAACAGATGCGTATTGCCATGATCGGGACAGGCTATGTCGGCCTGGTTTCGGGGGTTTGCTTTTCTGATTTCGGCCACGAAGTGGTTTGTGTCGACAAGGACGCCAAGAAGATCGAGCGGCTCAAGGCGGGCGAAGTTCCGATCTTTGAGCCGGGGCTTGAGGATCTTCTTGCGAAGAACACCGCCGCGGGCAGGCTGTCCTTTACCACCGATCTTGCCGAGGCGTTGAACGGAGCCGAGGCTGTGTTCATCGCTGTTGGCACGCCAACCCGCAGGGGCGACGGGCACGCAGACCTGACTTATGTCATGGCCGCCGCCGAAGAGATCGCGAGAACGGCCAAGGGCTATGTCGTGGTGGTGACGAAATCGACCGTGCCGGTCGGCACTAATCGCAAGGTGCGCCAGACCATCCACAAAGCCAATCCCGAGCTGGATTTCGATGTTGCCTCCAACCCCGAATTTTTGCGCGAAGGGGCGGCGATCGACGATTTCATGCGGCCCGATCGCGTGGTCGTCGGCGTTCAGAACCCGCGGGCTGCGGAGGTGATGAACGAGATCTACCGGCCCCTTTTCCTGCGGGATTTTCCGATTGTGATAACGGATCTGGAATCCGCCGAGCTCATCAAATACGCCGCCAACGCCTTTCTTGCCGCCAAAATCACCTTCATCAACGAGATTGCAGCTCTGTGCGAACGGGTGGGCGCCGATGTGAAAGAGGTCGCCAAGGGGATTGGCCTCGACGGGCGCATCGGCAACAAGTTCCTGCACGCGGGGCCGGGCTTTGGTGGATCCTGTTTCCTAAGGATACCAAGGCTTTGGCACGTATAGGGCAAGAGTATGCTGTGCCTATGCAGATCACGGAGACTGTGATCAAGGTCAACGATGAGATCAAACGCCGGATGATCGACAAGTTGCTCGATCTGTGCGGGGGGAGCTTCAACGGCAAGACTGTCGCTGTTTTCGGAGTGACGTTCAAACCCAACACCGATGATAAGCGCGATGTACCGAGCCTGACGATCATCCCGGCCATGGTTGGTGGCGGTGCCAAGGTCAAGGTGGTCGACCCGCAGGGGCGGCATGAGGGTGAGGGGCTTCTCCCAGGGGTGAGCTGGCTGGATGACCCCTACAAAGCTGCTCGCAATTCGGATCTGGTCGTTATTCTGACCGAATGGAATGAGTTCCGCGGTCTCGATCTCAAACGGATCGCCAAGCATATGCAGACGCCGCACATGGCGGACCTGCGGAATATCTATTCGGCGCATGATGCCAAGAAGGCGGGTTTCGCGGCTTATGTGGCGGTCGGAAGGCCTGCTCTATTGGCCGACTAGAGAGCGGAGCCTGAGCAGACCTTGGTCGAGCAGGTTTTGCGCCGCGGCGGGGCTGTCGCCTTCGGTGTAAAGGCGGAATTCGGGCGCGTTTCCTGATGGGCGCAGGTGAACGATACTGGCGTCTCCCAAGGTGATCCGAAGGCCATCGGTTGTATTGCAGCCAGACTCTTTGCCCAGACCGTGCAGGAATGCAGCGCGTTCGGCCTCGTCTGAATTTAGCCGCGCGATCAGCTTGGCGCTGATTTCGACCGGCACCTCTTGCAAGCGGCCCGAAGCGGTAAAACGGGCGGGTTGGCTGGCGACGATCGCTGAAAGCGGGCCATGTTGGGCCAGTGTCGCGATAATCGGCAGAAAGCTGTCGCGGGTTCGTAGGGGCGGGATGGGCCCCATAGGACCAGTGGCTTCAAACCCCAGGAGAAAGCCGCCATTGGCCTCATACCCGACAACACGCCCCTCGGCTCCTGCCATGCCTGCAATTACATAGGGTGAGCCGATGCGGGTAAGGATCACCTCGCGCAGCTTTGGCAGCAAGGTCACACCGCTGTTGGACGAAATCGGCGTGACAACGACCTTTGCATCAAGGGCCGTGGCGGTGATCTGGCCAAGTATGTCGCCGGGTATGACCATGCCATTTTCGTCTGTGAGCATGGGGCGGTCTGAATCGCCATCGGTCGAGGCAATCGCGTCCAGGCGGTGATCCCTGATCCAAGCGGCAAGGGTTTGTCGGATCTCGGGATCGATCGCTTCGGTGTCGACCGGAATGAATTCATCCGACCGGCCAAGATCTAGGGTCTCGGCCCCAAGATCGGCCAGGATGCGGAGCAATAGATCACGCCCGGCAGCACTGTGAGTAAAGACACCGACACGGCGCCCGCGAAGGGCGGTGGGACCATAGGCGCTGCGAAAACGTTCGACGAAATGCTCTGATGCCGGGGTGTCAAAAACCGGCGCGGCCATGTCCTTTTTTGGGGTCTCGCCCAGCGCTGCGGTAATGCGTGTTTCGTCGTCTTTGGTGATCTCGCCCGCGACAGTGTAGAATTTGAGCCCGTTGCGATCGGCGGGGATGTGGCTGCCGGTGACCATGACAGCCCCCACGCCCCGCGTCTGCGCTTCGAGCGCCAGAGCAGGCGTCGGCAAGATGCCGCACTCAAGAACAGTAAGCCCGGCTTTGCTGGCCGCCTGCACGACGGCGCGCGTGATACCCGGTGAGGAGGGCCGAAGATCGCGCCCGACACAGAGTTGCCCGCCGGTGTCGCAGGTCGCGGCGAAGGCGCGAATGTAGCCCGAGACAAGGTCGTCTGTCAGTTCGTCAACCAAGCCACGAAGGCCGCTCGTTCCAAATTTTGGTGCCATGTACCACTCGCAAAGGTTTTGGCCAGCCTAGCTGGGCAAAGTCGGGGCGTCTATCTGGGCAGGATCCGCAGATTTCGCTCGTGTCGTTCGATTCTGTTTGTCTTGTTGCGAAAGGTATCGTGGTCTTGGAGCCTTGCTTCCTCCGTGTCTCGGTGGAGGCTGTCGAAACTAGGTTAACAAAGCAAAAAAGCCCCCGCATTACTGCGGGGGCAGGGAGGAAAGAGTTTGGCTCTTTATTCCCCCAGATCTTCGGGCAGGATCAGGTTCAGCACGACAGTGATGAACGCCGCCGGCAGAAGGCCCGAGGTCAAGAGGATCTGCATGGTCTTGCCGAGGTGCTGAAGCGCACCGGGCTCGAGCTGCAGGCCGAAGCCAACCGAAAGCGCGGTCGCGAAGATGACCATGTTGCGGCGGTTCCACTTCACGTCCGACAGCATGTTGATGCCGCTGGCGGCAACCATGCCGAACATGACGATGACGCCGCCACCGAGCACGTTGATCGGCACAGTGTTGATGATCGCACCGATCTTGGGGATGAAACCGCAGATGATCAGGAAGATCGCCCCGATGGTCACGACATGGCGGCTCATGACGCCGGTCATGGCGACAAGGCCGACGTTCTGGCTGAACGAGGTGTTGGGAAGGCCGCCGAAGATGCCGGCTACAGCGGTGCCGAGGCCGTCGGCAAAGGTCGCGCCCGAGATTTCCTTGTCGGTCGCTTCGCGGCCAGCGCCGCCCTTGGTGATGCCCGAGGTGTCGCCCACAGTCTCGATCGCCGAAACGATGGCCATAAAGCACATGCCGATGACGATCGCCCAGTTCAGCTCAAAGCCGTATTTGAAGGGCATCGGAGCGGCGAAAGCGGCGGCTTTGCCGACGTTGCCAAAGCTCACCTGACCCATCGCGTAGGCGACGATGTAGCCCGCGATGATGCCGATCAGGACAGCCGCCACAGCCGCAAAGCCGCGCATGAAGAACTTGACCGCGAGCGTCACGAAGATGACGACGAGGGCCGGGGTCCACATGGCAAGGCTGCCGTAGGCTTCGGTGCCGATCTTGGGCACACCGCCCGCCGCGTACTGGATGCCGACCTTGATGAGCGCAAGACCGATCATCAGAACGATCGTGCCGGTCACCAGTGGCGGCAGGGCATAGCGGATGCGGCCGACGATGAAGCCAAGGCAGAAGTGGAAGATACCGCCGAGAAACACGCCGGTCATCAGGCCCGCGAGGCCCGCGGTTCCAAGGCCCGCAACGGCCGGGATCATTACCGGCACGAAGGCGAATGAGGTGCCCTGCACGATCGGCAGGCGCGCGCCGACCATGCCGAAGCCGATGGTCTGGAAGAGCGTGGCAATGCCGGCGAACAGCATCGACATCTGGATCATATAGGTCATGTCCGGAAAGCCGAGCGCGCCCTGATCCGAGCCAAAGCCGATGCCGGCAGCGCCGGCAACGAGAATGGCCGGGGTGACGTTGGAGACGAACATGGCCAGCACGTGCTGGATGCCAAGCGGCACAGCCTTGGCCATGGGTGGGGTGTAGTTTGGATCGCGGAGCTGCTCCGGCGTTCCGATCGAGGTATCTGTCATTGTTCCGTTTCCCTGTTTGTTGAGGAGGTTTCCTGCTCTTGCGGCAGGTTGTGATTATTCCGCTGTCACCAGTATCGGTTCGAGCGGGAATTCTTCGAGGTTGAGCGTGTCGCCGATCCGGTCGATCACGGCAAAAAGGCCCGGTTCACCAAGCGGGGTCAGAACGCCGTGCCAAGTGTTTCGCAAAAGGTTGATCCCTTGGCCGGGGGCGGTGATGAAGGCTTGGATATTCGAGGGCTTACCGCCATCGTCCTCGGCCACGATCACCAGAAAAGGCTCGAGGCTCATCGGGATGAAGGCCTGCGATCCGTCTGGATGCCGCTCGACGAGGTCAAGCATATAGGGCAGCGTACGCTTTTCAGCGTTGAAGATCGAGATGCCGGCGCGCCCGTCCGCGCCAAAATCCATTCTGGCACGGTCGTGATGGCGGCCGCATAGGCCTTGGTTGATCATCTTGTCCGGCGCTCCTGCAGCATGAAGCACATCGCCGAAGGGGGCGAAGGCCTCGTCTGTCAGGGGCTGGGCAACGATCGTTTTCATGGCAAAACGAGCTCAGGATGGCGGTTTACGTCTTTGTAGAGAAGATAGCGGAACGGCCCCTGTCCGGTGGCGATACAGGCCTGCGGGCACCATGCGCGGAGCCACATGAAATCGCCGGCCTGAACGCTGTGCCAGCGGTCGTTCAGCAGGTATTCTGCCGTGCCTTCGAGCACATAGAGCCCATGCTCCATAATGTGAGTCTCGGCAAAGGGAATGCGGCCGCCGGGCTGGAAGGTCACGATATTGACGTGCATATCGTGGCGCAAATCG
This sequence comes from Paracoccaceae bacterium, assembly GCA_009920775.1. Taxonomy (GTDB): domain Bacteria; phylum Pseudomonadota; class Alphaproteobacteria; order Rhodobacterales; family Rhodobacteraceae; genus RFZI01. The sequence goes on along the minus strand of RFZI01000045.1, from coordinate 7,183 downwards.
GAGGGGCTCGCGAACCGCTGGGTCGCCCATTTGTCAGTGCCGGGCATGTAGTTGAACGGCGTCGTGGCGTCGTTGGTGAATATCGGATCGGGTGGGGTGAGGCCCTCGGCAGGCTGCCAGCGTTTGCGGATCCAGTGGAATTTCAGGTCGATGTGGCCGGGGTTATGCAGCCGCCACTTCTGGCCCGGCGGGATATAGGCATAGCCGCCCGCCGTGAGGGCATGGGTCACGCCATCGAGATCAAGCATCATCTCGCCAGAGGCCACTAAGATGCCAGCCTCGGCGCCTGCATCCGGTTCGGGCGCATCGCTGCCGCCGCCCGGTTCGACCTCGACCGCATATTGCGCGAAGGTTTCGGCAAAGCCGGTGAGCGGGCGGGCAAGGATCCAGGCGCGGGTCTTGGTCCAGCCGGGCAGGAGGCTCGCCACGATATCGCGCATGGTCGAGCCGGGGATGAAGGCATAGGCGGTCGTGAAGATCGAGCCCGCGGCGGCGGGATCATCGGAAAGGTCTGGCATACCGCCGGGCGGGAAGGCGTAGGTCGTCACGGTAGGATGTCCTTCAGACGAAATTCAGCGATGCGTTCGACCTGACGGCAGGCCTCGGCAAATTCGGTGGCGCGGTCGTTGCCGATGCGCCGATGGAAGGCTTCGAGGATCGACGCCTTGGTGTGATCGCGCACGGCGATGATGAACGGAAAGCCATGCTTGGCGACATATTCGGCGTTGAGGCGGGTGAAGGTCTCGCGCTCGTCGTCGGTCAACGCATTGAGGCCCGCGCCTGCTTGCTCCGAGGTCGACTCGGCGGTCAGTCGCTTGGCCTGCGCCAGCTTGCCCGCAAGATCGGGGTGGGCGGTCAGAACGCCGAGGCGCTCGGTGTCGCTGGCCGAGCGGAACATCCGGCAGAGGGCATTGTGCAGGCCAAGTGCGGTGTCGTGTGCTGGGCCAAGCTCCAGATCGAAGGCGCGTTCAGCGATCCAAGCGGAGTGCTCGAAAATGCCGCCGTAGGCTTTGATGAACTCGTCCTTCGCCATCCGGCTCGGGCGCGCACGGCGCACTGGTGGATGCGCCACGGCCCAATGGCGGGCAATGTCGATCCGGCGCGGGAACCAGACGCCTTCGCACCCCTTCGCGTATTCGAGAAAGCGGCGCAGGCCCGCGATCTTACCGGGCCTCCCGATCAGACGGCAATGAAGGCCGACCGACATCATCTTGGCGCGGCCCTCGGCCCCTTCGCGATAAAGCTCGTCGAAGGCATCCTTGAGATAGGTGAAGAACTGTTCGCCCTCGATATAGCCCGGCGCGGTGGCAAAGCGCATATCATTGGCCTCGAGCGTGTAGGGGATCACAAGTTGGTCGCGGTCGCCCGCCTCGATCCAATAGGGCAGGTCGTCGTCATAGGTGTCGGAGATCCAGTCGAACCCCGCCTCGGCGGTGAGCCGCACGGTATTGACCGAGCAGCGCCCCGTATACCAGCCGGTCGGGCGTGAGCCCACAACCTCGGTGTGCAGGCGGATAGCTTCGGCAATCTGCCGGCGTTCTTCCTCCTCGGGCATATCCCTGTGCTCGACCCATTTGAGGCCGTGGCTCGCGATCTCCCAATCGGCGGCCTTCATTGCGGCGACCTGCTCGGGCGAGCGGGCGAGCGCAGTGGCCACGCCATAGATCGTCACCGGAATGTCCATCGAGGTGAACAGCCGATGCAGCCGCCAGAATCCGGCGCGCGCGCCGTATTCGTAGATCGACTCCATGTTCCAATGGCGCTGTCCCGGCCAGGGTGCTGCGCCGGGAATGTCGGAGAGGAAGGCCTCGGAAGCCGCATCGCCATGCAGGATGTTGTTCTCGCCGCCCTCTTCATAATTGAGAACGAGGCTCACAGCGATCTTGGCGCCACCGGGCCAAGCGGCATCGGGCGGGTTGGCGCCATAGCCGATCATATTGCGGGGATAGCGCTGCATGTCTTGCTCCGGAGCCTTAATTGCATAGTTGATAGCGCAAAATCGCGGGGTGATTTTCAAATAATCCAGTAAAGACCTGTTTTGCTTTGGCCCTGTCGCCAAAGGCGGCAACATCGCGCAGTATGGCGGCGATCAAACCGGAGGGGCTGATGTCTGAGGGATTTCTCACCACCCATGTTCTCGATACGGCGCGGGGTATTCCCGCCGCGGGGTTGGCGATCGCGCTCTACAAGGTGAGCGGCAATAGCCACAAAAAGATCGCGGAAGCTGTCACAAACGACGACGGCCGCACCGATAGCCCGATCCTGCCCAAAGGCAAATTTGCGGTGGGCGTCTATGAGCTTGTATTCAAGGCGGGAGACTATCTGCGGGCAACCGGGCAGGCCGGAGCCGAGCCGCTGTTTCTCGATGAAGTGCCGATCCGTTTCGGTATTTCGGATCCTGAGTCGCACTATCACGTGCCGCTTTTGCTCTCGCCTTTCGGGATGTCGACCTACAGGGGCAGTTGAAGCCCCTCCGTCTGCGCTGCCATATCCGCACGCATTCGCCCGATGATGAAATCGGTAAACAAGCGGATCTTGGGGTCGCGCAAGCGGCGATGCTGGGTCAGGCAAGAGAGCTGCGTGGGCAGAGGCGGCGTCGCGGTGGCGACAGGCACGAGTCGGCCATCGCGTAAGTGATCGGCAACCTCAAAGATAGGCTTCATCACGATCCCGCGCCCATCCAGCGCCCAACCGGTGAGCACATCGCCATCGTCGGATTCAAACGGGCCAGAGATATCGAAGGTTTCGGTGCCGGCCGGTGTCTGCAGGGACCATCGGAATTCCGTCGCTCCGGGGAAGCGCAGGTTGAGGCATTCGTGCCGGTCGCGAACAAGTGCCTCGCCGTCAATCGGATTGCCGCGGCGCTCGATATAGGCCGGAGCCGCGCAGAGAATGCGGGCGCATTCTGCGACCTGCCGGACCTTGAGCGTTGAATCCTCAAGCCTGCCGAGGTGGAACGCCAGATCGAGGCCTTCGGCGACAACGTCGATCTTGCGATCTGACAGGCGCAGGCGCACGTCGATCTGGGGATAGGCGTCTTTGAAGGCAGGGACATGGGGCGCGATGAACCGCCGGCCCACACCAAGGGGGGCCGCGATATAGACTGTGCCGCGTGGGTTCTGGGCGGTCTGGGCGACCGCCGCTTCTGCCTCTTCAATCGCATCAAGGATCTTGCGGGCGCCCTCATAGAAAATGCGCCCGTTCTCTGTGGGCTGAAGGCTGCGGGTCGTGCGGTTGAAGAGCCGTAGGCCGAGGTGTTTCTCAAGTTCGCCAATGCGCGCCGATGCCACGGCGGGCGAGGTCCGCTGGTCGCGGGCGGCGGCGCTCATGCTGCCAAGCTCGTAAACGCGGACGAACATTCGGATATTGGCGACATAGGCCATTATTCGGCGTCTCTTGAAAGTGTTCAGGCATTTGACGGATTAACAAATAAATCAGCGCCGGTATAGCCTCCTGCCAAATAATCGGAGGGACTTGGGATGTATGATGCCGTTCTGTTGATGGAGTGGGTGGAGTTTTCCGTCCGCTGGCTTCACGTGATTACCGCGATCGCCTGGATCGGCTCGTCGTTTTACTTCATCGCGCTCGACCTCGGCCTGCACCGCGACCGCAACCTCAAATCCGGGGCGGATGGCGAGGAATGGCAGGTCCACGGCGGCGGCTTCTATCACATCCAGAAGTACCTCGTGGCGCCGGAAAATATGCCGAGCGGCCTCGTCTGGTTCAAATGGGAGAGCTACATGACGTGGCTCTCGGGCTTCGCGCTTCTCTTCCTTGTCTACTACCTCGGCGGCGAGCTGTTCCTGATCGACCCCGAAGTTCTGGATATTCCCGTCTGGCAGGGAGCTGTGATCTCGATGGCTTCGCTGGCGTTCGGCTGGATCGTCTACAACCAACTCTGCAAGACCTTCGTGAATGCCAACCAGACCGCCCTGATGGTCGCGCTCTTTGTCGTCCTCGTCGGCATGGCGCTCTTCTACACCAACGTCTTCTCGGGCCGCGCGGCGCTTTTGCACCTTGGCGCGTTCACCGCGACGATCATGTCGGCCAACGTGTTCTTCATTATCATCCCCAACCAGAAGGTCGTGGTGGCCGATCTGATCGCCGGCCGAAAGCCTGATCCGAAATACGGCAAGATCGCCAAGCAGCGCTCGACCCATAACAACTATCTGACACTTCCGGTCATCTTCCTGATGCTGTCCAACCACTATCCGCTGGCCTTTGCCACGGAATGGAACTGGCTCATTGCTTCGCTGATCTTCCTGATGGGCGTGTCGATCCGGCATTTCTTCAACTCGATGCACGCCCGCAAAGGCCAGCCGCATTGGACATGGGCTGTAACGGTGATCCTGATGCTGATCATCGCTTGGCTCTCTTCCCAGCCGAGCTACCACAAGCAGCAGGATGCGATGGCGGCGCGGCTGGTCGAGCAATATGCGAGTGCTGCAGGGTTTGAAGAGGTCCAGGATATCATCCTGGGCCGTTGCTCGATGTGTCACACAGCGGAGCCGGTCTATGGCAATCTGATGTGGGCACCGAAGGGCGTTCTTCTGGAAACGCCCGAGCAGATCGCGGCGCAGGCGCAGGAGATCTATCTTCAATCTGGTGCGACCCACGCCATGCCGCCCGCCAATGTCTCGTTCATGGAAGACGCCGAACGCGCCAAGATCGTGGCGTGGTTCAAGGACGCGCAGGGCTAGCCCCTAGCGGCCAAAACGCCATTCGGTGATCTGCTGATAGGTCTCGCCCGGGCGCAGAAGGATCGAGGGAAAATCGGGATGGTTCGGCGCGTCGGGCCAAAGCTGGGCCTCGAAAGCGAGGCCTTCATAGTTCTGGTGCCCCGGCCTGCCCGCATCGCGCCCGTCGAAGACATGAAGCCCCGGCTCGGTTGTCGCCATGGTCATGGTGAGGCCGCTCTTACCCTTAAGCCACAAGACATCGCGCAGCGGCCCGCGGGCCTCGCCTGTGCAGAAGTTGTTGTCGAGCGGCGGATGCCCCGGCGCGGGCAATTTGGGCGCGCGGAAATCAAACTCTGTGCCTGCAACCTCGGCAATCTCGCCAGTGGGCAGGCCCTCGTCGGTGATCGGCAGGATGTGATCTGCTGCGATCTTCAGGCTGTGGCCTTCCCAACGGTCCGAGCCATCAAGGTTCCAGTAGCTGTGATTGGCGAGGTTCATCAGCGTTGTGTCATCGGTCGTCGCGGTCAGCGTCAGCCGAAGGTTCGCCGGTGCGCTGACCTCGAAGGTCGCCCGGATCGTCCGATTGCCCGGGAGTTCGCAAACGCCATCGGCAAGGTCAATCTCGAAGGTGGCCGAGGCGGGGCCATGCTCGGCCAACCGCCAGACCTGATAGTGGGTGCTGTTGCGGCCCGAATGCAGCGAATGCTTGCGATCCTGATTGCGCTCGAGCTCGTGCATCATGCCGCCGATCCGCACCCGCCCGCCGCTGATGCGGTTGGCGACGGGGCCGATGATGCCGCCATGATAGCGCATCTCTTTGGCGTAATGCGGAAGGTGATCTGAACCGAGCGTCAGATCATAGGGCACGCCAGCGAGCCGCACCGAATGCAGATTGGCCCCCATCGTCAGGAGGCCAACCGTCAGATCACCGGCGGAAATTTCGACGCGATCAACGTCTTTGCCGCCGGCCGTTCGGCCGAAATGTTGCATCTTGGCTCAGCGCTTTCCGTAGTAGAGGCCGACCACGTGCTCGGCCTGCGCAAAGAAGAGCCAGCGCGAGGCAAAGACACCGACGATATGCGAGACAATCGCCAGCGCGGCCAGCATATGGCCGAAGGGCGCGAGGAGGAGCAGGATCGGCAGGCCGATCCCCATCAACAGCGACAGGATCCGCAGCCGGCCCGCGTGTTTGCGGCCGACGACATAGACCATCTCTTTGAGGAGATAGTTGGTGCCGGTATGCGGGGGCTCGAAGGCACGCACTTGGGCGGCGGTGCCGAGGCCGGTAGCTGTTCCGATGTCCGAACCCGACTTGCCCAAGGCGCCATCGCCGCGCATCCAGTTGAGAAGCTGCAAGAGGCCGGCCAAGGCCAAGAGGGCCAAAGCATAGTCGACCTGTCCGGTCATCAGGCTGCCGCCCGCGCCCGCATAGCCAAGAAACATCAAGGGCGTCGAAAAATCGCGCCAGCGTGGCACGGTCTTGAGCTGGGCATAGATCATCGAGGTCGCAAAGACCGAGAGGACAGACAGGATCGCCCCCGCATAGCCGAGGTAGGTGAACCGAGTCCCAAGGAACACGAGGCCCGCGCCATAGACTGCCATCACCAGAAGCGCGACCACCGACAAGACGCCCTCTCGGCTGAGCCAGCTGGTCTTCCACTGTGTGAACGCACGAAGCGCACGCTCGGGGTGTTTGAGGTGGAAGGTCGAGGCGATGAGGCCGCCCACGGCAAAGAGATAGGCGATGGCGAACCAGATGAAGGCCATGAGGCCCTCGGGCACGATCATGCCGAGGCCGATGAAGAACAGCATACCAAAGCCGATGCCCGAAAGCGTGGTGAAGATGATGACAGACTTTGCGGGATGCATCAGGCGTTACCTCCGGGAAGGGCCGACAGCATTTTGTCGAGCCAGCCGACAAAGCCTTTGCCATCGGTGGCAACGGGCTCGAGAAGCGGCGCGAGGGTGTTGATCTCGCCGCCGCAATCCTTGGGGCGCGGCGGCAGGTATTTGTTGGTGGGGCGGGTGCCCTGTTCGGGCATCAGGTCCATCCCGCCGCGTTCGGCGGTGAGTTTGCTGACGTTCGAATTGGGATCGGCGAAATCGCCGAAATGCCGAGCACCGGCGGGGCAGGTGCGCACGCAGGCCGGGATCTGATCCTCTTCGGGCAGGTTTTCGTTATAGATCCGGTCGATGCAGAGCGTGCATTTCTTCATCACCCCCGCCGTGGCGTCCAGTTCGCGGGCGCCATAGGGGCAGGCCCAGGCGCAGAGGCCGCAGCCGATACAGGCATCTTCGTTCACGAGAACGATCCCGTCCGCTGTCCGCTTATAGCTCGCGCCGGTCGGACAAACGGTCACGCAGGGCGCATCTTCGCAATGCAGGCAGGATTTTGGGAAGTGGATGAGCTGGGCAGGGCCGGTCTCGGGCTTGACCTCGTAGCTGTGCACGCGGTTGAGAAAAGTGCCCGAGACATTGGGGCCATAGGCATCCGTATCCGAAAG
>RFZI01000044.1 GCA_009920775.1 Paracoccaceae bacterium | reverse complement strand
TGGAACATTCAGGAAAACTGCATGGCGGGCGAGGTGGCGCTTTATGACGGCCACGCCGTTGCCGCCGTTGCTGCGACCAGCCTTCTTCTGGCCCGTGAGGCTGCCAAGCTCATTGAGGTTGAATACGAGGTGCTGCCGCACGTCACCGACGTTGATGAAGCGATGAAGCCGGGTGCTCCGGCGATCCGTCCGGGGGCGGCCGATTATTCGGTGCCCGAGGGGCTTCACCCCAACGTCATGCGCTATATCGAATACGGCCACGGCGATCTCGAGGCAGGCTTTGCAGCCGCCGACCTTGTGATGGAAAACACCTACAAGACCGAGGCCACCCATCAGGGCTATATCGAGCCCCACGCCTGCCTTGCCCAACTGGGTTCGGACGGCAAGGGCGAGATGTGGGTCTGCACCCAAGGCCATTGGTTCATCCGCCGGATGAGCGCCGTGGTTCTCGGCATCGACGTGGCCAACCTGCGGGTGACGCCTTCGGAAATCGGCGGCGGCTTCGGCGGCAAGACGACCGTGTTTATCGAGCCTGTAGCCCTTGCGCTCAGCCGCAAGGCGGGCAAGCCGGTGAAGATGGTGATGACCCGTTCGGAAGTCCTCCGATCCACAGGGCCGACCTCGTCGTCGTCGATCGACGTGAAAATGGGGATGAAGAAAGACGGCACCATGACCGCCGCCAAGGTCACCATGCGGATGCAGGGCGGCGCTTTCCCGATGGCGCCGATCGACAGTGCGCTCGATTGCGCCTTCTCCTGCTACAACATCCCCGCGGTGCATCACGAGGGCTATGACGTTCTGGCCAACCGGCCCAAGCAAGCGGCCTATCGCGCCCCCGGTTCGCCGATGGCGGCTTTCGCGACTGAAAGCCTTGTTGACGAGATGTGCCGTGCGCTGGGGCTAGACCCGCTGAAAACCCGCCTCAAGAACGCCTCGCGAGAGGGCACCAAGGCGAGCTTTGGCCCGACCTTCCCGCGCATCGGCCTTGTCGAGACGCTGGAAGCAGCCATTGCCCATCCGCATTACGCAGCCCCCCTCGGCCCCAATCAGGGGCGTGGCGTGGCGAGCGGCTACTGGATGAACTGGGGCGGCGAGACCTCGGTTTCGGCAGCGCTGGGCGAGGATGGATCGGTCACGGTTTCGGTCGGCACGCCCGATATCGGCGGCAGCCGCGCCTCGATGGCGCTGATGGCGGCCGAAGCCTTGGGCATTCCTTACGAGAACGTGCGCGTCAACGTCGTTGACACCGGATCGCTTGGCGTCAACGAACCGACCCACGGCAGCCGCGCCACCTATGCGACCGGCCTCGCCACCATCGAGGCGGTCAAACAGATCTCGGCCAAGCTCTGCCAGCGGGCCGCCGACAAATGGGGCATCCCTGCCGAGGCGGTGATCTGGGAAGACGGCTGTACCAAGCCCTCGGGGCCGAACGCGGGCGAGTTTCCGCCGCTGACCATTGGGGAGCTGGCGGCGGAAATGGGCGGCACCGGCGGGCCGATCTCGGGCCATTTCGAGGCGACCCCCTCGGGCCACGGCGGCAGCTTTGGCACCCATATCGTCGATGTCGAGGTTGATCCCGAAACCGGCCATACTTCGGTTCTGCGCTATACCGTGGTGCAAGATGCCGGCAAGGCGATCCATCCGGCCTATGTGGAAGGCCAGTTTCAGGGCGGCGCGGCGCAGGGCATCGGCTGGGCGCTGAATGAGGAATACATCTATGGCGCCGATGGGCGGCTGCAGAACACCGTGTTCCTCGATTACCGCATCCCCGTCGCCTCGGACCTGCCGATGATCGACACGGTGATCGTCGAAGTACCGAACCCCGGCCACCCCTACGGCGTGCGCGGTGTGGGCGAGACGGGCATCACCCCGCCGCTGCCGGCCGTTGCCAATGCGGTCCACGCGGCCGCTGGCGTGCGCCTGCGCAGCCTGCCGATGTCGCCGCCGCGGATTTTGGCCGCGATCAAGGCCAAGGGCTGATGGTCAAGGTTCATCTCTGGTCGGGCTTGCGCCGGTTTACCGATGGCGCGGACGTGGTCGAGGTGAGGGCCAAGACGGTTGGCGAGATGATGAAAGCATTGGTCGAGGCCCACCCGGGCCTCGATCCTGTCATCAAGGCGGGGGTTTCGGTCTCGGTCGATGGCAAGCTGATCGCGCGGGGCCTGCATGAGCAGGTCAGCGACGATAGCGAAGTGTTCCTCCTGCGACAGCTCAAGGGTGGCTAGGGCTTTTCGCTGGATTTTTGATTGAGGTCCGGTCACTTTCCCCTTGGGGCAAGGGAGCAAGACATGGCGCAGACGCTGGGCGGGCGCATCTTGGCAATCGATGTGGCGCGGACGGTCGCCATTTTGATGATGGTGACGTTCCATTTCACCTATGATCTTGAGATGTTCGGCTTCATTCCCGGCGGAACGACGACCCACGGTTTTTGGGCGCTCTTTGCCAGAACGACGGCCGGCAGCTTTCTGTTCCTTGTCGGCTTCAGCCTCTATCTCGCCCACCGGCAAGGTATCCGCTGGCGCTCTTTCGGCAGGCGGCTGGCCAAGGTCGCGGGAGCGGCGGCGCTTGTCTCGGCAGGGACCTATTTGGTCCTGCCGCAAACCTTCGTCTATTTCGGCATCCTGCATTCAATTTCGGTTGCAAGCCTCTTGGGCCTTGCCTTCCTGAGCTTGCCGGCGGTGCTAACGCTGCTTCTCGGGGCGGCGGTGATCGCGCTTCCCAACTACGTCAGCTTCTCCGCTCTCAACAGCCCGTTCTTCTACTGGACCGGCCTATCGACATGGTGGCCGCCGTCGATCGACTATGAGCCGGTGTTTCCGTGGTTCGGGCCAGCCCTGTTCGGCATCGGCACGGCCAAGGTCTTGACTGCCCTCATGCCCAGAGCCCTGGTTCCCTCGGCGGGTGCGGGGCAGGCCCCTTGGGCGCGGTTCATTGCCTTTCCGGGGCGGCATAGCCTAGTGATCTACCTCGCGCATCAGCCGATACTGATCAGCGCGATCTGGGTCTATCTCATGCTGTCCTGACGGCTTTACCCGCGCTGCGGTTTGTCGCAAAAAGCCGAGGACAGCAGGGGGCTACAGATGACCAATCCGCTCTACGATACGCTCTTTGGCCGCCACGCCGGATCAGAGGCGCCGTTCCTCTATCCCGAGGGAGGGGCGCCAATCAGCCATGCCGGATTTCTGGCGATGGCCGCGCGGCTGTCGAATGCGATCACCGCGCTGGGCCTTGTTCGCGGCGACTGCGTCGCGGCGCAGATCGACAAGTCGCCCGAGGCGCTCGCGCTTTATGCGGCTTGCGTGCAGGGCGGGTTTGTTTTCCTGCCGCTCAACACGGCCTATACGCCCGCCGAGCTCGGCTATTTCCTGTCGGACAGCGGGGCGAAACTTGTTGTTGCCAGCGATGCGACCGAGGCGCGGGTTGCGCCTTTGGTCGCCGGGACAGGTGCTGTCGTAAAGACGCTGAACGCGGACGGGACCGGAAGCCTTGCGGCCTTGGCCGCAGGGCAGGCGGAAACGGCGCCGATCGCCGAGCGGGGCGGGGATGATCTTGCTGCGCTTCTCTATACCTCCGGCACCACGGGGCGCTCCAAGGGCGCAATGTTGAGCCAAAACAATCTCTTGTCGAACGCTCTTACACTAGCCGAGGCGTGGCGGTTCACCGAAAAAGACGTGCTTCTCCACGCCTTGCCGATCTTTCACACCCACGGGCTTTTCGTGGCGACGAACGTGATCCTCGCCGTGGGCGGGGCGATGGTCTTCTTCGGCAAATTCGACGTCGACGCCCTGATCCGCGAAATGCCGACGGCAACCGCGCTCATGGGCGTGCCGACCTTCTACACCCGCCTTCTCGATCACCCCGCCTTCACCCGCGACCTGACCAAGGGGATGCGCCTCTTTGTGTCCGGCAGTGCGCCCCTCTTGGCCGAAACCCACATCCGCTTCGAAGAGCGCACCGGCCACCGGATCCTCGAACGCTATGGCATGACCGAGACCAATATGAACACCTCCAACCCCTATGAGGGCGAGCGCCGCGCCGGAACGGTGGGCCTGCCGCTGCCGGGGGTGGAGCTGAAGATCACCGATCCGGCCACCGGCGCGACCCTGCCGCAGGGCGAGGTTGGCGTGATCGAGGTGCGGGGGGCGAATGTCTTTCAGGGCTATTGGCAGATGCCGGAGAAAACCCGCGAAGAGCTGCGCGAGGATGGGTTCTTCATCACGGGCGACTTGGCGCGCATGGACGCGGACGGCTATGTGACGATCATCGGCCGTGGCAAGGATCTGATTATCTCGGGCGGCTTCAATGTCTATCCCAAGGAGGTCGAGACGCTCCTCGACGAGCAGCCTGGCGTTCTGGAAAGCGCGGTGATCGGTGTGCCGCATCCCGATCTGGGCGAGGTGGCCGTGGGCATCCTTGTGCGCCAGAAGGGGCAGGAGCCCGACCTTGAGCAAATCGCCGCTGCGATGGGGCAGGCACTCGCGCGGTTCAAACAGCCGCGCAAGCTGATCGTCGTGGACGAGCTGCCGCGCAACACGATGGGCAAGGTGCAGAAGAACATCCTGCGCCAGAGTTACGGCGGGCTTTTCGCCTAGGCGTCAAAGCTGTCGGGAAAGAAGGCACGGGCTGTGTGCAACACCACGGCGCGGGCAGTGTCGCGGTCAAACCGATCAGGGTGCAGGTAGTAATCGGTCCAGAGCCCCTCGAGAAGGGCGATGATCGATAGGGCAGCGATCTGTGGATCGGTGCCCGGATTGGCGCCTCTCTCGCAAAGCTCACGACAGATCGAGGTGATCGTGCGTTGCATCTTGGCGTCGCGCGAGTCGATGAATGGCATGAATTCAGGCGAGGAATGCGCCTCGCTGCGAAAAGCGAACCAGACGGCCATAGTGCGCCGATTGAGCACGACGGGATCGAAGTCAGCATCGATGATCGCGCGCAGACGGGCTTCTGCGCGGCTTCCGGCGCGTTCCATCGCCACAATCCAATGGCTTGTGTAATCTTCAGAAAACTGTTGAGCGACGGCCAGCAAAAGATTGTTTTTGCTGGAAAAGTGTAGGTTTACCATTCCGCGGGATAGGCCGGCTTTCTCGAGAATCCGGCTGACCGATACCTTCGCCAGCCCATGCTCGGCGATAGCGTCCGCCGTCGCCTCGATCAGGGCGCGTCTGTGCCGCTCCTTGGTCTGTTCCCGTGCGGATTTGGCCTCGGGCATTCCTCAAGCTCCGATTTTCGCTGAGGCAAAGCATTGTCAGTCTTTGGGCTGAAATGGAAGGCGATTGACAATGAATGAACGTTCATTCATCATGCATATGATCAAATCAGCCGATTTCGGAGCGGAACATGACCTCGCACATCAACGATTTTTCCCGTCACAACGACTGGGACAGCAAGAATGTTCTGCACCCTTGGGAGGGCATGGAGGACCATGGCCACACCGAGCGGACTTTTCCGGTCAGCGGCGATGGCATCTATATTCAGGATGAGTCCGGCCGAAAGCTGATCGATATGACAGCAGGGATGTGGTGCGTGCAGATTGGCTATAACCGGCCGGAGATGGCGCAGGCGATCGCCGATCAGGTCATGGCGATGCCCTACTACAACCCGTTTGCGCTCGGGCATTCGACCGCCGCCGAACTGGCCCACAAAATTGCCCAGCACACGCCGGGCGATCTCAACACCGTGTTCTTTACCACTGGCGGATCGACAGCTGTCGATAGCGCCATCCGTTTCCTTCACTTCCGCAATAACATCCTTGGAAAGCCGGAAAAGAAGATCATCATCTCTCGCGCCAAGGCCTATCACGGCTCGACCTACCTCTCGGCCTCGATGTGCGGCAAGGAGCGGGACGTTGGCTATTTCGACCATGCCCAAGACCTTCGTCATATGTTGCCCGATGTGAATCCCTATCGGCGGCCCGAAGGAATGTCGCTTGACGCCTTCCTCGACGAAAAGGTGGCCGATCTCGAAAACGCAATTTTGAAACTGGGCTCCGACCGTGTTGCCGCCTTCATTGCTGAGCCGATCCTCGCCTCGGGCGGGGTGATCGTTCCGGTGCCGGGCTACCACAAGCGTTGCCTTGAGGTCTGCCGCAAGCACGACGTTCTCTACATCTCGGACGAGGTGGTGACGGGCTTCGGTCGCCTTGGCCACTGGTTCGCCTCTGAAGCGGTTTTCGACATTGTGCCTGATATCATTACGACCGCCAAAGGCCTGACCTCGGGCTATGTTCCGATGGGCGCAGCCATCATTTCAGACCGTCTGATTGCCGAGGTCTCAGGCGCGAACTCCAAAGGGGCGACCTTCTCCAACGGCTTTACCTATTCCGGCCATCCGGTTTCCGCTGCCGCAGCGCTCAAGAACATGGAGATTATCGAGCGCGAGGGCATCCTCGAGCACGTTCGTGAGATCAGCCCCTATTTCCAAGAGCGGCTGCATTCCCTGCGCGATCTGCCGATCGTGGGCGATACTCGCGGCATGGGCCTGATGGGCTGTGTCGACTGTGTAGCCGATCCGGTCAGCAAGAACCCGTTGGCGCTGGATTATGAGGTCGGGAGCCGGATTGATGCCCATTGCCAGGAGATGGGCCTGCTGGTCCGTCCGCTGATCAATATGTGCGTGTTCTCGCCGCCGCTGACCATCAACCGCAGCCAGATCGACGAGATGTTCGGCATCCTTCGCAAAGCCATCGAGATGACGCAGGAAGAGCTGCTGGCCGAGGGTCTTTGGGACGGAGCACATGAAACCACCGAGCACGCGCCGCTTCGTGAAGGGCACCGCAACAAACACACCGGTGCGCCATCCTATTGAGGGATGGCGTCGGCCCATTTCGGCAAGAGAAGCCGCAGATGGGCCATCGCCATCGAGCGGGCATCGGTGCGGCTGAGGGATTTGGCCGAGATATGCATCTGCAGCCAAAGGCCATCGGTCATCGCATCAATGGAATGCGCCAGAAGGGCGGGATCGCAAGTCTCGCCCTTGTTCGCATCGCAAAAAGCGCGGCAGGCGGCGATCATCGCCTCATAGCGCTGGATCTCGCTTTCGGCGCAGATCGCGTTGTAAAGCGGCTGGGCCGCGGCCTCGCCCCAAAAGGCAAACCATAGGGCCAGCGTTTTGCGATTGCAGATCGCGGCGGCAAAGTCGGAGCGGACGAGTTTGACGATCCGCTGTAGCGGGTCTGGTTCGGTCAGCGCCGCTTGCCAGCCCTGTTGGTATTCGTCGATCAGGCGCCGCAGGGTTTCGGCGAAAAGCCCTTCCTTCGATTTAAAGTGAAAGATCAGGACACCTTGGCTGACCTCGGCCAGCGCCGCGACATTGGCAAGCGTGGTGCCCGAGATCCCATGTTGCGACACCGCTTCGACCACGGCCTCGACGATCCGCGCCTGTGTGCGGGCGCTGGTGCGGGATAGGGATCTGTCGGTTTGAACGGCTGTCATGCCCTTTGCATAGGTGGGGTGGGCCGCGATGAAAAGAAAAATCTGAGTGATCGCTCGAAAATTTTTGACTGAGCGCTCAGTTTAAATTACCGTCGCCCCACGGGGAATCGAGGGAGCGGACATGAAATACGACGCCATTATCGTCGGCGCGGGGCACAACGGCCTGACAACGGCCGGATTTCTGGCGCGGGCCGGTCTAAAGACCCTCGTGATCGAGAAGAACGATTATGTGGGCGGCGCGGCGGTCAGCCGTGAATTGCAGCCGGGCTGGACCTATTCCAACTGCTCCTACGTCTGCTCGCTCCTGCGGCCCGAGATCATCCGGGCGCTGGAACTGCCTAAGTATGGCCTTCAGGTGATCCCCTACGAGAGCGGGGCGACCTTCGATTCCAAGGGCAACTATTTCAACTATTCCTCCGATCACGACGCGCTCCGCCGCGAGCTTATCCGCAACAATCCCGAAGATGCCGACGGCTACGAACGCTACGCCCGCGCGGTGATGCGCCAGTGCAAGTTCATCAAGCCGCTCCTGATGCGGACCGCTCCGGACCCGACCTCGTTCAACCCGCGTGATATCTCGGAGCTTCTCTACATCGGCAAGCGGTTCTACGATCTGGGCGAGCGCGAGATGGCCGAAACGGTCCGCTTCTGGACCATGTCGATTGCCGAGTTCCTCGATCAATACATCAAGTCCGACCTCGTGAAGGTCCACCTTGCAGGCTCTGGCATCATCGGGACCGGCCTTGGCCCCTATTCACCGGGGACAGCCTATGTCCTCCTCCATCACTATATGGGCGAGGTTGACGGCTCGATCGGTGCTTGGGGTTTCTCGCGCGGAGGCATGGGGTCGATCACCAAGGCGATGGCCCTGAGCTTTCAGGACGCGGGTGGCGAGATCCGCACCGGCTCGGGGATTGACCAGTTCATCGTCAAGAATGGCCGCGTTGTCGGTGTGGCGCTCGAAAACGGCGATGAGTTCTATGCCGATACCGTGGTCTCGGGCATGGACGTGCGCCGGACCTTCATCGAGCATACCGAGCAGAAAGAGCTGCCGGAGGATTTCGTCAAAGGCGTCAAGCGCTACCGGTTCCGCGGCTCTTCGGGCAAGCTCAACATCGCGCTCGACGGGATGCCGACCTTCCCCGCCGCGCCCAAGGATGCGCGGTTCCTCAAGGGCGATCTGCATTTCCTCGATGGTATGGAAGAGCTCGAACGCGCCTATGACGATTGGAAAGAGGGCCGCTGGTCGGCCTCGCCTTACGTCGATTTCCTGATCCCGACCCAGATCGACCCGACCATGGCCCCTCCGGGCAAGCATTACGCCACGATCTTTGTGCAATACGCGCCTTATGAGCTGGCTAATGGGACATGGGATGACGCCAACCGCGAGGCCTTTGCCAAGACGGTGATCGACAAGATCAGCCGCCATAGCCCTGACTTCAAGAATCTGATCGTCCACAAAGAGGTGCGCAGCCCCGCCGATATCGAACGCGAGGTGGGCCTCACCGAGGGCAATATCTTCCAAGGCGAACTGACCTTCGACCAGCTTCTCTTCAACCGCCCGGTCCCCGGCTACGCGCAGTATCGCTCGCCTATCAAGGGCCTCTATATGTGCGGCTCCTCGAGCCACCCCGGCGGCGGCGTCATGGGTGCGCCCGGTGCCAATGCGGCGCGGGAGGTGCTTCTCGACCTCGGCAAGAAGATCGATCTGGGAGCGGCGGCATGAGCGAGACATTCGACGCCATCGTGATTGGCGCGGGCCACAATGGCCTTGTGGCGGCAGCGCGGCTTGCCAAGGAGGGCAAGAGGGTCGTGGTTTTGGAAGCTGCGGTCGAGGTTGGCGGGCTTCTGGGCGGTGCGGACCCTGTCGCGGCGATGCCCTTCGGTATTCACCCCAAGATCGCGTCCAGCCTTGGCCTTTCCCGCCACGGCCTTTGCTATGGCGCGCCGATGAAAACGCTGTCTTTCGGTGGCGGCGAGCGGGTCGAGATCGACGGTTCCGTGGCGCGGGGCGTGGCGCTCGAGATGGCCGCCAACTATGCCGAGCTGCACCGCAAGCTCACCCGCTATTCCGGCGCGCTGGCCAAGATGCTCACCAAAGCCCCGCCACGGTTCCGCGATGGCGGCTTGGGCGATATGCTGTCCATGGCGCAGCTGGGCCTCTCGATCCGTGGCCTCGGCAAGACCGATATGCGCGATATGCTGCGGATCATCCTCTCGAACGTCTGGGATCTCTGCGAGGACGAGATCGGCGATGGCCCGCTGGCTGCCGCGCTGGCGATGGACGCCACGCTTGGCGGCGCCATGGGGCCGCGCTCGCCGGGAACGGTTCTGACGCTGCTCTACCGCATGGCCTCGACCGGCTCGGGCGGGGCAGGGCAGAGATCAAACCCTATCGGCGGCGCGGCGGCGGTCGTCTCGGCGCTGACCAAGGCGGCGGAGGCCTCGGGCGCGTCGATCCGCACCTCTTCGCCCGTGGCGCGTGTCCTTGTGGATGATAGCGACCGTGCGGTGGGTGTGGCCCTTGAAAACGGCACGGAACTCCGTGCGCCATTCATTCTGTCGAACGCCACCCCGCGGCGGACCTTGCTCGATATGCTTGGGGCCCAGCACCTCAACGCCGAAGACGTAGCCCGCCTGCGGCATATGGCGACGAACGGCATGGTGGCGCGGATTGATCTTGATCTGGCGGAACTGCCCGAGGGGTTGAGCGAGGCGGATCTCGGCCAGCGCATCGTCGTCGCGCAAGATATGCGGCGGATCGAGCGGGCGTTCAACGCGGCGAAATATGGCGAGTTGCCGACCGAGCCAGCGGTCGAATTCACCGGCCGCAAGACCGACGCGGGCTGGCGCCTCGCGGCACTCTCGCAATTCGCGCCGTGCAAACTCAAGGGCGGCTGGACCAAGGCCAAGAAAGACAAGCTCGCCAAGGCGACGACCAAGGCGATGGAGGCGGCCCTTCCGGGAATTGGTGGCAAGATCACCGGCTGTGATGTCCGCTCGCCTGCCGACCTCGAGGCCACCTACGGCCTCACCGGCGGCCATTGGCACCACGGCGAGCTGAGGATCGACCAGATGCTGATGATGCGCCCCTTCGCAGGCGCGGCCCAATACCGGATGCCGGTGGCGGGCCTCTATCTCTGCGGGGCAGGGGCGCATCCGGGGGGCGATATCTCGGGCCTGCCGGGATGGAACGCCGCAGGACAGGCAATCAAGGACGGAGGCGCGACATGAACAAGGCCCTGACTCCCCGCCCGCAAATGCCGATGGGCGCCTTGCCAGCGCCCTTCCACGACCGCATCGCTGCCGAGAATGTCCAGCACAGCTGGATGAACTGGAACGGCTATGCCTCGCCCGGCGTGCTCGACACGGCCGAGTTCGAGTATTTCGCGATCCGCAACCAGTCGACCCTTTTCGACATCTCGCCCATGTGCAAATTCCGCATCAAGGGGCCGGATGCCGAGGCGGTGATGAACCGCATGGTCACCCGCGATGTGCGCAGGCAAAAGCCGGGGCGGGTAAGCTATGTGATCTGGTGCGACGAGGATGGCAATGTCGTCGATGACGGCACGCTCTTCCGCCGTTCGGAGGACGAATTCCTGCTCTTCTGCCAGGAGCCGCAGCTACTCTGGATCAAGGATATCGCCTGGGGCTTTGATGTGGAGGTGACGGAAGCTACCCACGACCTCGCAGGCTTTGCCTTTCAGGGGCCAACCACCGCCGCGACACTGCGCGATCTGAAGATCAAAGAGATCGAGACGATGCGCCCCTTCGACATCCGCGACATCAAGATCGCGGGTAAGAAGGTCATGATCTCGCGCACCGGCTTTACCGGCGATCTTGGCTATGAGCTGGTCATGGCGCCAAAGGATGCGCTGGCGGTCTGGGACGCGGTCTATGCCGCGGGCCAGCTGCGCGGGGTGCGGATTATCGGCTATGAGGCGCTCGAAATGGCGCGGATCGAGGCGGGGTTCCTTCTGCCGCGCGTCGATTTCATCTCGTCGCAGACGAACCTGCGGGTGAACCGCGCGCGCAATCCTTTCGAGATCGGGCTCGACTGGCTCGTGACCTTCGACAAGCCGCATTACAACGGCAAGCGGGCCTTGCAGCGGCTCGCGGGCGTGGCGCCCAAGCGCAAACTCGTCGCCATCGAAGTCTCGAAAGACAAGGCCGCCCATCACGCGTTGGTCTATCACCGCAAGACCCGCGAGGTGGGTTTTGTCACCTC
Organism: Paracoccaceae bacterium; assembly: GCA_009920775.1. Taxonomy (GTDB): domain Bacteria; phylum Pseudomonadota; class Alphaproteobacteria; order Rhodobacterales; family Rhodobacteraceae; genus RFZI01. Next base: position 4,704 of record RFZI01000044.1, on the reverse strand, counting down.
GGCGCTCTGGTCGGCCACCACCAAGCGCAACATCGCCTATGCCTGGCTCGAGGCGCCTTTCGGGCAAGAGGTGAAAGACGATCTCTGGGTCGAGATCTATCTCCAGCGCGAGATCGAATGGCAACGCCGGATGGAGCGGGTGATGATCGTCGAGCGGCCTTTCTTCGTGCATCCGCGGCGGACCGTGACCCCGCCGCTGAATTTCTGAGGTGAGTGATGAGTGAACCCGCAACGTCTGGCCGACGGGCCCGCGGTGGCGGCCGAGCCGCAAGGCTTGCGCTGCGTGAAGCGGCCCCCGCGGCCGACCGAAAGCCGATCTGGGCAGGTATGGAAGGCGGGAGCTATAACCCGCTGTCTGCGCGTGATCTGGAGCGCATTCACGATGCGGCGCTCGATATCCTCTCGGACGTTGGCGTGGGTTCGCCCACCGATGAGGTTGTCGAGCTTGCCACCGCCAAGGGCTGCAATCTGAACAGCAAGGGGCGGCTTATCTTTCCGAGGGCGCTGGTCGAAGACCTACTGGCCGGCGCAGCCAAGGAATACACGATCTATAGCCGCGATCCGGCGCATGACGATGTGGTCGTCGGCGGCAACAAGGTCAATTATTGCACCTCGGGCGAAGCGGTCTCGATGCTTGATTACGAGACCCGCACCTATCGCCCCTCGACCCTGCGCGACCTTTACGACACCGCCCGCGTGGTCGATGCCCTGCCGAATATCCACCAGTTCGGGCAGACCGTGGTTCCGACCGAGATCGAAGACCTTTTCGAGCACGATATCAACGTGGTCTATGCGGTCCTGTCGGGGACGACCAAGCCCGTCGAACATACGTTCAACACGGTCAAATCCATCCCCGCCGCGATGGAGCTTTATGCGATGGTCGCAGGCTCGGAAGAGGCCTTCCGAGAGCGCCCTTTCGCGAGCTTTGGCGGCTGCCCGATTGTCTCGCCCCTCCGGTTCGCGCAGGAGAACCTCGACGTTCTGGTGGAAACAAGCCGCCGCGGCCTTATCAACGATATCGCCATCGCGCCGCAATCGGGGGCCACGGCGCCGTCGTTCCTTGCGGGATCGCTGGTGCAGGTAACGGCCGAAGCCTTGGCCTGCCTCGCGGTCGTCAACATGGTCCGGCCCGGTTGTCCGATGTCTTTCGCCGCTTGGCCCTTCGCGGTCGATCTGCGGACTGGCTCTTTCGCCGGAGGGTCCGCCGAAGTCGCCGTGTCGATGGCCGCCATCGCCCAGATCGGGCGGTTCTACGATCTGCCGACGACCGTCGCGGCCTCCATGTCGGACGCCAAGATGCCCGATGCGCAGATGGGCTATGAGAAGGGGATCGCCTCGGTCGTGGCGGGCCTTGCCGGCGCCAACCGTATCCTTGAATCGGCGGGCATGATGGCGAGCCTCATGGGCTGTTCCGTCGAAGCGCTGGTGATCGACAACGATATGCTCGGCATGGCGCAGCGGGTGGTGCGGGGGATCGAGGTCACCGACGAGACTCTCAGTGTCGAGACGATCAAGGCGGCGGTGATGGGCGAGGGGCACTACCTAGGCGCGGCCGATACGCTGCGGTCGATGGAGACCGAATACGTCTATCCCGAAACGGCGGATCGCACCTCGGTGCAGGTCTGGAAGGCGGAAGGATCAACCACGATGGACGAACGCGCCCACGCGCGGGCGGGCGAGCTGTTGGCCAAGCACTACGTCCGCGCCATCCCGCCCGAGATCGACGCCCGCATCCGAAAGCGGTTTCCGATCCTCCTACCGGAAGAGGCGATGCGGCCCAAACCCTAGGCCGGTTTGACGGCCCGCAAATGGGTCGGGCAATGCTCGCCCGCGTCGAGAACCGGGATCATCCGTTCCCAGATGCCGCAGTTCTCGGCCACGAAATCCGCGCCGACAATCTTGGCCGCCGCTTCACCGACCGGCCCGCGCAGGCGATCCAGCTCGGTGCGGGCCACCTCGCGATACCAGGCATTGCGGCTCGTGGTCTTGGCCTCAAGAAAGCCCGCGGCCTCCATCGCGGCCTTGTAGCGGCCGGGCGAAGCCATGCCGAAATCCAGCCCTTCGGATTTGATGTAGTCGGCCATCTGGGCGCTGGGTTCACCGTCATGCCCGATAAGCCAGTCAGAGGCGATAAACCGCCCGCCGGGCTTCAGTACGCGGAATACCTCGCGCATGAGCGCGTGCTTGTCGGGGATATGGACGATGGAGTCCTTGGAAAACACCACGTCGAAGGTTTCGGGCGGAAAGGGAAGGGGGCCGGGGGCGACCTTCACCAGCCCGACCCGATCCTCGATCCCCGCCTTGGCGACAAGCCCACGCGCGTGGTTGAGGACGGTGTCCTCGACGTCGATTCCGGTGACGTAGCCGGCGCGATGGGTCGTTGCGAGTAGCCCTCGCCCCAGATCGCCTCGAGCATCCCGATCATCTTGTCGTGGTAGAGTTCGCCGTCAGCGCTGGCTCCCATCTTCTTCCCCTGTCATTGACAATTCTTCTTCTGAGTTCCGCCAAGAGATTAGGGGAAATTTCCCACAGGTCTACCGTCTGAAAAGCGGATCGCGGCAGGGTTGGCCGATAGGTCGTATCGGCTGGCCCGATGGCCTACGGGCAAAGATCAAAATCCTCAAATAATTTTGATCATATTGCGTAGTTTTGCTTTGCCGTTCCCTATTTGCCCGATAGTCTTTTCAAGATGGAGTAGGGTTTCGAATCCTGCGGGGGGATATCGTGTCCATTCATGCACAGAACGAAGGACGCAAAGGGCTCTTACTTGTCAGCCCGACATTTGCCTATGCTATCCTGCTGCTTGCAGCGCCGCTTGTCCTTGTCATTCTGTTCAGCTTCTGGACGCAGGACTATCTCGATCTCGACACCACACCGACGCTGGCCAACTACAAAGAGGCTTGGACCGATCCGCTGTATCGTGAGCTGATGCTGCGCTCGCTGAGGATCTCGGTGCTTGTGACGACGGTTACGGTCCTCACGGCTTTCCCCGTGGCCTACTATGTCTCGTTTCGTGTGAAAGAGCGCAAGGCGCTGTGGCTGTTCCTGATCACGGCGCCCTTCTGGACGAGCTATCTTCTGCGCGTGTTCTTGTGGAAGGTGATCCTTGGCTACAACGGCGTTTTCAATTCAGCGCTTCTTTGGGCGGGGATTATCGACGAGCCGCTGCAGTTCATCCTCTACAATGTGAACGCGGTCGTCATTACGCTCGCGCATGCCTGGGCGCCTTTTGCCATCCTGCCGATCTTTGTTGCCCTCGAAAAGATCGACCGCTCGCTTCTTGAGGCCGCCGAGGATCTTGGCGATGGTCCGGTGCGGCGCTTCTTTCGTGTGACATTGCCGCTTGCCATCCCCGGCGTGATGGCGGCGACCCTGATTGTCCTTATCCCGACCGTTGGCGATTTCATCACGCCCAGACTTGTCGGCGGCACCGAAGGCCTGATGATTTCCAACATGATCCAGGTGCAATTCGGCAAGGCCAACAACGCGCCCCTTGGCGCGGCGCTGGCGGTGTCGTCGATGTTCATTGTCGGGGGGCTCAGTCTTTTGATCTTTCTGGCAAGCCGCCGTGTCGGCCGCGTGGCGGGGGACTAGGCGATGGCAAAGGGTTTGAAAAAACTGAGCTGGCTGCGGGCCTATGCCTCGGTTTATATGGTGTTTCTCTATGCGCCCGTCGTGCTTTTGCCGATTTTCGCTTTCAACGATTCCACCGTCATTGCCTTCCCGCTATGGGGCTGATCCTTTTGCCGCTCGTTCTTCCCGAGATCATCATTGCTGTGGCGCTGCTTGTCATGTTGATGCGGCTGGGCCTCAGTCTGTCGCTCTGGACGGTGATTGTGGGTCACGTTCTCGTCTGCGTGCCCTTTTCGATTGCAGTCTTGAATTCCGCCTTCAGCGGCCTCGATCAAAGCCTTGAAGAGGCGTCGTTCGATCTTGGCGAGACCGCATGGGGCACCTTCAGGCGTGTTACATTTCCCCTGATCCTGCCGGGGGTTATTTCCAGCCTGCTGATTACTTTCACGATCTCGCTTGACGAGTTCATCATCGCGTTCTTCCTGACTGGCACCGACGTTACCCTGCCGGTCTATATCTGGAGCCAGCTGCGCTTCCCGGCCAAACTTCCCGGGGTCATGGCGCTGGGCACGCTTCTTTTGCTTCTGACGATCTCGCTCCTCGTCATCGCTGAATTCTTCCGTCGACGGACCGCTCAACGCCGCGGCCTCGATGCCTCTACAACCGAAGGGCTGATCTGATTATGACCGCCGCAAGAGCCGACAAACCGATCATCACGCTCGACAATGTGACCCGCAGCTTTGGCGCGGTTCAGGCGCTCAGGGGCGTCAGCGCCGAAATCCGCGAGGGTGAGTTTTTCTCGCTCTTGGGCCCGTCAGGCTGTGGCAAGACCACGCTTCTGCGGATGATCGCAGGTTTTGACGAGCCCACCACCGGCACGATCACCCTGGACGGCAAACCGATGGCAGGCATCGCCGCCAATCATCGTCCGACCAACATGGTGTTTCAGAGCTATGCGATTTTCCCGCACCTCTCGGTGGCAGACAACGTGGGCTATGGCCTGAAGAAAAAGCGTCTGCCCAAGGCCGAATACGATCGGGAGGTGGAAGAGGCGCTGAAGATGGTGTCGCTTGGCGGCTATGGTCCGCGCGCGGCTCATACCCTGTCCGGCGGCCAGCGCCAGCGCGTGGC
>RFZI01000043.1 GCA_009920775.1 Paracoccaceae bacterium | reverse complement strand
GTCTGTGGCAGACGAAGGCCATCAAAGGCCGGGCGAGAGAGGATCAAAACCACCGGTTCCTGCGCGAAGGCAAAGAGCTGATCCCGCCACCGCGCCCATGCTGGCAGAGCATCCGTCTCGATCGACCGATGCTCGCGGGCATAGCCATCGTTGGCGAGCTTCATCTGAAGGTCCATGGCAGAGGAAATGACCAGATCAAATGCCCGCTCTCGGCCTGAGACGGCTCGGTAGACTTCGGTTGTGCTTGCGACGGTGTACTGAACCGCAATCCCCGGATTGGCCGCCTGAAAAGCCACAACCAGAGGCTCGAAGATATCAATATCCGTCGTCGAAAGGATGCTGACGACCGATATTTCCTGTCCAGATCCGAAGAGACGCTCTTCTTCGATGTCAAAAGCCTTGGCGCCCGCGGCCGAAAGGATCAACCCAAGGGCAAGGATAAGTTTGCGCAAGCGCCGCCTCCTTCGCGTTCCGTCAATCTGAAATCCCCACCGTGGGCGGCGGCGACCTCGCGTACAATGGTCAGACCAAGACCGGACCCAATCACATCGGCAACATTCTCGCCCCGCCTGAATCTGCCGGTCAGCGTCGCACTCTTGGCGCCCGACAGGCCGCGACCACGGTCGCAAACGGTGAGACGGGCCTGATCGCCCTCAACCGCGAGCGACACAGAAATCAGACCTTCGAGCGCGGAGTATTTGACAGCATTGTCGAGCAGGTTGCGGATTGCGCTCTCCAGCAGGAGGCGGTCTGCCGTCATTGTGACCGGTTTATCTGGAATCCGAAGCTCAAACCCGATGTCGCGCAGCTCGGCGGCCGGGCCGAAAACCGCAACCATATCGCGCGTCAGCGCGGCAAGGTCGATCTCTTCGTCGGTGCGCTGGTCGGTGCGATAGACCACGGCGGCATGGTCGAGAAGCTGCCCCACGGACCGCGCGGAATCGTCGACCGACCGGATCATTCCGCGGATCGCGGCCCGTGCCGCCTCGTCCTGCGACTGGCGCAGCGCGATCTCGGCTTGTGCCCTCAGCGTCGCAAGCGGCGTTCGAATGTGGTGGGCCGCCTCGGCGATAAAGGTTTCGGTACGGATCAACGCGCCTGAGAGGCGGGCGATGAATTGATTGAGGGCCGCCACCAGAGGTGCAAGTTCGGATGGGACCGGCCGCTCGACGGGGCGAAGATCCTGCGGCCCCCTCCGCCCCACCGCTTCGGCAAGGTTATTGACCGGCTGGAGAACCGAACGCGCCGTCAGAAGCGACAAGAGAGCAGCAATTGCAAAGAACCCAAGGCCAAGTGCCGCCGCACGGTTTGCCATTTGGGCCACGATTGCATCCTGCGCCGAGCGGGTCTGGGCCACGATCACCTCGACCCTGACGGGCCTGCTGCCGACAATGACCGAACGTTCCACGGCGGCGATGCGAACGGTGTCGGACTGATATTCGCGCGTGTAGAAAAAGGGCGAAAGGCCCCCGAGCGGCTGATCCGCCAGAGGCAAATCCTCATAGCCCGTGACCGTCGCACCATCGACGAGGATCCGATAAAAGACCCGGTCCTCGCCAGTCGCCCCAAGCATCGAAAAGGCGGTGTAGGGGATATCAATCGCCACCCCATCCTCGCCGCCGCGCAGCTCTTCGGCGATGGCGATGGTGGCCGAGCCAAGGATGGCGTCCTGTGTCGTCTCGACAGCCGAGTCCGCTACAGTTCTGACCGAGAGGTAGAGCCCCCCCGAGAGAACTGCGACCAATACAAGAAGCTGCAGGATCAGCCGCTGGCGAATCGAACCGGGCGAGGAAAATCGGGGCCGCATCATGGCGTCGTCAGCCTGTAGCCGACACCACGAACGGTCTCGATCCGCACCGTGCTCCCCTCGAGCTTCTTCCTCAGACGTCCGACATAGACCTCGATCGCGTTGTCGCTGACGGCCTCGGCGGCCGAGAACAGCCGGTCGCACAGCTGACCTTTGGAAAAGATGCGGTCGGGACCGGCGAGCAGGATCTCGAAAAGCCGCAGTTCGCGGTTGCGCAATTCACGCGCCTCACCGGCGATCGTAATCGTTGCGGCCAGTGGATCGAAGGTCAGATCGGCATAGGTGCGCAGTGATTGGGCGGCGCCCATCCTACGGCGCAGAACGGCCCGCACCCGCGCCTCCAACTCTGTGAAATCAAAGGGTTTTGTGATATAGTCGTCGGCACCGGTATCAAGTAGGGCAACCCTGTCGGACACCGCCGAACGGGCTGTCATCACGATCACCGGCGTGTCGCGTTTTGCACGGCGGTGGGCGGCCAAAAAATCGCGCCCGTCGCCATCGGGCAGCATGATGTCGAGAAGGATGAGATCATAGCTCGCAGTGGCCAGATGATCCTCGGCATCGGCCAGAGAGGCCGCCCAATCGACCCCATGCCCGTCGAGCGACAGGCGCGTCTGGACCGACCGGGCCAGATCGGGATTATCCTCGACCAGCAGAAACCGCACGCTCCCCCCTTTTCGATTTTTCGCGTCGTGACAGGTTCGTGTCAGGTTGTCCGCGAACACTCTCTCTTGCAAGGGGCGGGTCGGCCACGGGTCGGCGCACCTCCGCATTCGACAAACAGGGAGATTTTCATGAACAAGACCCTCAAGGTGCTTTTGACCAGCGCCGCCCTCACCTTCTCGGCCGGCACAGCCTTCGCCACCGAATGTATCGCCCCCGCCAACCCCGGCGGCGGCTGGGACTTCACCTGCCGCCAGATCGGCAAGATCCTGTTCGACCTCGGCCTCGTCGCTGATCCGGTTCAGGTCACCAACATGGCTGGCGCCGGCGGCGGCCTCGCCTATTCCTATGTCGTCACCGAGCGCAACACCGACGAAGACCTCATCGTTGCCGCCTCCTCGGCCACGACCACCCGCCTCGCCCAGAACGCCTTTGGCGGCATGACCGCCGATCAGGTGCGCTTTGTCGGTGCCATTGGCGCTGATCCGGGCGTGATCGTCGTGGCTGCTGACAGCCCCTTCCAGTCGCTGACCGACCTTGTCGAGGCGATCAAAGCCGATCCGGGTTCGGTGGCTTTCGCCGGTGGTTCGGCCGCGGGTGGTTTTGACCACATGAAGCCGCTGCAGGTTCTCAAGGCCGCTGGCTTCACCGACATCACCAGCGTGAAATACATCGGCGTCGACGGTGGCGCGGACGCGATCACCCAGACTGTCGGTGGCTTCACTCAGGCGATGACCGGCGACATGTCGGAAATCGTGGGCTTCATCAACTCGGGCGAAGTGCGCGCCCTTGCGGTCCTGACCGAAGAGCGCGTGCCGGGCTTTGAGAATATCCCGACCGCCATCGAGCAGGGCTATGACGTTGTCGCCGTGAACTGGCGCGGCCTCTATGTGCCCAAGGGCATCTCGGACGAGGCCTTCAACGCTTGGGGCGAAAAGCTTGCCGCCGTGGCCGCTTCGGCCGAGTGGCAGGAAGCCATGGCCGCCAACGGCCTTGCCCCCTTCACCAAGGTGGGTGGCGATTTCCAGAGCTGGATCGACCAGGTCGTTGCCGACACGGTTGAGCTAAGCAAAGAGATCGGCGTCATCCAATGATCCGGTCCGACCGCATCCTCGGTGTGGTTGTGGTCATTGTGGCGCTCGTGTTCATCACGAGCGCCTACAACCTGCCCGCTGGCAACCTATTCGACAAACTCGGGCCAAAGGCCTTTCCGATCATCGTCGCCATCGGCATGATCGTCAGCGCGGCCGGATTGATCCTGCGCCCCGATCCCGAGGCCGATTGGCCCGAAATGCCGAGCCTTCTGTCCATCGGCTTCGCCACACTCGTCTTGATCGGCTATGCCTATTCTCTCAAGCCGCTTGGCTTTCTCGCCCCGACCGCAATCGCCGCGGCAATCCTGAGCTACCAGATTTCGCCGCGCCCTGTGCCCGCGGTTCTGACCGGCATCGGGCTTTCGGTGGGGCTTTTCGTGATTTTCAAATACGCGCTGGGGCTTGGCCTCTTCGCCCTGCCGCGCAGCCTCATGGGCTAGGGATCTGACCATGGACATACTTTCCAACCTCGCGCTCGGCTTCGAGGTCGCGCTTTCGCCCATGACACTGTTTCTGGCTGTTATCGGCTGTTTTCTCGGGACGATCATCGGCGCGCTTCCAGGCCTCGGGCCCTCGAATGGCGTGGCGATTCTCATTCCGATCACCTTCACCATGGGGCTTGATGCCACCGCCGCGCTCGTCCTGCTGACTTCGGTCTATTACGGGGCGATGTATGGCGGGCGGATCTCGTCGATCCTTCTCAACATCCCCGGTGACGAGCCTGCGATGATGACCACGCTCGACGGCTATCCGATGGCCAAGAACGGCCGCGCCGGCGACGCGCTTGTGATCTCGGGGGTTGCCTCCTTCGTGGGCGCGCTTCTTGCGACCATCGCCCTCGCCCTCGTCGCCCCCTTTCTTGCGCGCATTGCCTATAAATTCGGGCCCGCCGAATACTTCGCCCTCTACGCCCTCGCCTTCGCAACCCTTGGCGGCATGGCCTCGAACAATCAGGCGAAATCGGCGCTCGCGTCGTTCATCGGCCTTGGCATCGCGCTTATCGGCATCGACAACAACTCGGGCTTTACCCGCTTCACCGGCGGCAATCTGCACCTTGCGGACGGGATTGATTTCCTCGTCGCTATCGTCGGTCTTTTCGCGGTGTCGGAGGTGTTCTTCTTCATCGAGAGCCACGGAAAAGGCAGCGCCGTGGGTGTCGTCCTTGGCAAGGTCACCGTGCCGTGGCGCGAGATCTGGTCGACCCGCTGGACCATGCTGCGCTCGTCCGCTGTGGGCTTTGTCGCGGGCGTTCTGCCCGGCGCGGGCGCCTCGCTTGGATCGTTCATGACCTACATGATGGAGAAATCCATCGCGGGCAAAAAAGGAGGGTTCGGGACCGGTGTCGCCAAAGGCGTGGCCGCGCCCGAGGCCGGCAACAACGCCGCCGCGGGCGGTGCGCTGGTGCCGATGCTCACGCTGGGCGTTCCCGGCTCGGGCACCACGGCGGTCCTACTGGCGGTTCTTATGACGCTCAACATCACCCCCGGCCCGACCCTCTTTGCCGACCGGCCCGAGGTGGTCTGGGGTCTGATCGCGGCGCTTCTGATCGCCAACTTCGTGCTGCTGGCGATGAACGTGCCGATGGTGAAGGTCTTTGTCCGCATCCTTCAGGTGCCGCCCGAGATCCTTCTGCCGGGTGTGACGATGATTTCTTTCGTCGGTATCTATTCCCTCTCGGGCAGCTACTTCGATCTTCTCTTGATGGTGGGCTTCGGCGTCATGGGCTACATCTTCCGCAAGATGGATATCCCGACAGTGCCGGTGATCCTCGGCATCCTTCTGGGCTATCAGATGGAGAACAACCTGCGCCACGCGATGACCCTTTCGGGCGGTGAATGGACCTATCTCCTGTCGTCCCCGATCTCGATCGGCCTGTGGGTGGCCGCGGCTCTGGGGTTCATCGCGCCGATGTTCTTGCGCCGTTACCTGCGCAAGCCGCAGATGGTAACCGACTGAGATGACCCGCATCCTCATCCCCTCGGGCGCCTTGGGCCTCGGCTATGATGCCGACGCCTTGGCCCGGGGGGTTGCCGCCAAACCCGATCTGATAGCGATTGATGGAGGGTCCACCGACAGTGGGCCCTCTTATCTTGGGCGGGGCGTCTCGAAATATTCCCGCGCCGGGACCAAGGCCGAATGGAAGGGCCTGATCGTCGCGCGGGCCGAGGCAGGTTGCCCGCTGGTGATCGGCACGGCCGGAACCTGCGGCGCCGACAGCACGGTTGAGTGGCTCTATGAGATTACCGTCGAAGCGCTGGCCGAGCTTGGGCTTTCGGCCAAGATTGCGGTTGTGAAATCTGAACAGCCGAAGGAGCGGGTCGGAAGCGCGTTAACGGTAGGCGGGGTGACGCCCCTGCCCCACGCGCCCGAGATCAGCGCCGACCTGATCGAATCGACCACCCATATCGTCGCCCTCGCGGGAGCCGAACAGATCGCCGAAGCGCTCAGGACAGGCGCCGATATCGTCATCGCGGGGCGAACGACCGACACCGCGATCATCGCGGCCCTGCCCCTCATGCGGGGCGATCACGCAGGCGCGGCGTGGCATGCGGCCAAGATCGGCGAATGCGGGGCGCTTTGCGCGACCAACCCGCAATCGGGCGTGATCCAGATTGATATCGACGCGGAAGGCTTCACCGTCACGCCGCTTGCCGACGGGGCGCATTGCACGCCCCATACGGTTTCGGCGCATATGCTTTACGAGAATTCCGATCCGTTCATCCTCTATGAACCGGGTGGCCACCTCGATGTGACCGCCGCCAAATACACCGCGCTCGACGACACGAGCGTGCGCGTCACCGGCTCTGTCTGGGTTCCGTCCGATCGCTATACCGTCAAACTCGAAGGCGCGCGGGTGGCGGGCTATCAGACGCTGCTCCTCGCCACCGTGCGAGACCGCCGCTATGTCGAAAACATCCGCGCTTGGGTCGACGATATCGCTCGCCGCCATGCCCAGCGCGTGGCCAATCGCATGGGGCTTGGGCCTGAGGAGTATTCCTGCGAGTTAAGGATCGTCGGCGTCGAAGCGACCCTCGGGGCGCTTGAAACCCGTTGCGAAGCCCCTGCCGAGGCGGGCGTCATGGGCATCATCACTGCACCTACGCAGGAACGGGCCAACGAAATCGGCAAACTTCTCAATCCCTTCCTCCTGCACCACCCGCTGACCCGCGAAGAAGAGCAGCCGACCTTCGCCTTCCCCTTCTCGCCCGCCGAGATCGACCGTGGCGCGATCTACGAGTTCTGCCTCAACCACGTGATGGAGTTGGACAATCCGATGGATGCCTTCAGCCTCGAGGTGCGCGATGCCTGAGCTTGGCTCCATCGTCGAAAAGGTCCGCTCAAAGAACGCGGGGCCGTTCTGGCTCACCGTCGATATCTTCTGCGGCTCGCCCGAGGCTTACGCGCGGATCGTGAACGGGCTTTCGACAGACCGCGTGGCGCGGCTTTTCAAGGTCGAGGAAGCCACGCTCAAACGCTTCGACATCGCCGATCTGAACGTGGTGAAATTCAGCCTGCCCCGCCCCGCGATCCAAGGAACGGCACATGATCGCGATATGCATGGTGCCGGATGGGCGCCCTTGCTCGCGGAGCTCGAAATCAACTAGGGGGAAATGGTACCGCCTCCCTGGCTTGAACAGGGGACCTCTGGATCCACAATCCAGCGCTCTAACCAACTGAGCTAAGGCGGCACTGGCAGGCGATGTAGCGCCATCGCCCCCCTATTGCAAGAGCGTCAGAACTCAATTTCCCAGCTTTGTTCGACCAGCTTGACGCCAAAGCTTTTCACGTGTTCCGAGCGCACAAGGTGCCAGCCGTGGGCCGCATAGAGCGCGCAAGCCGCTTCATGGCTTTCGTGGGTCCAAAGCTCCATCCGGCCATAGCCCTGCGCCTTGGCCCAATCCATACATGCGGCGATCAGGCGGTGGCCGAGGCCATGGCCGCGAGCCTCTGGCACGACGAGAAATAGGCGCAGCTTGGCTGTCCGTTCGTCCTTGCCCACGCAAAAGATACAGCCAAGCCGTTCGTTACCCCGCGCCGCGATAAAGGCACGGTCGCGGGCCGGATCGCGGCGGCGGATGAAATCGGTCATGATCTCGGCCACGAGCGCCTCGAAACTCATGTCAAAGCCCTCGTCGCGGGCATAAAGCTCGGCGTGCTGCTGGATGATCCAGCCCGCATCGCCGCTTTCCAGATCGCGGAGGATGATGTCGTCGGTCATGGGCCTATCTGACGATGCGGGCCTGCTGATCGCAATAGGAAGGTTCCCCTGCCTGCGATCCGGCGCTATAGGGGCGCAAGGCACAATCCTTGGAGGCCCGTCATGGGGATCAACACCGAGCGCGACATCGAAGCCAATCTTCAGATCGGCCCGACCGATAGCGGCATGGTCCGGCTTTTCATTGAAGCAGGTGGTCTGGAAGTCCCGATGGACTTTGACCCCGAAGAAGCCGAGGAAATCGCCGAGGAAATCCGCGCTGCTGCTCAGGCCGCGCGCAGCCTTACCAAGCGGAAGTAAAGCGGAAAGCCGGATCGCGGGCGGCGTGCTGGCGCAGGGCCGCGTGGCGGGCGAATTTCTGTAACATCACCTTGCGCCGCGCCCCGGCGAGCGGCGTCTCCGGCCCCATCCGCAGGATTTCCGCCCCATAGCCATCAGCCATGATGAGGCCCGTGCCATCGGGGAGGAGGTCGGTCGGGAAATCGGCATCCACCGCCCAGAAGAAGCGATCGCACCATTCGAGATAGCCCTGCCACTTGTTGTCCGACTGGAAATCGGCGCGGCTTGATTTGCACTCGATCACCCAGATCTCGCCTTTTGGGCCAAGGGCCATCACGTCGACACGCAGGCCAGTGGTCGGCACCAATTCTTCCACCGTCACGAAATCATGGCTCAGAAGATGCCGGCACACCCCACGCGCCAAAAGCTGGCCGGGGCGAAGGGCTTCGGTATCGGGTACGTCAGGCATGGCTCAGATATGAACATTTCGTGAACATCGGTCAAGCCCGATCAAAATGCCGCCAAAGGCCCCGCAAAAGGTCGCGGTTTTGCCAAAGACTGGAGCTAAAGAGGAAACAGAAGCGTCGCAGATGCGGCGGCATGGCTTTATTATCTCTATTCTAGAAATAGTGCTCTATTTCTGGGGATAGCCGATCTTCGATTTTTATAGAGCCTATATTCTATTACTTTGACGCCCCCCAGACAGAAATCCATCTTGCAGCAGAGATAGCGCGGCCCTACCTATGGCTATGGCGGGTTTCTGCCCCTCTCGTGCCAAGCGTTACATTCCAGTGGCCTTAAGCAAATCCGAGGGAGCTGGCTCTGTTCTGGCCCTGGCCTGATTATCTGGCGCCCACCTGTAAACACAGGTCCTCGGGAATAAAACGTCCACGGTTGCCGCGGTTCCCGCCACTTCATCCCCCGCGGCGAGAGGGAAAATGGATTACGACACGATTTCCGCCCCCGATTTCGGGCGTTCCCTGTCCGGCCTTGGCCTCAATCTTCTGGTGCGGGATGTGCCGCGACTGGTGACATTTCTTTGCGACGTCTTTGGCATGACCGCCCATCAGATGAGCCGCGATTTCGCGATCCTACGCTATGGCGGGCAGATGTTTCAGCTGCATTCCGATCCGACCTTCGCCAATCACCCTCTCGCCGCGCTCCTGCCCGAAGCGGGGCCACGCGGCGCGGGGATCGAGCTTCGACTCTACGAGACCGATCCAGATGCGGCAGTGACAGCGGCAACGGCTCACGCGCATGAGGCAACGATCCTGCAAGCGCCTGCCAACAAGCCGCACGGGCTACGCGAAGCGGTCATTCTTTGCGAAAACGGCTATGCTTGGGTGCCCTCGCGGGCGCTAACGGCTGAGGAAGAAGCGGCTTTGTCCTAGTCCTTGCGGACGACGACCCGTTTCAGCACGGGCAGGCGCAGGCCTCTACGCGGTTCGTCATCCTCGGCCATGTTCATGATCGCTATGGCAAATTGCACGCCGGCAAACACGATCCCGTGGAAAAACCACAAGAGGAACAAGGCCATAGCGCCTTGGTCGCTGGTCGTCACGAGGTGCCGTAGATGCGCCACATCAAGCCAGAGGATTGCCGCCACGAGAAGCGCGGCGAGGCCGAAACCGGTGACGACGTTAACGATGTAAAGGCGGATGAGCTTGGGCATTTGATCCTCGCTTTCCCCTCGAAGCTAGGATCGCGCGGGCCGCGCTTCAATGCCCGAAATGCCGCAGGCTAGAAGGCCTCGGGCTGCGCCTCGCGGGCCATGTGATCGAGGACGGCGTTGACGAATTTGGGCTCTTTGCCGCCATCGAAAAAGGCCTCGGCCACCTGCACAAACTCGGTAATCACCACCTTGGGCGGCGTATCCTTGGCGATGAGCTCGGCACCTGCGGCACGAAAGAGCGCCCGAAGGGTCGGGTCAATCCGCGCAATCGGCCATTTGGCGACAAGTGCGCGGTCGGTCATCTGGTCGATCTTGGCCTGCTCGTTCACAGCACCCTCCATCAACCCGCGAAAGGTCTCTACATCGCCCTCCTGCAACTCGTCGCCCTCATAGACGGCGCCAAAGCGGAAGGTCTCGAACTCGCGCATGACGGAATCGACGGTCTGGCCCGAGGCCTCCATCTGGAAAAGCGCCTGAACGGCATAGAGCCGCGAGGCGGATTTCATCTTGCGATGTTCGGTCTTGGATTTGGTCATGCGTTCGTCTGCCCCTCGCGTGCGAGGAGGATCTCTCCGGTAAAGCCAACGCCTTTGCTGGCGCGGCCCCACTTACGGCTGAGCGCGATCAGGTGCAAGGCCGCAGCCGCAGCCCCGCCGCCTTTGTTTTGCCCCTTGGCCTCGGCACGCACGGCGGCCTGTTCGTGGTTTTCCACGGTCAGGATGCCGTTGCCGATGCACAGCCCCTGCAGGCCAAGCATCGTCAAAGCGCGGCTCGAGTCGTTGCAAACGGTGTCGTAATGCGTAGTCTCGCCGCGGATCACGCAGCCGAGGGCGACGTAGCCGTCAAAGTTGGACATCCGCGCGGCGATGCCGATGGCGGTGGGCACTTCAAGCGCGCCGGGAACCTCGACAAGATCCCAAGTCCCACCCGCGGCCTCGATCTCGGCCTTGGCGCCGGCGATCAGTTCGTCGGCGATATCCTTGTAGTAGGGGGCGACGACGATCAGGAGCTTGACCGGCTTGTCAAACTCGGGACGCGGCAGGGTGTAATGCGAAGCTCCGGCCATCTTCTATGCCCCCTCGACCTTGCGGGTATCAACGATTTCAATGCCATAGGCATCAAGGCCGATGACCTTGGGCTTGGGCGAATTAGTCAGAAGCACGATCCGCGACAGGCCGAGCGACGACAGGATCTGCGCCCCCACGCCATATTGGCGGAGTGTCTGCGGCGAGGCGAAATCATGGGCGTGCAGCTTCATGTGAAGATCGCGCAGCAGGATCACGGCGCCGCGGCCTTCTTTGGCAATCATGGTCATCGCATCGCCAAATTCGCGGGTGCGGCCTGCGGGGCCGGTGCCGATCACGTCGAGCATCGGATCGAGCGCGTGCATCCGTACCATCACCGGCTCGTCGCCCGACAAATCACCCTTGGTCAGAGCGATATGCTCGGCGCCCTGAATTTCGTCGGTGAAGATCCGCATCGACCAGTCGCCGCCAAACTCGCTGTGGATCGTATCGGCCTCGGTCATCCGCACGAGATTGTCGTAGCGGCGGCGATAGGCGATCAGGTCGGAAATCGTGCCGATCTTGAGGTTGTGCCGCTGGGCAAAGGCGATGAGATCTGGCAGGCGGGCCATTGTCCCGTCTTCCTTCATGATCTCGCAGATCACGCCCGAGGGGTTCAGGCCGGCAAGGCGGCTGATATCCACCGCGGCCTCGGTATGGCCTGCGCGGACCAGAACGCCGCCATCGCGGGCGCGGAGCGGGAAGACGTGGCCGGGGGTGGCGATGTCGGTAGCGCTTTTGGAGGCGTCGATCGCCACGGAAACGGTGCGGGCGCGGTCATGGGCAGAGATGCCGGTGCTGACGCCTTCGCGGGCTTCAATGGAAACGGTGAAGGCCGTCTCGTGGCGGGAAGAGTTCTGCGAGGCCATGAGCGGCAAGCCAAGCTGGTCGATCCGGGTGCTGGTGAGCGACAGACAAATCAGGCCGCGCCCGTGGGTCGCCATGAAGTTGATCGCATCGGGCGTTGCCATCTGGGCGGGGATGACCAGATCGCCCTCGTTCTCGCGATCCTCGTGATCGACAAGGATAAACATCCGGCCGTTGCGGGCATCGTTGATGATCTCTTCGATCGGGCTGATCGCATCTGACCAGTTCTTTTCAACCGGGCCCGGCTCTTCGAATGGCAGCGACATGGTATTCCCCTTCAGTCTTCGTCCGGCAAATAGCCCTAGTTGGTCCCCGTTTAAAGGGGAAAAGCCCCGTGACATTGGGTCATTGCGGCGGCACGGGCGCGGGCTGAAACGACAGGTTTCGGCAGTTTTCGTCGCGGTCTAGACGGCCATTTCGAAAAACCGGTCACCGGCCAAGAAGCCCGCCGTCTGGCCGGTATAGGCCCAGTCTTCTTCGAGCGCGGTCTCGCCCACCAGAACGAACTGGCCCGATTTATGCCCCTGCGCACGGGCCATGGCCTTGATCGCCTCGCGGGTCTCGCGCCATGTCATCGACAGGGTTGGGGCACGGTGTGCCGCGTCGATCCCTGTCAGGCGGGCCACCGCTTCGGGGCGCAAGGGCGGCAGGACGACCGCCACACGGTCGGCCGAGATCGCCTCAATCCGGCCAAGTCGCGCCGCGCCTTCGGCGCCGCGATCAAGGCGCAGGGCGTTGGAAGAAAAGAGAAATCCGACAAGGTCGTGCCCTGTCGCCGCGCGAAAGCTGGCGTAGGTCTTGTAGGGAAGGCCAAGCTCTTTGGCGCGGTTGACCCTGAGCCGCACGACCTCGATCGGCAGGGTTGGGAGTAGCTCTTCCCGGGCCTTCTTCCAGGCGATGCGCCGCCACGCGCCGCCGCTTTCCAGCGTCGGCCCGCCGTTATGGCCGATGCCCGCCCCTAGGCCCATTCCTGCAGCCGCGCCACATAGCGCGCCATGGTATCGACCTCGAGGTTGATCTTGTCGCCCACCTTGGCCGCGCCCCATGTGGTCACTTCCTTGGTGTGCGGGATCACGTTGATGCCGAAACTCGCGCCGTTCACCTCGTTGACGGTGAGGGAAGTGCCGTTCAAAGCCACCGACCCTTTTGGCGCGATAAACTTCGCCAGATGCTCGGGCGCGCGGAAGGTCATGCGCGTGCTGTCGCCCTCGTCGTGCAACTCGATGAGGTCCGCCACGCCATCGACATGGCCGGAGACTATATGCCCGCCCAGCTCGTCGCCCACCTTGAGCGCCCGCTCGAGGTTGATCCGCTGGCCGACCTTCCAGCCGCCCACATTGGTCAAATTGATCGTCTCGGCGCTGATCTCGACGTCGAACCAGTTCTTCGGAGTTGATCCAAGGGCCACGACCGTCAGGCAAACGCCGCTACAGGCGATCGAGGCGCCGATGTCGATGCCCGAGACATCATAGCTCGTGCCGATCCGCGCCCGAAGATCGCCGCGCTGCTCAAGCTCGAGGATCTCGCCCATGTCGGTGACAATACCGGTAAACATCTTCGCTCCTTCTGCCTTGCCTTTGCCTAGCGCCTCGCCCGCGGGCAGGCAAGACAAGCCTCGCATTCCGGGCAAAGCCTCTGATATGCTGCGCTGAACCACCGAGAGCGCCATGAGCAGCCCAGACACCCGCCACTTCCTATTCCTGCAAGGCCCTCACGGGCCGTTTTTCCGGCAGCTGGGCCGGATGCTGATCGCGGCAGGAGCAAAGGTTTGGCGGGTCGGCTTCAACGCGGGAGACCGGGCCTTCTGGCCCAAGGATCAAAGTTTTGTCGCCTTTACCGGAGCGCTGGAAAGTTGGGAGGCAAGGCTTGCAGAGCTCATCACCGAAAAGGCTATCACCGATATCGTCCTCTATGGCGACACCCGCCCGATCCATGCCAAGGCGGTGGCAATCGCAAGGGCGCGCGGGCTGACCGTCCATGTCTTCGAAGAGGGCTATCTGCGCCCCTATTGGGTCACCTACGAACGCGGCGGCTCGAATGGCAATTCGCGCCTGATGGAGATGGGCTTGGCCGAGATGCAATCGGCCCTTGCCCAGTCTGACTCTGATGTCCCGCAGCCCCCCGCAAAATGGGGGGATATGCGCCAGCACGTCTTCTACGGCGCCCTCTATCACTGGTTCGTCATGTTTCGGAACGGCGCCTTCCGAAATTTCCAGACCCACCGCGAGCTTTCGGTCCGAACCGAAGCCGCGCTCTACACGCGGCGGCTTTTCCAGATGCCGCTCTTGGCCCTCGAACGAACGATTGCGACCGCTCGTATTCGGTTTGGTGGCTTTCCCTATCACCTTGTGCTTCTGCAGCTCGAACACGACTCAAGCCTCAGGGATCATTCACCTTTCTCGCGGCACGAGGACTTTGTCGACCTGATCGCCGAAGGCTTTGCCAAGGGGGCACCGGGGCATCATCACCTTGTCTTCAAGGCCCACCCGCTTGAGAACGGCCGCAGCCCCCTTCGGCGCATCATCCGCGATGCAGCCCGCAAACACGGGATCGAGGGGCGGCTTCACTATGTCGGCGGGGGAAAGCTCGCCCATCTCCTGAACGACGCCAGATCCGCCGTGACGGTGAATTCGACCGCGGCCCAGCAGGTCTTGTGGCGCGGGATCCCCCTCAAGGTTTTCGGGCGTGCGGTCTATGCCAAGCCCGAGTTTGTCTCGACCCAAGCCTTGCATGAGTTCTTCGCTCGCCCAGACCGGCCGGATAGCAGCGCCTACCGCGATTATCGCAGGTATCTTCTGGAAACCTCGCAGGTTCCGGGCGGCTTCTATTCCGCGCATGGGCGCCGTCAGCTTTTGCGGCAGATCGTCGATATGATCCTCGACGAAGCCGATCCCTATGAGGCGCAGAGGGCCGGCCGCGTCCCGCCCCGTCAGAACCTCAAAGTCGCGGGCTAGCGCGGCAGGGGCGCAACAGTCCTGATTCGCGACATCGCGGCAAAGCGACGAAGCGCTGGATTTCGCGGCAAGATTCCGATAGTTTGGCAAAAAAATAACGAGGCAGTACCAGGTCGAGGAGACCCGTGCAGTAAAAACCCTGACTTTGCGCCTTGCCCGTGGGGCAGCGCTGCTTGCCGCCGTGGCGACAGTTTCCGCCTGCGGATTGCCGCGCTCTGGCCCGAACAAACAAGAGATCTTCTCTGGCTCCGTGCTCCGCGAGGGCGACGCCTTCGTGCTTGCCGTTGACGACAGGGTCAACCGGATCGCCGGCGTCACTCCGGCGCTTGGCTTCAGCCCGGAATTCCTGAACAGTTCCGTCATGGGCTCGGACACGATCCGGGCCGGCGACGTTCTGGGAATAACGGTCTGGGAAAACGTCGACGATGGGCTTCTTTCTGTCTCGGGTGCGCTCGCTACCCGGCTTGAGGAAGTTCAGGTTGATGGCGAGGGCTATATCTTCGTGCCCTATGCCGGCCGCATCAAGGCCGCCGGAAGCTCGCCCGAAGCGATCCGCCAGATCATCACCGAAAAGCTGGCGCTGCAAACCCCTGAGCCACAGGTCGAAGTACGCCGTGTGGCCGGCGACGGTTCGACCGTGACCATCCTCGGGACAGGCGGCGGCCAAGGGGTTTTCCCGATAGAACGTCCAACGCGGACGCTGGCCTCTATGCTCGCCAGCGCCGGGGGCATCCAAGGCACGCCTGAGATCACCCGCATCACGATTATCCGGGGCAGCAAGACCGGCTCCATATGGTTCAGCGACCTTCAGGAAAATCCCGAACTCGATATCGCCCTCAGAAACGGCGACCGCATCACAGTTGAAGACGACAGCCGCAGCTTTACCGCGCTTGGTGCGACCGGCTCGCAACGGCGCGTGCCGTTCTTTAGCCAGACGATCTCAGTGATCGACGCGCTTGCACAGGTCGGTGGCCTCTCTTCTGTCGCGGCAGATCCGACCGGCATTTTCGTGTTCCGCAACGAACCCGAAGAAATCTCCCAGCAGCTTGTCGGTGATCCCCAGCTCATTGGCACGCAGCGCATGATCTATGTGCTTGATCTGACACAGCCCAACGGCGTGTTCATGGCCCGCGACTTCGCGATCCGCGATGGCGATGCGGTCTACGTCACCGAAGCCCCGTTCGTTCAGTTCAACAAGGCGATCTCGGCGGCGACCGGCACATTGTTCCAGATCAACGGGCTTGGCAGCCTCGCCTCCGGTGGCTGACACATCGACAAAGAATGACAAAGCCGCCGCAGCGCCCCTGCGGCGGCTTTATGTTTTCAGCGGGCGGCAAGGTCGCCGACTGGACCGGCGCCAACCTTCTCAGGGTTGAAGGCGCTTTCTTGCGCTCAGTCCTTCCGGGGCGCATGGGCGAGCCGCCGATCGGCCTCAGCCTTGATCAAAGCGGAGTCCACTTCGATCCCTCGACGCGATCCGACCTTGAAAAGATCCTCGCCGAAGACCCCCTCGACGATGCGGCGATCTTCCCGTCTGCCGGAACCACCGTGACCGACGACAAGTCCGGTCGCGATGCGGCTACGCTCTCGACGAGCGTGACCACCTCGACGCGGTCGCCGGCGCCCCTAGCGGGCCCGTCGTAGTGGTCGCAGACCGCGCAGACGCGCGGCGGTACGTGCCGCCCGTAGGCGTCGGCCCTCGGCTGCGTGCACTTGGTCCCTTCGCGGTATCGGCAGTTCATGTGATGGTCACCGTAAGCGTCTGAGTGCATACGTCCGTATATCCGACCGTGACCTCGCAAAAGTTGATGGTGGGATTGTTACATTTACAGCAACACATCCAAAGTGGTCATTTGCTAAAGTAGATGAATAT
>RFZI01000042.1 GCA_009920775.1 Paracoccaceae bacterium | reverse complement strand
TTTCTCTTCGCTGCCCTGCCAGGAAGCAAAGTCCATGGCGCGGAATTTGCCGAGACCGCGATTGAACGGGGCGCCTCGGCAATTCTGACGGATGCGGAAGGTGCGGCCCTCCTGCGGGCAAAAGCCCACGCCGCGGGCATAGCGCTCGTCGTCGCTGAAGACCCGCGCCAGACCCTCGCCAATGCCGCCGCCCTCTGGTTCGGCGCCCAGCCCGCAACCGCCGTGGCGGTGACCGGCACCAATGGCAAGACCTCGGTCTCAACCTTCTGTCGCCAGATCTGGGAGGATATGGGCGAGAAGGCGGTGAATATCGGCACAACCGGTGTCGAAGGCGCCTGGACCTATCCCCTGCGCCACACCACGCCCGAGCCGATCACCCTGCACAAGGTCATGGCCGAGGCGGCCAAGGCGGGTGTCACGCATATGGCGATGGAGGCTTCGAGCCACGGGCTTGACCAGCGCCGGCTTGACGGTGTGCAGCTGGCCGCTGCGGCGTTTACGAATTTCACCCAAGACCACCTCGACTATCACCAGACCTTCGAGGCCTATTTCGCCGCCAAAATGGGGCTCTTCACCCGCGTTCTGCCGCCCGAGGGCACGGCGGTCGTCAATCTCGATGATCCGCGCGGAGCGGAGGTGGCCGAGATCGCCCGCGCGGCGGGCCATCCGGTGATCACCGTGGGCCATGGCGAAGGGGCCGATCTCTGCCTTGCGGGGCAGCATTTCGATGCCACTGGCCAGACGCTTCGGCTCGTCTATGAAGGCAAGCCTTGGGTTGTCCGCTTGAAGCTCGTGGGCGGGTTTCAGGCATCGAACGTGGCCGTTGCCGCCGCTTTGGCGATTGGCGCGGGGAGCGATCCTGACGAGGTCTTTCATGCGCTGGCGCGGCTCTCGACCGTGCGCGGGCGGATGCAGCTTGCCGCCACCCGCAAGAATGGCGCGGCGGTCTATGTCGATTACGCCCATACGCCAGACGCAGTGGAAACCGCGCTCAAGGCAATCCGCCCGCATGTTCTGGGCCGGATCATCGCCATTGTTGGCGCCGGCGGCGATCGAGATCGGGGCAAGCGGCCCTTGATGGGAGCGGCAGCGGCCCGGAATGCCGATCATGTCATTGTCACCGACGACAATCCCCGCAGCGAAGATCCGGGGTCTATCCGCGCGGCTGTCATGGCAGGCGCGCGTGAGGCGGGGGGCGAGGCACGCATCGAAGAGGTGGGCGACCGCGCCAAGGCGATCCTCATCGGCGTCGATGCGCTGGGGCCGGGCGATGCGCTCCTCATCTGCGGCAAGGGCCACGAGAGCGGCCAGATCATCGGCGATCAGACGCTGCCCTTTGACGATGCCGAACAGGCGAGTATCGCCGTGGCGGCCCTTGAGGGAACGATCTGATGGCGCTCTGGACTTCCTCCGAGGCCGCCGCCGCGACAGGCGGGCGGAGCACCCGCGACTGGGCGGCGAACGGAGTCTCTATCGACACCCGCACGATCCAGCCCGGCGATCTCTTCGTGGCCCTCAGCGCCGCCCGTGACGGGCATGATTTCGTTGCCCAAGCGCTGGAGAAAGGCGCCGCCGCGGCGCTGGTTTCCCGCATCCCCGAAGGCCTGACAGAGGCCGCGCCGCTCTTGATCGTCGCGGACGTGCAGACCGCCCTCGAAGCGCTGGGCCGCGCGGCCCGCGCCCGTTCGGCGGCCAAGGTCGTGGGCGTGACCGGCTCGGTCGGCAAGACTTCGACCAAGGAGATGCTGCGCGCGGTTCTGTCGGGGCAAGGGTGCACCCACGCCGCCGAGGCGAGCTATAACAACCACTGGGGCGTGCCTCTCACGCTGGCGCGGATGCCTGCGGAAACCGAGTTTGCCGTGATCGAGATCGGCATGAACCACCCCGGCGAGATCGCGCCGCTCTCTCGCATCGCCCGCCCCCATGTGGCGATGATCACCACTGTCGCCGCCGCGCATCTGGAGGCCTTTGCCTCGATCGAAGGGATCGCCCGCGAGAAGGCGTCGATCTTCGAGGGGCTCGAGGCGGGCGGAACGGCTGTCATCAACGCCGATCTCAACGTGACGCCGATCCTGCGTGCCGCCGCCGAGGCGCAATCGGCGCTGATTGTGGGGTTTGGGCAGGGCGAGGCAGCGCAGTATCGGATCACCGACCTCGCCATCCATCCCGGCGTGACCGTGGCGCGGGGAATGGCGAGCGGCCAGCCGGTCCTCCTCAAGGTTGCCTCCGAGGGGCGGCATTTCGCGACGAACGCGATGGGGGTTCTGGCGGTGGTCGAGGCGCTAGGCCTCGATCTGGCGCAGGCGCTTCTCGATTTGGCTGCCTGGGAGCCGCCTGCGGGGCGCGGCACCCGCGAGGAGATTACCCTCGATCCGGCGCGGGCGGGGGAATACCTCGAACTGATCGACGACGCCTTCAACGCCAACCCCACCTCGATGACGGCGGCACTCGAAGTCCTTGCCTCCAGCAAGCCCCGCGACGGGGTCGGCCGTCTGGTGAAGGGTCGCCGGATCGCCATTCTGGGCGATATGCTGGAGCTCGGGCCGACCGAGGCCGAGCTGCACGCGGCTCTGGCGGCTGATCCTTCTATGCCTGCGGTGACGGTCGTCCATTGCGTCGGCCCACGGATGCGGGCGCTCTACGAGGCGCTACCTGAGGCCGCGCGGGGCCGCTGGGTCGAGAGCGTGCAAGAGATACTCCCCGAAGTGCACCGCTGCGTCGATGCGGGCGATGTTGTGCTGGTGAAAGGCTCCAAGGGCAGCAAGGTCAGCCTTGTCGTTGACGTTCTGCGCAAATTGGGGCAACGCAGACCGAACCCGGAAACCGAGACCTGATCATATGCTTTACTGGCTCACAGCCCTCTCTGACGGCGGCGACTTCTTCAACCTCTTCCGCTACATCACCTTCCGGGCGGGCGGGTCGTTCCTGACCGCGCTTCTCTTTGGCTTCATGTTCGGGCGGCCGCTGATCAACGTTCTGCGCCGCAAACAGGGCAAGGGCCAGCCGATCCGCACGGACGGACCTGAGGGGCATTTCGTCAAGGCGGGGACGCCGACGATGGGGGGCCTCTTGATTATCGCGGCGCTGACCGTTGCGACGCTTCTCTGGGCGCGGCTTGATAATCAGTATGTCTGGATGGTGCTCTTTGTGACCCTCTCTTTCGCCGCGATCGGCTTTGCCGACGATTATGCGAAGGTCAGCAAGCAGACGACTGCGGGGGTTTCGGGCAAGATCCGGATGCTGCTTGGCCTTCTCGTCGCGGCGGTTGCGGGCTATTGGGGGGCGAGCCTGCATCCCGAGGGCCTGACCAACCAGCTGGCCTTGCCGATCTTCAAGGATACGCTTGTCAATCTGGGCGTTCTTTTCGTGCCTTTTGCGGTGATCGTGATTGTGGGCGCGGCGAATGCGGTGAATTTGACGGATGGCCTTGATGGCCTTGCCATCATGCCGGTGATGATTGCGGCGGGGGCCTTTGGCGTGATCGCCTATGCCGTGGGCCGCGTCGACTTCACGAGCTATCTCGAGGTCCATTATGTGCCCGATACCGGCGAGATCCTGATTTTTTGCGCGGCCCTTATCGGCGGCGGCCTCGGGTTTTTGTGGTATAACGCCCCGCCTGCGGCGGTGTTCATGGGGGATACCGGCAGCCTTGCTCTGGGCGGGGCTTTGGGCGCGATTGCGGTGGCGACGAAGCACGAGATCGTTTTGGCGATCGTCGGGGGGCTTTTCGTGGTCGAGGCCTTGAGCGTGATTATTCAGGTCATGTATTTCAAGCGCACCGGCAAGCGGGTGTTCCTCATGGCGCCGATCCATCATCACTATGAAAAGAAGGGCTGGTCGGAGCCACAGATCGTCATCCGGTTCTGGATTATTTCGCTCATTCTGGCGATGTTGGGTCTGGCGACGCTGAAGATCCGATAGGCGAGGGGCCAGCCCCTCGCGCTCCCCGGAGTATTTTCGGCCAAAAGAAATAGGGCCTTGTTGCTGCGGGGCGGGGCGCGGCAGGATTGCACCGAACGCGGAGGCGGGGATGATTCCGGTCAGAGGCTTTGAACATCGGAAGGTTGCGGTCTTGGGGCTTGGGCGCTCGGGCAAGGCGACGGTGGCCGCTTTGGAAGCGGGCGGGGCCGAGGTCATTGCCTGGGACGACGGGGTGCAGGCGCGCGAGGCGGCGGAGGCGGCCGGGATCGCTTTGGTCGATTTTACGCGGCACGGGGCGCTCGAGGGTGTGGCTGCGCTGATTACGTCGCCGGGCATTCCGCATCTCTATCCGGCGCCGCATCCGGCGATTGCCGCCGCCTGGGAGGTGGGGGTGCCGGTGGACAATGACATCGGTCTCTTCTTCCGCTCGTTCGGCGGGCATGAGTGGGATGATTTCGAGGTGACGCCGCGGGTGATTGCTGTCACCGGCTCGAACGGGAAATCGACGACATCGGCGCTCATTCATCACATCCTGACCGAGGCCGGGCGGCCGACGCAGCTGGCGGGGAATATCGGGCGGGGCGTGTTGGACATTGCACCGGCGCGGGATGGCGAGGTGGTGGTGTTGGAGCTGTCGTCCTATCAGACGGAGCTGGCGCGGTCGCTCACGCCGGATGTGGCTGTTTTGACGAATATCTCGCCGGATCATTTGGACAGGCACGCAGGTCTCGGCGGCTATTTCGCGGCCAAGCGCCGGCTTTTTGCCGAGGGCGGGCCGGATCGGGCTGTGATCGGGGTTGACGAGAACGAGGGGCGGTTTCTCGCGGGCCAGATGGCCGAGGGGATGGGGGACGATCGGGTGATCCGCGTCTCTTCGGGGCAGAAGCTCGGTGGCGAGGGGTGGAATGTTTTTGCTCGCAAGGGGTTTCTTGCGGAGACGCGAAAGGGGCGGCAGGTGGCCTCGATTGATCTACGGTCGATTGCCGGACTGCCGGGGGCGCATAACCATCAGAATGCCTGCGCCGCCTATGCCGCGTGTCGGACGCTCGGGATCGGGCCGAAGGCGATCGAGGCGGCGTTTGCGAGCTTTCCCGGTCTGCCGCATCGCAGCCAGCTGATCGCCGAGGCGGGCGGGGTGCGCTATGTGAATGATAGCAAAGCCACCAACGTTGATAGCGCGGCCAAGGCGCTGGCGGCCTTCGACAAGATCCGCTGGATTTGTGGGGGCTTGCAGAAGGAAGGCGGGCTTGGCGGGCTGGTCCCGCATCTGGGCCATGTGGCCAAGGCCTATGTGATCGGCCGGACCAGTATGACAATTTCGAAAAGCGCGGCGAGGATTTCGCGGCGCGGGTTCGGGCGGCGCTCGGCTAGGCCCGATCTCGGCTAGGCGCGCGCGCGGATCGCGGCGCCTGCGGCGAAGGCCGAGGACCAGGCCCATTGGAAATTGTAGCCGCCGAGCCAGCCGGTCACATCCACGCATTCGCCAATGAAATAAAGGCCAGGGACGGCGCGGGCCATCATCGTGGCGGAATCCAAATCGCGGGTGTCGATGCCGCCCACGGTCACCTCGGCGGTGCGATAGCCTTCGGTGCCGGAGGGCTTGAGGCGCCAGTGGCGCAGCGCGTCCACAAGACCCGCGATCCGCTTGTCGGACCATTCGGCGGCATTGCCCGTCAGGTCCATCTCGCCCGACAGATGGTCGATGACGCGGGCTGGGAAGGATTGGGCGAGGATCGTCGTCATGTTCTTGCGCGGCGCTTCGCGGCGGGCGGCCTTGAGGCGCTCGGCAAGGTCAAATCCGGGCGTGAGGTCGACAGTGATCTCTTCGCCCTCGCGCCAATAGGACGAGGCTTGCAGGGTGGCGGGGCCAGAGAGGCCGCGGTGGGTGAAGAGCATGGCTTCCTCGAAGGCAGGGCCTTTGGCGGCGGCCATGCGCACCGGCAAGGCCACGCCTGCGAGGGGGCGGAAGCGCTCGCCCTCGAAGGTGAAGGGGACAAGGCCCGCGCGGGTCTCGGTCACGCGCAGGCCGAAATCGGCGGCGATACGATAGGCAAGGCCCGTGGCGCCCATCTTGGGGATCGACTTGCCCCCCGTAGCGACGACGAGATTGCGGGCGGTGATCCGATGCTCGCGCCCGTCGCGGCTTAGGGTTGCGCGGAAGGCGGTGCCATCGTGGGTGATTGCGCCGATCTCGGTCTCGAGCCAGAGGTCGGCCCCGGCCTTCGCCATCTCGGCGCGCAGCATGGCAATGATCTCTTTGGCGGAGGTGTCGCAGAACAGCTGGCCCAGCGTCTTTTCGTGCCAGCGGATGCCGTGGCGCTCGATCAGGGCGATGAAATCCTGCGGGGTATAGCGCGAGAGGGCCGATTTGTGGAAATGCCGGTTATCGGAGAGGAAATTGGCAAAAGTCAGGTCGCGGTTGGTGAAATTGCAGCGCCCACCGCCGGAAATGCGGATCTTTTCGCCCGGTGCGCGGGCGTGATCGACGACCAGAGCGCCGGGCCCCGCATGGGCCGCGCAGAACATGCCGGCCGCGCCGGCGCCGAGGATGAGGGTCTGGACTTCCATGCCCCCCGCCTGCCGTGAATCCGCGTCCGGCGCAAGGCCGCTGATGTGGGGTATTTCGCTGGAAATCGCGGGGACAAGCGGATAGTCTGGTCGCGAGACCCGGCAAACGGGCAGACAGAGGCAGCAGGCGGACCCATCCCATGACTGAAATGGTCTATGGCACCGTGCCGGCGCAGACCGGCGATCCCATCATTCCCCGCTGGTGGCGGACGATCGACCGTTGGACGATGTCGTGCATTCTGATCCTCTTCGGGATCGGCCTGCTTCTTGGCCTTGCCGCCTCGCCGCCCTTGGCCGAGCGCAATGGTTTGCCGCCCTTCTACTATGTGACCCGGCAAGCTGCCTTTGGCGGCATGGCGATTGCCGCAATGATCGTCACCTCGATGATGTCGCCCCGCCTCGTGCGGCGGCTCGCGGTTCTAGGGTTCCTCGCAGCTTTTGTGGCGCTGGCGCTTCTGCCCTTTCTTGGGACGGATTTCGGGAAAGGCGCGGTGCGCTGGTATTCGCTGGGCTTCGCCTCGGTTCAGCCTTCCGAATTTCTCAAGCCCGTTTTCATCGTCGTGGTCGCATGGCTCATGGCGGCGAGCTATGAGATCGGCGGCCCGCCGGGCAAGACCTATTCCTTTGTATTGACGGTGGCGATTTGTCTGATGCTCGCGCTTCAGCCGGATTTCGGTCAAGCGGCGCTCGTCATTTTCGCCTGGGGTGTCATGTATTTTGTCGCTGGCGCCCCGATGTTTCTGATCTTCGGCGTGACCGGTCTTGTTATCGGAGCGGGGATCTTTGCCTATAACATTTCCGAACACTTCGCCCGCCGCATCGACGGCTTCCTCAGTCCCGAGGTCGATCCCCGCACCCAACTTGGCTATGCGGCCAACGCGATCCGCGAGGGCGGGTTCTTTGGCGTGGGCGTGGGCGAGGGGCAGGTGAAGTGGTCGCTCCCCGATGCCCATACTGATTTCATCATTGCCGTGGCGGCCGAGGAATATGGCCTTGTCTGCGTTTTGGCGATCATCGTTCTCTACATGGTGATCGTGACGCGCTCGCTCGCGCGGTTGATGGGCGAGCGGGATCCCTTCATCCGCATCGCCGGAACCGGCCTAGCCTGCGCCTTCGGCGTGCAGGCGATGATCAATATGGGCGTGGCGGTGCGCCTTCTGCCCGCCAAGGGTATGACCCTGCCGTTTGTGTCCTACGGCGGCTCCTCGCTCATCGCGGGGGGCGTGATGGTGGGGATGCTCTTGGCCTTCACCCGCTCGCGCCCGCAAGGCAAGATGGGCGACATCCTCTCGCGCCGGGGCCACTGATGGCCGCGCCGCTTCTTGTCATCGCTGCCGGAGGCACCGGCGGGCATATGTTTCCCGCTCAGGCCCTCGCTGAAGAGATGGTGAAACGCGGCTGGCGCGTGAAGCTCTCGACCGACGCACGCGGCGCGCGCTACGCGGGGGGCTTCCCCAAAGAGGTCGAGGTCACGCAAGTGGCAAGTGCGACCTTCGCGCGGGGAGGCATTGCTGCGAAGCTCCTAGTCCCGTTCCGCATCCTTGCCGGCATTGGCGCGGCGAAGTGGCGGATGCTGCGGGATCGGCCGGCGGCGGTCGTCGGCTTTGGCGGCTATCCAGCGATCCCGGCGATGGCGGCGGCTTGGGCCCTGCGCGTGCCGCGGATGATCCACGAGCAGAACGGCGTTCTGGGGCGGGTCAATCAGGTCTTCGCGCGGCGGGTGAACAAGGTGGCTTGCGGCACATGGCCGACCGCTTTGCCGAACGGCATTGAAGGCATCCACACCGGCAACCCCGTCCGCGCTGCGATCCTCGAACGGGCGGGCGCCGGCTATATCCCGCCGGGCGATTATCCGATGGCGATCCTCGTCACTGGTGGCAGCCAAGCGGCGCGGCTTCTGTCGGACATGGTTCCGCCCGCGCTCGAGGCCCTGCCTGATGCCCTGCGCCGCCATGTGCGCGTCTTTCACCAAGCGCGGCCCGAGGATATCGAGCGCGTCACCGCCGCCTATGCCGAGGCTGGGATTTCCGCTGAGGTTCTGAGCTTTTTCACCGATATGCCCCGCCGTATTGCCGAGGCGCAGCTGGTGATCGCCCGTTCCGGCGCCTCGACCGTGGCCGACATCTCGATCATCGGGCGGCCCGCGATCTTTATCCCCCTCGCCATCGCCATCCGCGACGAGCAGACCGCCAACGCCCGCGCGATGGTCGAAGCAGGCGGCGCTGTGCTCATCCCCGAATCCGCCCTTGATGTTTCGGCCCTCAGCGCGCAGATAGCCGCGATCCTTGGCGCGCCTGAGAAGGCCAGCGCCATGGCCGCCGCCGCTTTGGGCTGTGGCCGCCCCGATGCAACAGACCGGCTTGCAGCCCTCGTCGAAGAGCTCGCCGGACAAAGGAGCCAGCCATGAACGCTGCCGCGACCAAACTTCCCCTCGATGTCGGCCCGATCCATTTCGTCGGTATCGGCGGGATCGGGATGTCGGGGATCGCCGAGGTTTTGTTGAACCACGGCTATTCGGTGCAGGGGTCTGACCTGAAGGCCACCAAGATCACCGACCGTCTTGCCTCGATGGGGGCGCAGATTTTCGAAGGCCAGCGGGCCGAGAACCTTGAGAACGCCGCCGTGGTGGTGATTTCCTCGGCGATCAAGAAGGGCAACCCCGAGCTTGATGAGGCCCGCCGCCGAAAGCTGCCCGTGGTGCGCCGCGCCGAGATGCTGGCCGAGCTTATGCGCCTCAAGTCCAACGTCGCCGTGGCAGGAACCCACGGCAAGACGACGACCACGACGATGGTCGCGGCCCTTCTCGACGCAGGCCATTTCGATCCGACCGTGGTCAATGGCGGCATCATCCATGCCTATGGCTCGAACGCCCGCGTGGGGCAGGGCGAATGGATGGTGGTCGAGGCCGACGAGAGCGACGGCACCTTTAACCGCCTGCCTGCGACCATTGCGATCGTGACGAACATCGACCCCGAGCATATGGAGCACTGGGGCACGATCGAGAACCTGCGCAAGGGCTTCACGGATTTCGTCTCGAACATCCCTTTCTACGGCATCGCTGTCTGCTGCACCGATCATCCCGAGGTCCAGTCGCTCGTCGGCAAGATCACCGACCGCCGCGTGGTGACTTTCGGCTTTAACGCGCAGGCCGATGTGCGGGCGGTAAACCTGCGCTATTCCAAGGGCGTGGCCCACTTCGATATTGCGCTGCAGGCCGAGGATCAGGTGATCGAAGGCTGCACCCTGCCGATGCCAGGCGACCATAACGTGTCCAACGCTTTGGCTGCCGTGGCCGTAGCCCGCCATCTCGGCATGAAGAAGGACGAGATCCGCGCCGCGCTGGCGGCCTTTGGCGGGGTCAACCGCCGCTTTACCAAGGTGGGCGAGGTGAATGGCGTCACGATCATCGACGACTACGGCCACCATCCTGTTGAAATCGCAGCGGTTCTGAAGGCCGCGCGGCAGGCCTCGGAGGGCCGGGTGATCGCCGTGCACCAGCCGCACCGCTATACGCGCCTGTCCAATCTTTTCGAGGATTTCTGCTCCTGCTTCAATGATGCGGATGTGGTGGGTATCGCCGAAGTCTATGCCGCCGGCGAAGAGCCGATCCCCGGGGCCACCCGCGAAGATCTGGTCGCAGGGATCACGTCGCACGGGCATCGCCATGCCGTGGCGGTTCTCGATGAAAATGGCCTCGAGGCGCTGGTGCGGGCCGAGGCCAAGCCGGGTGATATCGTCGTTTGTCTTGGCGCGGGCACGATCAGCACATGGGCGCATGGCCTGCCCGAGCGGCTCAACCGAAGCGCTTGACCCAAGCCTTCTGAGACGCCATCGGGCCCAACTGTTCTTTCTTGTCAACGCGACCCTCCACCTGCTTTAACAGAGGAAGCCCGAAGCGCCTTTCCGGGTGCTGTATGTGCCTCCGGCGCTTCTCGTAAAGACGAGGAAATAGACATGACGACCTCTCTTGTTCTCTCATTCGTCTGGCTGATCCTCGCCAACGTCTTGGCAATGATCCCCTCGAGCGACGATCATTGGCGACGCGCCTATTTCCTGATTGCCGTGGGTCTTCCGCTTTGGGTCTGGCTTCTGATTCAAAATGGCCCCTTCGTCGCGATCGTTGTTCTGGCGGCGGCGGCATCTGTCTTGCGCTGGCCGGTGCGGTATCTCCTGCGTTGGGTCCGGCGACAGGTCGGAGGCGGCCAAGCGTGACACCTCTCGATCTCTTCGCGCTGGCCCTCATGGCGGCCGGCGCGGCGGGCGGGTGGTATTTGACGGCACGGCGTCGTTGGAAAATGCTGACAGGGTTCGGGGTGCTCGCCTGTTTGGGCCTTGCTTTGGCGGTTCGGCAAACCCAATTGGCAGAGGACTGGGATGCCTATCTCTATCTTGCTGTCGCCCTGTTTCTAACAGGGCCGGTGTTTGTCGGTCTCTTCGTAGGGGCGCTGGCGCGCGGGATATACGGCTGGTTTGCGAGGACCAAATCCCGTTAGTTCCCGAACCAAGGCTGGAAGGCCGGCGCGAGAGGGATTATGCACTCTGAAAAGGACCGCGCCGGTTGGCGTGTCTGACGAGATCAACGAACAGGCCGTGCCAATGCCCACCAAACTGCCCACGCCTCGGGGAACCTTGACCGAGAACCGCCCCTTGGCAGACCTGACATGGATGCGCGTGGGCGGGCCTGCGGATTGGCTCTTTCAGCCGGCCGATGCCGATGATCTGGCGGCGTTCCTTGCCGCTCTCGACCCCGAAGTGCCAGTTTTCGTCATGGGCGTGGGCTCCAACCTCATCGTCCGCGATGGCGGCATCCGTGGCGTGGTGATCCGCATGGGTCGCGGCTTCAACGGCATTGAAATTGAGGGCGATCAGGTGATTGCCGGAGCCGCCGCGCTCGACGCCCATGTGGCCCGCAAGGCAGCCGAGGCGGGGCGCGATCTGACCTTCCTGCGGACCATTCCTGGCACGATCGGTGGCGCGGTGCGGATGAATGCGGGCTGCTATGGCTCCTATGTGGCGGATGTTCTGGTGTCGGTTGAGGTCATCCACCGCGATGGCCGCCGCGAGGAAATCGCCGCCAGCGGCCTCGACCTGCGCTACCGCCAAAGCACCCTGCCGGAAGGGGCCGCGATCATCGCCGCCCGCTTTGCCGCCCCGCAGGGCGATCCGGCCGAGCTTGCGGCCCGCATGGAAGCCCAGCTTGCCAAGCGCGACGAAACCCAGCCCACGAAAGACCGCACCGCCGGCAGCACGTTCCGTAATCCGGCGGGCTATTCTTCGACGGGGCGGGCCGACGATACGCATGAGTTGAAGGCCTGGAAGGTCATCGAAGATGCGGGCATGCGCGGGGCGCGCAAGGGCGGGGCAGTGATGAACGAAAAGCACGCCAATTTCCTGACGAACGCAGGCGGCGCCACCGCTGCCGACCTCGAGGGATTGGGCGAAGAGGTGCGAAAAAAGGTTTACGATTCAAGTGGTATCACGCTAGAGTGGGAAATCATGAGGGTCGGCGAACCGGCCCCGGATACGAGCAAAGACTAGACTAGATACTGGGCCGAACGGCCTGACCCCGGGCAAGGGTCGAATGTAACGAATGACGGGCCAAAAAGGCCTGCGTGTGAGGCAGCGGGAATGTCGGGCGGTACGGCTCCCAAAGTGGCTGTGTTGATGGGTGGACCATCGGCCGAGCGTGAGGTTTCTCTCAGCTCGGGCCGTGAGTGCGTCCGCGCCCTCGAGGCCGCCGGTTTTGCCGTCACCACCATTGACGCAGGCCAAGATATCGTCGATCAGCTCAAGGCTGCTGCGCCCGATGTCGTCTTTAACGCCCTGCACGGGCGCTGGGGCGAGGATGGCTGCGTGCAGGGCATCCTTGAATGGCTGGGCCTGCCCTATACCCATTCCGGCGTTCTGGCCTCGGCTCTTGCGATGGACAAGGAACGGACCAAGGCGGTCTACCGCGCTGCGGGCCTGCCTGTTGTCCCGAGCCTTTTGGCCGCCCGCGACGAGGTGCGCCAACGCCACGTCATGCCGCCGCCCTATGTGGTCAAGCCCAACAACGAAGGCTCGTCGGTTGGCGTCTATATCGTCCACGATGCCGCCAATACCCCGCCGCAGCTTGACGACGCGATGCCCGAGACAGTGATGGTTGAGGCCTATGCGCCGGGCCGCGAGATGACCGTGACGGTGATGGGCGACCGCGCCCTTACCGTGACCGACATCCTCACAAGCGGCTGGTATGACTATCACGCGAAATACGCGACCGGCGGCTCGCGCCATGTGATCCCCGCCGAAATTCCTGAAGAGATTGCCGGGGCCTGCCTCGACTATGCGCTGCGCGCCCATCAAGCGCTCGGCTGCCGCGGCCTGTCGCGCACCGATTTCCGCTGGGACGAAGCCCGCGGCCTCGATGGCCTTGTGCTTCTGGAAACCAACACCCAGCCCGGCATGACCCCGACATCGTTGGCCCCTGAGCAGGCGGCCCATGTCGGGATCAGCTTCCCCGAACTGTGCCGCTGGCTGGTGGAGGATGCGTCATGTCATCGATAGGCTTCTCCTCGCACCGCGACCCGTCCCCGAGCCGCTGGAGCTATCGCTGGCAGCGTTGGATGCTCACACCGGGGGTCCGGCAATCATTGCGTATCGGCGTGCCGCTCGTACTGATCGGCGTCATCGCAACCGTCTGGTTCGCCGATGATCAGCGCCGGGCCATGTTCTTTGCCGGTGTGGCCGAGGTGCGGAATTCCATCGAAACCCGCCCGGAGTTTACCGTCACAGCGATGGCGATCGACGGGGCCGGACCTGAGGTCGCCGAAGCGATCCGCCAGGTTCTGCCGCTGGATTTCCCGATGACATCGTTTGACCTCGACCTCGATGCGCTGCGGGCGGCGGTGCTTAAGGTCGGGGCGGTTGCAGATGCGACGGTGCGGGTAAAGTCCGGGGGAATCCTCGAGATTCATGTCACACCCCGTATTCCGGTGGCTCTTTGGCGGCAGGATGACGGTTTGCACCTTATCGACCGCGACGGAACCGACATGGGCGCCGTAGCAACACGCGCCGACCGGCCCGACCTGCTCTTGGTGGCCGGAGATGGGGCCAAAGAAGCGCTCGGCGAGGCGTTGGCGATCATGGCCGCAGCCCGCCCCATAGCGCCGCATCTGCGGGGCCTCGTGCGGATGGGAGACCGGCGCTGGGATCTCGTTCTCGAGCGCGGTCAGCGGATCATGCTGCCGCAGGACAATGCCATCGCGGCGCTCCAGCGCGTCGTCGTCATGGCGCAGACACAAGATCTTCTCGAACGCGATATCGTTGCGGTCGATATGCGAAATCCGGATCGGCCAACCATAAGGCTGACCGGGGGGGCTGCCGCAGAGATGCGGCAAATCAATGCGGCAGTTTCAGGAACAGGCAACTAGATGCGGCAACTTTACGAAACCCAGCGCGCCATGCGTGCGATCCGGCAGGCGGCTCTTCAGCGCGGTGTCATCGCGATTCTCGACATAGGGACATCCAAGATCGCCTGCCTCGTCCTGCGCTTCGACGGACCCGACCGCTTCCGCGAGAGCGATGGGATCGGTCCGATGGCGGGGCAAAGCTCGTTTCGGGTGATCGGCGCGGCGACGACCCGCTCGCGCGGGGTTCGTTTCGGCGAAATCGACGCCATGCAGGAAACCGAACGCGCAATCCGCACCGCCGTTACGGCCGCGCAGAAGATGGCCAACCTGCGGGTTGATCACGCCATCGTTTCGCTCAGCGGCGCACGGCCCCGATCCTATGGCCTTGATGGTGAGGTCGAGATCGATGGCGGCACGGTCCGCGAGGGCGATATCGGCCGGGTGCTGGCCGCTTGCGATATGCCCGACTATGGCGAAGACCGGGAAGTTCTGCACGCTCATCCTGTAAACTTCGCTCTCGATCACCGCACCGGCCTTGCCGATCCCCGTGGGCAGATGGGCAACCGCCTGACCACCGATCTTCACCTTCTGACGGTTGATGCCAGTGCGCTTCAGAACATCCTCTATGCGGTCAAGCGCTGCGATCTCGAGCTGGCGGGGATTGCGTCCTCGGCCTATGTGGCTGGTCTGGCGAGCCTTGTGGAGGACGAACAAGAGCTTGGCGCCGCCTGCATCGATATGGGCGGTGGTTCAACGTCGATCTCTATCTTTATGAAAAAGCACATGATCTATGCCGATGCGGTGCGTATGGGCGGCGATCATGTCACCTCGGATATCTCGATGGGACTTCAGGTTCCGATGTCGACCGCCGAGCGGATTAAGACCTTCTATGGCGGTGTCGTTGCCACCGGCATGGACGACCGCGAAATGATCGAGACCCAAGGCGAAACGGGCGATTGGGAACACGACCGCCGCACGGTGAGTCGCGCTGAGCTGATCGGCATCATGCGCCCGCGGGTCGAAGAGATCCTTGAAGAGGTGAAGGCGCGGCTTGATGCGGCCGGGTTTGAACACCTGCCGAGCCAGCAGATCGTGCTGACCGGCGGCGGCAGCCAGATCCCCGGCCTCGACGGCCTCGCCAGCCGCATTCTCGGCCGGCAAGTGCGACTCGGTCGCCCCTTGCGGGTTCAGGGCTTGCCGCAGGCGGCCTCCGGCCCCGGCTTTTCGGCCGCTGTCGGCCTCTCGCTTTTCGCCGCGAATCCCCAGGACGAATGGTGGGATTTCGAGATTCCCGCCTCCAGCTACCCCGCCAGATCGCTCAGAAGGGCCGTCAAATGGTTCAGGGATAACTGGTAATACGCAAGATTTTGCTCATTCGCCGATATCCGGCGGAAAAATCGCTGCCTGACTCCATATTTTGTGGGGTTTTGATGTTTTTCTCGTGACCTGATGGCCACAAGTCGATAGGATCACAGCAATTTAGGCAAGGAATGCCCGCTCCAAGACGGGCCCGTAACAGACAGGCGGATTTAGTATGACGTTGAACCTCTCGATGCCCGGGCAAGAAGATCTGAAACCCCGGATCACCGTATTTGGCGTTGGCGGGGCCGGCGGCAACGCGGTCAACAACATGATCGAAAAAGAGCTCGAGGGCGTAGAGTTCGTGGTTGCCAACACCGACGCTCAGGCGCTCCAGCAATCCAAGTCCAAGTCGAAGATCCAGATGGGCCTCAAGGTCACCGAAGGTCTCGGGGCAGGGGCACGCGCAACTGTTGGCGCTGCGGCTGCTGAAGAGAGCATCGAGCAGATCGTCGATCACCTTGCCGGATCGCATATGTGCTTTATCACCGCCGGCATGGGCGGCGGCACCGGAACGGGTGCTGCACCGATCATCGCGCAGGCGGCCCGTGAGCTGGGTGTTCTGACCGTGGGCGTGGTGACCAAGCCCTTCCAGTTCGAAGGCGCCAAGCGGATGCGTCAGGCCGAGGATGGCGTTGAGGCGCTGCAGAAGGTCGTCGATACGCTGATCATCATCCCCAACCAGAACCTGTTCCGCCTTGCCAACGAACACACTACCTTTACCGAAGCCTTCGCGATGGCCGACGATGTGCTCTATCAGGGCGTCAAGGGCGTGACCGACCTCATGGTGCGCCCCGGCCTCATCAACCTCGATTTCGCCGACGTGCGCGCCGTGATGGACGAGATGGGTAAGGCCATGATGGGCACCGGCGAGGCCACCGGCGAGAGCCGCGCGATCGAGGCCGCCGAGAAGGCGATCGCCAACCCGCTCCTCGACGAGATCAGCCTCGAAGGTGCACGCGGCGTTCTTATCAACATCACCGGCGGCTATGACCTTACGCTCTTCGAGCTTGACGAAGCCGCGAACAAGATCCGCGAGAAGGTCGATCCCGAAGCCAACATCATCGTCGGCTCGACCCTCGATACCTCGATGGACGGCCGGATGCGTGTTTCGGTCGTGGCGACTGGCATCGATGCCGCGGTAAGCAAGGCCGAGGCCCCGCTGCCGCGCCGGTCGATGGCCCAGCCGCTCGTCGCCGCACAGCCGGCGCCCAAGCCTGTCGCTCAGCCGGTGGCTCAACCCACCGCCCGCCCCGCTGCCGCAGCAGTCGCCGCCGCGCGGACACAGGTTGTTCAATCCAACCCCGTTCAGGAAAACCTGTTCGAGGACGAGATGGACATGACGGCCGCCGAGCAGGCCGAGGATATCTTCGAGGAATTTGAGCCCGAACTGGCCGAGGACGACCTGCCGCCGCCGGCCTACACCCCGCGTGCAGAGCCGCCGATGGATCGTGCCCCCGATGCCTTCGTTGCCCCGCGGGCCCCGGGAACCCCGTCGCCCGACGCAATGCGCCGCCTCCAAGCGGCTGTTTCCAAGGTGCCGGACAGCAGCCCGGCCCCCCAGCGTCAGCCGATGTCGGCCCAGCGTCCGTTGGGCGAGCCCGAAAAGCCGCGCTTTGGCATCAACTCGCTCATCAACCGCATGACCGGCCACGGTCAGGCTCCTGCCGCCGATCACCGGCTTCAGCCGCAACCGCGCCCGCAGAGCCACGCGTCAGAAACCGATCCCGATCAGGAAAAGATCGAGATTCCCGCGTTCCTGCGCCGTCAGGCCAACTAGGCACTCAAAATATCCTTCAAAACCGCCCCGATATCGGGGCG
>RFZI01000041.1 GCA_009920775.1 Paracoccaceae bacterium | reverse complement strand
CGATCGCGGCCGAAAATGGCCAAGCCGATCGAAAGTTGGGCAAATGTTTTGCTGAGCGTGTCGACAAAAGCCCGCTGGGTCGCTTCGGCCCGCACGACTGCCGCTATATCAACAGCGAAACGGACTATCTCGCGTCCGCGCCTGACGCTCGAAATCTCAAACCAGGTTTCGGCCTCGCCCTCGATTGAATCGAGCCGGACCCGCTTGGTATTGTAACCCTGCTCGTCGACCGGAATGTCGAAGCGCGAAAAGATATTGCGGGGGGGCCAGGTCGGACCGATGTCGCTTTGTGCCACGATCAGACTGTCAACCAAATTGAGATAGGAGTTGTTGGCCCAGACAATTTGTCGGGTCGCATCCTCCTTCCAGATCAACATTGGCGCATCTTCGGAAATGGCGCGCAGGCTCGAGACCTCTTGTTCAAGTGAGGCGGCGATGAGCCGGTCGGTTGCAGAGCGCTCTCCGGTTTCGGAGTTATTGTCGAAGGTGATCCGCGAGTAGCCGTCCCACCATTCCGCATCAAGCGAGAGCGTAGGATCATTGGGCGAGACGATGCGCTTGCGCCCGTCTGACGAAAGCGACGCCAAAGCAACGCGAAGCTGGGGAAACTGGGCCAAGAAGAGGCGGATGAAGGCCTCCCAATCGGATTGCCCTTTGTCGCGAGCGGGCATCAAACGTTTGGCAAGCGGCGAGGAATCAACAAGTACATGACCATCGAACAGAAAGGCGACAGCGCTTTCCGCCTCGCGCAATAATTCGCGTGCGGTCTGTTTGCGAGGGCGGAACATATATCTGAGAAAGCTCAGATAGGTCGCCGCGCCCAGAACGGCGGTAATTCCAACAAAAAAGGGCCAAAAACCAACGACCGATTGCATTCTGCGAATCCTTTGTTTCCGCAGAAAAGCTCGGAGAAATTGGTTAATGGTGCCTTAAGGATCGACTAGATGATCTGTGGGTTTTCGCCCAAGGGGCCGTGTGCCCTATCTCGGGCGGGATCTATGGCATCGCGCGGCCACTCGACGAATATGATGGCGCCACCCTGCCGGCGCCCCGTGACCCGCCCCATTCCATTCGAGAATTCGAGCCGCGCGCCGGATCGCTCTAAAAGGGTCTTGGCAATGAAAAGGCCAAGGCCCATCCCCTCATACCCCGGTCGTTCGCCACCAGCCTCTTCTGCCTTGCGGTTTCTGACAAAGGGATCACCAATCCGCCCGATCAGAGAGGGTGGATAGCCCGGCCCATCGTCCGAAATCCGAAGGCTGATCGTCTCGGCATCCCAATGAACCTCGATCTCGACGGCGCTTTCGGCAAAGTCGACGGCATTCTGGATCAGATTGCGTAGCCCGTGCACGATTTCCGGCCTGCGCTCGATCACGGGCTGGCGCTTGGGGTGTTCGGTATCGGAGGAGACCGCAAAGCTCAGGGATTTTCCGCGATGGGCGTGCGGTTCGGCCGCTTCAAGTACGACCCCCTCAAGCGGAGCTCGGCGCAGCATCTGGTCGTCCTTGCCGGCACGCCCCATCGAGCGAAGGATATCGCGGCAGCGGTCGGCCTGTTCGCCGATGAGGCGGATATCTTCGATCAGGTCTTCGCGGTCTGCGGCCTCGGACAGAAGCTCTGAACTGGCCAGCTTGATCGTCGCAAGCGGCGTGCCAAGCTCATGCGCCGCCGCGGCGACAACCCCGCCGAGATCGGTCAGCTTCTGCTCGCGCGACAGCGCCATCTGGGTCGCCAAAAGCGCGTCCCCCATCGAGTGCATCTCGCTTGTGACCTGTCGGGCATAAAGGCCCAGAAAGGTAACACCGATCATCATGGCCACCCAAAAGCCGAACAGAAAAAGATTTGGCAGGCCAATCTCCGCGCCGCCGGGAAGGACGATCGGAAAAAAGAACCGGCTCAGCGCCGTGACTAGAAGGATCGACACCCCGCCAATCAAAGCGGTGCTCCGCAGCGGCAAAAAGGTCGCCGCGATCGTGACCGGCACGAGCATGAGGATCGAAAACGGGTTGTTGAGCCCGCCCGTCAGATAAAGAAGAAGGCCAAGCTGCAAAAGATCGAAGAGAAGCATAACCGTGGCCTGCGTGACCGTCAGGCGCGTGCTCTGCGGGAAAAGAAAGGTCGAAAACAGATTGGCAAGAACCGAAGCGCCCACCGCGAGGGCGACGAGGCCAATCTCGATCTGGAGACGGAAGATCTCAGAAGCGACAAAAAGCGCGGCGACCTGACCGGCAATGGCAATCCACCGCAAGGTCACCAGCGTCCGCAGCCTGACCCAATCGCTGCGGGCGCGGTCCTGAAAGAGTTCTAGCTCGGATACCGGCATGGGCCCGCTCGAATTATTGTGACTGGCTGGACTATTGTTATTTCCCGATCTAGCGGCGATCAATGCGCCCGAACAGAAAGGACCGAATATGCAAAGGCTGATCGCGGTTGGGGCAGGTATCGCAATGATCATTCTGATCGCGGCGACCTATGTTGCGACGATGACGGGTGGCGAGGACGATGTCTTTGCAGACTGCCCCGGTTCGCAATCTGCCGGTGCGGTGGGTGGCCCCTTCACGCTTGTCGATGAAAACGGCCAAACCCTAACCGATCAGGACGTGATTACCGAACCGACGCTCCTCTACTTCGGCTATACCTTCTGTCCCGATGTCTGCCCGCTGGATTCCCAGCGCAACGCAGACGCCACCGATCTTCTCGCCGAGCAGGGCATCTCTGTCCGCCCGGTTTTCATCACAGTCGATCCCGATCGCGATACGCCCGAAGTTGTGGCCGCGTTCACCGACTACTTTCACGAAAGAATGCTTGGTCTGACCGGTTCGCCAGAACAGGTCGCCGCAGCCTCGCGGGCCTACAAGACCTATTACAAGAAGAACGACGATGATCCCCAATTCTATACCGTTGATCATTCTACCTTCACCTACCTTGTCTTGCCCGGATATGGCGTGACCGATTTCTTCCGCCGCGACGATTCTGCCGACACAATCGCCACACGCACCGCTTGCTATGCCAAGGCAGCTGCAGCCGCGAATTGACCTTGGGGAAATATGGCGGCATCGTCATATGCAGCATAAGGGATTAATGCATGACGACAGATACTCTCGATCTTGGGCGCGATCCGTCCATTCTTCTGGTCGATGACGACGAGGCCTTTCTCAAGCGCCTCGCCAAAGCGATGGAGCGTCGGGGGTTCTCGGTCGAGATGGCGGGCTCGGTTGCCGCTGGCAAAGCGATCGCGACCGCAAGGCCGCCCGCCTATGCCGTGGTCGATCTGCGGCTCGAGGATGGTAATGGCCTCGATGTGGTCGAGGTTTTGCGCGAACGCCGCCCCGACAGCCGGATCGTCGTCCTGACCGGATATGGCGCCATCGCCACCGCGGTGGCCGCGGTCAAAATCGGCGCGACCGACTATCTCTCCAA
This sequence comes from Paracoccaceae bacterium, assembly GCA_009920775.1. Lineage (GTDB taxonomy): Bacteria > Pseudomonadota > Alphaproteobacteria > Rhodobacterales > Rhodobacteraceae > RFZI01. The sequence continues at coordinate 13,706 of RFZI01000041.1, read as the reverse complement.
ACCCGCCGATGCCAACGATGTGATCAACGCGCTCCTGCAAACGGGCGACACGCTGCCGCCGCCGCCGGAAAACCCGATGAGCGCCGACCGCGTGCGTTGGGAACATATCCAGCGGGTCTATGAGCTTTGCGATCGCAACGTTTCCGAAACGGCGCGGCGGCTCAATATGCACCGTCGGACGCTCCAGCGTATTCTTGCCAAACGCAGCCCGCGCTAGAGCCAGAAGACTTTCTGAACCCGGTCGATCTTCGTTCCGTCCCGAAGCGGGACGTCATTGATCACCGCATGATCAGAAAAACCCATCCGCGAGTAGTAGGCGAGGCCTAGCGCATTGTCGGCGCGGATCGTGGCATCAATCGCCACAACATCCGCTGTCCGCGCCGCATCCAAAGTGAGGCCAAAGAGTGCGCAGCCAACACCCAATCCGCGATGCCCCTCGCCAACGAAGGTCGCAATCACGGCCCAGTCGTCCGGCAGCTTGCCTTCGCCCTGCCAGTCAGGGTCGGCGCGTTCCAAAGCCTGAAAGCCGATCACCTCGTCTTTCAGCGCCGCGACAAAGCACGAAATGGCCAGCGGCGGCGCGATGTAATGGCCCCGCATCCGCGCGGCATCAAAGCGCGACTGATGCGCCGTGGTGCCGCCCGTTTCGATGATCCGGTTGATGAGCCGGGCCATAGCCGGAGCGTCAGCCTCGGTCGCGGGGCGAAGGGTCGGGCTCATGCGAGGCCGGCGATCAGGGTGCGGTGGCGCGCCAGATAAGCCTCGCGGACCTCGACCGGCGGGCGCAGGTGGATTTTCAGCGATTGGGCCAAGTTAGTGTCTGGTTTGCCGAAAAACTTGTCAGCCTCTGCCTCGGTAAATCCGGCGATCTGGGTGGCCTCTAGCCAGGCCGAGATCTTGTCGGCCTTCTTGATCTGCTTCTTGATCGCAGCCGGAATCTGGGCCGGAAGGCCAAACCGAATGTGAACGGCAGCCGCCAAGCGATCATCGAGCGCCCCATAGCCCGGCCCAACGGCAGCCTTCACCGGGCTGATCATATCACCGATCACATATTCTGGCGCGTCGTGCAGCAGAGCGGCCAGCCGCCACTTTGCCGGCGAGGCGGGAAATAGAAGCCCATAAATCTCTTCGACCAAGAGCGAATGCTCGGCCACCGAATAGGGATAATCCCCCTTGGTCTGGCCATTCCACCTTGCGACGAAGGCAAGACCGTGGGCGATGTCCTCGATCTCGATATCCATGGGTGTCGGATCGAGCAGATCGAGCCGCCGCCCCGAAAGCATCCGTTGCCACGCGCGCGGCTGTTTCATTGGGTGGCCCCCCGTTCTTCCCCTAGCATGCCGAAGCCGGAAACTGCGCCCGCCAGCGACCCGCTGTCAACAACCGATAAAGCTCGATTGCGGCCTTGGTTGCCGTGGCCTTGGCGCAATGCTATGCCAGCCGGCGAAACCGGATAAGGAGTGCGGCCCATGGCCAAGGACTATATCGTTCGCGACATCAAGCTTGCCGACTATGGCCGCAAGGAGCTCGACATTGCCGAGACGGAAATGCCGGGCCTGATGGCGCTGCGGGAAGAGTATGGCGCCAAGCAGCCGCTCAAGGGCGCCAAGATCGCGGGCTCCCTCCACATGACGATCCAGACCGCCGTTCTGATCGAAACCCTCAAGGCGCTGGGCGCCGACGTTCGTTGGGCCTCGTGCAACATCTTCTCGACCCAGGATCACGCCGCCGCAGCGATTGCCGAAAGCGGCACGCCGGTTTTCGCGATCAAGGGCGAAACCCTTGAGGAATATTGGGAGTATACCGACAAGATCTTTCAGTTCGGCGGCGAGGGCGGCATGTGCAACATGATCCTCGACGATGGCGGCGATGCGACCCTATACATACTTCTCGGCGCCCGCGTTGAGGAAGGCGAAGAGAGCCTGATCGCTGTTCCGACCTCGGAAGAAGAGGTTGCCCTCTTCAACCAGATCAAGAAGCGCCTCAAAGCCAGCCCCGGCTGGTTTACCAAACAGCGCCACGCCATTCAGGGCGTCTCGGAAGAGACCACGACCGGCGTTCATCGCCTCTATGAGCTGCACAAGAAGGGCCACCTGCCCTTCCCGGCGATCAACGTGAACGACAGCGTGACCAAGTCGAAATTCGACAACAAATACGGCTGCAAGGAATCGCTGGTTGACGGCATCCGCCGCGCCACCGACACCATGATGGCGGGCAAGGTCGCTGTGGTCTGCGGCTATGGCGACGTCGGCAAAGGCTCTGCCGCCTCGCTCCGCGGCGCGGGTGCCCGCGTGAAGGTGACCGAGGTCGATCCGATCTGTGCGCTTCAGGCCGCGATGGATGGCTTTGAGGTCACGCTCCTCGAGGATGAGGTCGCTTCGGCCGATATCTTCATCACCACCACCGGCAACAAAGACGTGATCCGCATCGAGCATATGCGCGAGATGAAGAACATGGCCATCGTCGGCAACATCGGCCACTTCGACAACGAGATTCAGGTTGCCGCGCTCAAGAACCACAAGTGGACCAACATCAAGGAACAGGTCGACATGATCGAGATGCCCTCGGGCAACAAGATCATCCTTCTGTCGGAAGGCCGCCTCCTGAACCTGGGCAACGCCACTGGACACCCGTCGTTCGTGATGTCGGCTTCGTTCACCAATCAGGTTTTGGCGCAGGTCGAGCTTTGGACCAAGGGCGGTGAATACACGCCCGGCGTTTACATCCTGCCCAAGCACCTCGACGAGAAAGTGGCCCGCCTGCACCTCGCTCGGATCGGTGCCAAGCTGACCACGCTCAAGAAAGATCAGGCCGATTACATCGGCGTAACGGTCGAAGGCCCGTTCAAGCCCGAGCATTATCGCTACTAGGCTTGCCTCGATCAGCCACTCGACTAGCATGAACCCGGTGCCGTTTCGGTGCCGGGTTTTGCTTTTGGGGTGTGAAATGGGTCGTCGGGACGATCTGATCGAGGCCTGCGCGAGGGATCTCGAGGTGAAGTGCGGGATGCTGCCCGAGCCCGAGCTTCTGGATCGCGTCATCAAGGCCTGCGGCCCCGCGGCATTTACCGCGGAAGGCGCCACCATAGATCCAGAAGACCCGGCGGAACGAGAGAGCATCCGCAGTCATTTCCTGGTTCGCAAGCTCGGCCTCAGGGAAAGCCCCGACCTTGCCGAGGCGGTCAATGCCGCGCTCGAGGCCTATTCGGGGAAGGGCGAGCCGCGCTACAGGCCTGTCATCTATTATCTTCTTGTGAAGTATTTCGGCCGCGAAGATTCCCTTTGATACCAAAACATTGAACTAATTTCTCAGGACTATTTGCTAGGAGTATCTGCAGCGATGGCGTAAAAGGTCTTACGGTCAGGATGGCCGGGACCCAGAATTCAAATCGCGTGTGGTGCTTGGGGAGCGCGCGGGGTGAGAGGGGGTCCCGTGCGTCGGGGCCCCCATACTTTCAGAACAGCGTCAGCACCGCTCCGATCAGCAGACAGCCGATGGCCGAATATCCTCCGTCGATCAATGTCAGCTTGAAGGGGCGCATCCCGTAGGCGTTGTTGATCATCGTCCACGGTGCGATGAAGAAGAGCCCGATTCCAAGGCCCGCATAGGCGCCTTTTGCCACCGACTCGATTCCTGACATGGCGAAGATGTGCCGCATCATGCCTGCCACCAGAAGCATACAGATCGCGGAGAGAATAAAGGGCATCGGGCTTCCGCCACCCTTGGGGTTGCCGTTCTCGTCGCATTCGATGCCCGAGGCTTCGATCCACGGCTTCCGCAGCGTCGAATACCAGATCGCCCCAAAAACCCACGAGGCCGCCGCTGCGGTGATGACGTTGAGATATTCCATGATGAACTCCCTGTTCGCTATGGGTGGGAGTATGGGGGTCGCCTAGGCTTTTGTCTCGCCCAATTCGCAGATGCGCGCCCACTCTGCCGGAGTAACCGGTTGCACCGAAAGGCGGGAGTTTTTCACAAGAACCATCTCGGAAAGGGCAGAATCGGCCTTAATAGACTCTAAAGTTACAGGCCTCGCCAATGGTTTGACGGCACAGATATCAACACATTCCCAACGCGGGTCGTCGGTCGTGCTGTCGGGATGCGCCAGCGCCGAAACCTCGACGATCCCGACAATCTCGAGCCCCTGCCGAGAATGATAGAAGAAGCCGAGGTCACCCAGCTGCATCGCCCGCATATTGTTGCGGGCCTGATAGTTGCGAACCCCGTGCCATTCCTCGCCGGCCGCCCCCTTGGCGACCTGATCGTCCCAGCTCCAGGTGTCGGGCTCGGATTTGAACAGCCAATAGGCCATCAGCCGATCACCTTTTTCCATTCCTGGATGCGGACGTCCGAGAAAAGGCCCGCCTTGTTATAGGGATCGTTCTCGGCCCAAGCGCGGGCGGCGGCGAGGTCGGCCACATCGAGCACGATCATCGAGCCGCACATCTGGCCGGCCTCATCAAGGAATGGGCCGGCCATCTCAACAACACCGGTCTCTTTGATATAGGCCAGATGCGCCTCGCGCGTATCAAGACGGACTTGCAGGGCGCCGGGCTTGTCCCGGGTCATGAGGGCGACGCGCATGGATTACTCCTCTTTCAAAGGCCGCGACAGAAGGGCCTTCATCGCTTGTGGAATGGTAAGTTTGGCTTCGACCAAAGCCGCGACGACCGAGCTGATCGGAATGTCGATTTCGCGCTCTAGGGCCAATTTAGTGACTGCTATGGCGGTTTTTGCGCCTTCGACCGTGACCGAAGGATCAAACCCTTCCCCGCGCCCGAGGGCAAGGCCATAGCGATAGTTGCGGGAAAGCTCCGACGTGCAGGTCAGCGCCAGATCGCCAAGGCCGGAAAGGCCCGAAAGGGTCTCGGGCTTGGCGCCAAGATGGGTGGCAAAGCGCACCATCTCGCCAAAACCGCGGGTCATCAGAGCGGCGCGGGCGCTATCGCCGAGGCCAGCCCCGATGCAGGCGCCGCAGGCGATGGCGATGACGTTCTTCAACGCCCCGCCGAACTCGGCACCGAGGATATCGGTGGTGCGATAAAGGCGCAGGCTTTGTGTCGAAAGAAGCTCCTGCAACTCCTGCCCTTTTTCGGGGTCCTCGCAAGCGAGGGTCAGGGCGGTCGGCAGGCCACGGGCGATGTCGGCGGCAAAGCTCGGGCCGGTCAGGGCAGCAACCGTCGCATCCGGTACATGGTTGGCTATGGTCATCGACGGGCTTTGCAGCGAGTAGACGTCGATCCCTTTGCAACAGGCGACCAATCGCTTTCTGGCAAGCGCCTTCCCATAGTGGCCGAGAAAGCCGTCGAGCGCCTGGGCCGGAACGGCGAGGAGGATCACGTCGGCCTGCAAAACTGTGTCTATATTGGCCGAAACCGGCAATTCTTTCGGCAGAGTCACACCCGGAAGGTGCGGCGAGATGCGGGTCTCAAGAAGCGCGTCCATCGCTTCGCTCTGCCGCCCCCAAAGCGCCACATCGCGCCCACTCGCCCTAAGGGCGATGGCGAGCGCGGTTCCGAAAGCGCCTGCTCCGGCGACTGCGATCTTCATGCCTTGGCTCCCTTTTTCCCGGAGCCGAGCATTGCCGGGCTTTGCTCGTCAAGGGGCCAGCGCGGCCGTGCGCTCAAATCAAGGCCGTCCACCACGCCAGCCGCGAAGCGCTCTAGCCCGGCATAGGCGATCATCGCGGCGTTGTCGGTGCAGAGGGAAATGGGCGGGGCAAGGAACGCCACGCCCTCACTTTTGCATAGCCCGACCAGCGCGGCGCGGATCTGGCCGTTGGCCGCGACGCCACCGGCGATGGCGAAGGTGGGCGTTTCAGGCGCCAGCGCGCGGTACTCAGCCAGCGCCCGCTTGGTCTTTTCATGCAGGATATCTGTCACAGCCGACTGGAAACCGGCGGCGAGGTCGGCTTGATCCTGCTGCGTCAGCCCGCCCTTTTCAGCCACCACGCCATCGCGGGCCCGAAGAAGCGCGGTCTTCAGCCCCGAGAAAGACATATCGCAGCCCGGCCGGTCGAGAAGCGGGCGGGGCAACGCAAACCGCGCTGGATCGCCCGATTTGGCGGCCGCTTCGATGGCCGGACCACCCGGTTGGCTTAGGCCCAAAAGGCGGGCGGCCTTGTCAAAGGCCTCGCCGGGGGCGTCGTCGATGGTGCCGCCGATGCGACGATAGCTGTCGGGCGATGCCGCGATCAGAAACTGACAATGCCCGCCCGAGACGAGGAGCATGAGATAGGGAAAGGCCACGGCATCGGTGAGGCGGGGCGTCAGGGCGTGGCCGGCGAGGTGGTTAACGCCCACCAGCGGCAGGCCGGTCGCCGCCGCAATTCCTTTGGCGCACATGACGCCGGAGAGAACCCCGCCGATCAGGCCCGGCCCCGCGGTCACGGCAACCGCGTCGATCTGGGAAAGGCCAACCCCTGCGCGCTCCAGCGCCTGTTCCACGCAAATGTCGATCTTCTCCGCATGGGCCCGCGCCGCGATCTCGGGGACGACGCCGCCATAGGCTTCGTGCAGCTCGGTCTGGCCAAAGACGACCGAGGCAAGCACCTCGGCCCTCTCATCCCCACGCCGCACCACCGCCGCGGCGGTATCGTCGCAGCTCGATTCGATGCCGAGGATGGTGAGGCTTTTCTTCATGCGGGTTCCGGTTGCGCGGGCTTTCATCGCAGGTAACATCCGCAACAGGCACAAACAATGGCGGCGAACCGGAGCACACTTGGCAATTCTCGTTCTCACACGGCCCGAAGAGGCCTCGCGCCGGTTTCTCGCGGCGGTCGAGGAGCGCTTGAGCCAAAGGGTGGCGCATATCCTGTCGCCCGCGATCGAGATCGAAAGTGTCGCGCATGGGCCGCTCCCGGATGGGGTAGTGTCTGTTATCCTGACCTCCGAACAGGCCGCACTACGGGCGCGGAACACGGGTGCACGAACCGGAATGAAAGCGTGGTGTGTGGGCGACAGAACCGCCGAAGTCGCGCGACGCGAAGGGTTTGAGGCGGTGTCGGTGGGCGGCGATGTCGAGGCGTTGATCGCCGCGATCCTCAAGGCGCGGCCGGACGCACCGCTCGCTCATATACGGGGCGAGCAGACCACCGGCGATGTTTCCGCGCGGCTCACGAAGGCGGGGATCCTGACGCACGATCTCGTGGTCTACCGGCAAAAGGATTGCACGCTTTCGCCAGAGATCTTCGAGGCGCTGGCGGGTGGCGAAACTCTGGTCGTGCCCCTGTTCTCGCCACGCTCAGCCGAAGCCTTTCTGCGGCAGGTCGAGCCGACCGACCCCCTACGCATCGTCGCGATGAGCCAAGCCGTGGCCGACAAGGCCGCCGTCTGCGGCGCGCGGGATATTCTTTTGGCCGAGCGGCCCGATCTCGAGGCGATGGCATTGGCGACTTGTCGCCGAATTTCAATGGCGTGACGCTGCGGCTCCTTGCTTGAGCGGCGCAGGGTGAGAGACTAGGTTGAAAGAAGGCGCAGCCCACCCGAAAGGAACGCCCGTGGCAAAGAGCACCAAGAAATCGGTAGAGGCAGCGCCCGCGATCACACCCGAGATCGAGGACGCCGAGATCATCGAAGAGGTCAAAGCCGCCGCGGAAGAGCCAGCACAGGCAGAAGAGGCCCCCCCTGCAGCCGCGGCGCCATCGCCCGAAGCCCCCGCCGAAAGCGCCGCCCAGCCGACACACCGCTCCCGCGCGCTACAGACCGGCGCTTGGGTTGTGATCGGCTCTGTCGTGATTTCGGCTGCCGTCGGCTATTCCGCCGCCAGGTTTGTTCTTGAGGGGGCCGAGACCGTGGCCCTCGAAAGGATCTCCGAGAAGGCCGCCGAGATTGAGGGCTTGAGAAGCCAGATTGCCGCCCTGCCGGTCGCGCCGACCCAAAGCGATATTGATTCAGCGGTTCTTGTCTCCACCAAGGCCAGCGCTGCGGCTCTTGCCGATCTGGCGGGCCGGATCGACGACCTCGCGCTCCGCCTCGAGGCGCTCGAGGCTCGCCCCTTCTCGGCCCTGCCCGAGGGGCAGTTTGACGACGCGATGCAGGCCGCTCTTGCCGCGCTTCAGGCCGATCTCGATGCCCAGCGCGCCGAGATCCAGAGCCTCGCCGCTTCGGCTTCAGAGGAGCTAAAGGCCGCCCAAACCGCCGCCGCCGAGGTCGCCGCCGCAACCGCTGCAGCCGCCCGCGATACGCTTGCCAAATCGGCCCTTTCCCAGATCGTCGCGGCGATCGACACGGGCGTTGCCTTTGACGGACCGCTCACCGAGCTTGAAGACGCGCTGGGCGCCGCAGCACCGGCAGGCCTTGCCGCCGTGGCCCGCGATGGCGTGGCGACCCTTTCCGAACTGCAAGACAGCTTTCCCGATGCCGCCCGCGCGGCCCTCGCCGCCGCTCGGGACGCTGGCGAAGACGGAAGCGCGGTGTCGAACTTCATCGGGTTCCTGCGCCAGCAATTCGAGGTCCGCTCGGTTGAGCCGCGCGAGGGCGACGACGTTGACGCCATCCTGTCGCGGGCCGAGGCGGCGCTGCGGGTGGGTGACATAGACAGCGCCTTGGCCGAGCTTGGCGCGCTGCCAGCGATCGCCGCCGAGAAGCTGGCCGATTGGCGCGTCCGCGCCGAAGCCCGCGCCGCTGCCGTGGCTGGCGCGGCTGAACTGACTGACGGAGAGGAATAGGACGCATCATGCTTTGGTCTTTGGTCAAGATCCTGATCTTCGTCGGCCTCGTTACCGCGGCCACCTATGGCGCCGTGATGCTGGGCGAGATGTCGGGCCACGCGCAGATCACGCTCGCGGGCCTTGAATTCCGGCTCGGGCCGGTCGAGTCGCTTGTTGCGATCCTCGTATTCATCGGCCTCGTCTGGCTTCTTTTCAAATTTATCGGCCTCACCGCCGCCTTCTTTCGTTTTCTCAATGGCGACGAGACGGCCCTTTCCCGCTATTTCACCCGCAACCGCGAGCGGCGCGGCTATGAGGCGCTGGCCGACGGCATGATGGCGCTGGCCTCTGGCGAGGGGCATCTGGCGCTTGCCAAGGCCGCCAAGGCCGAGCGCTATCTCCAGCGGCCTGAGCTGACCACTCTTCTCACCGCGCAGGCGGCCGAGATGGCGGGCGACCGCAAGAAGGCGGAAGAGACCTACAAGAAGCTTCTGGTCGACGACCGGACGCGCTTCGTCGGCATACGCGGGATCATGAAGCAGAAGCTGATCGAGGGGGATTCGGACACAGCGCTCAAGCTTGCCGAAAAGGCCTTTGCAATCCGGCCCAAGCATCAGGAGACGCAAGACATCCTTCTGCGGCTTCAATCGGAGAAGGGCGATTGGGCCGGCGCCCGCAATACGCTCGGCGCCAAGCTCAAGGCCGGATACCTTCCGCGCGACGTGCACCGGCGCCGCGACGCGATGCTGGCGCTTTTAGAGGCGAAGGGTGTGTTCGACGAGAATTCGTCCATCGAGTCGCGCGAAGCCGCCATCGAGGCCAACCGCCTTTCGCCCGATCTGATCCCCGCCGCCGTCCTTGCCGCACGCGCCTATATCGCGGACGGGAACAAGAAGTTTGCCGCGCGTGTTCTGACCAAGGCCTGGGGCGTCCAGCCCCATCCCGACCTCGCCGCCGCCTTTACCGCGATCGAGCCCGATGAGACAGCCAAGGCGCGTCTCGAGCGGTTCAAGACGATCACCAAGCTCAAGCCCGAGGATCCCGAAACGAAGATGCTCCTCTCCGAGCTTCTTGTCGCCACCGAAGATTTCCCCGAAGCCCGCCGCGCGCTGGGCGATCTGGCCGCAAGCCACCCGACCACGCGGAGCCTTTCGCTTCTGGCCGCTATCGAAAAAGGGACCGGGGCCGAGGAAGACGAGGTCCGCGCGCTTCTGAGCAAGGTTGTCAACGCCCCCCGCGGCCCGCAATGGATTTGCGACAAGTGCAACAACATCCATGCTGATTGGGCACCCGTCTGCTGCAATTGCGGCGCGTTCGATACGTTGACTTGGAAGGAACCGGTGGCCGGAGAAGCCGGAGCGCCGTTTGGCGCGAGGGTGGTGCCATTGCCAACATCGGCCGCCGAAGCCAAAATCATCGTCCAGCCCCGCATGATCGACGGCGACCCCGACGCCGGAAATTAGACCTTTTCCCGCCCCCGCCCCGATGCTATGAGCCGCCCCGGAAGCCGCAGTAGCTCAGCTGGTAGAGCACGTCATTCGTAATGATGGGGTCGGGGGTTCGAGTCCCTTCTGCGGCACCACTTCCTTGGGCAAAAACCCGCTTAACGCACGGTTTTGCAACGACTTCCTTCATCGGCATCGAGGGTCCTCTGGGGTCAACTTGAGAGGCCACCACAGATGCGACCAAAATTGCCGTAGATGCCGTGGGTGTTGGGATATTAAGCTATTGATATCTTTAGAGACGGTGGTCCGCGTGGTGCCTACAGTAGGAACCATTGTATCGCTGGGGCACCACCTAGGATCGAGGTGCAAAGACTTTACAAGATTCAAGCGCACCTACGGCTCTTATTGGAAGAGGTAAGTTGGATGCCAGAAGCGTCCTACACTGAATTGGAATAGGCTTCGATGAACCAGAACCGAAGGCGCACTTAGCAAAATAGTCTGTTGCTCAAAACCTTAAATCTGTTCTGTAAGTTGTCTCAATAGAGAGAAAATTTTGTAAGATCGTTAAACTTTTCGAATCACAGTGGCCATAGTGATCGGTCCGAGAGGCCACCCAGTTGCCCGTAGCCCCCCGCGAGGCGCTGGAATGGGTCAGCATCCGCGACACCTCCAAACTTGCGGATAGATTTCTTTACCAATTTTTTCGAATGTTTTTAAATAATTAGATACGCACTACACTATTGGAGTGATGTAACCCCTTGATTTCCATTTGAAGTCCCGTCCTCGGGTGCCTATCGTGCGAATTGTGAAGCGCAGGGAGCTGGTCAGGATACATGACTGACCAAGCGCTGATCGGCCGAGCACCTCGGCTGTCTCATGGGAGGAAAAACATGACTGAATTGAAGTTTAATCGCCGCTCATTTCTTAAAAAGTCGGCATTTGCTGGTGGCGCGACCGCTGGTGCGCTTGCTGCACCTGCAGTTCTAGCGCAAGCCCCAATCGTTCTGAAAATGCAAACGTCTTGGTCAGCATCAGACATTTGGGATGAGTTTGCCAAAGACTATGCTGCTCGGGTGGATCAGATGTCCGGGGGTCGGCTACAAATTGACGTTCTGCCCGCTGGAGCCGTAGTCGCTGCATTCCAAGTTATTGACGCTGTAAATGATGGTGTCCTCGACGCAGCCCATTCAGTTCCGGTGTACTGGTACGGCAAGAATAAGGCGGCTTCGCTCTTTGGTACCGGCCCGGTATGGGGTGGTTCTGCAACTACGATGCTCAGCTGGTTCTATGAAGGTGGCGGTGCAGAGCTTTACCGCGAACTAACCCAGGACATAATGGGTCTCAACGTAGTTGGATACATGGGCTTCCCGATGTTCGCTCAGCCTTTTGGCTGGTTCAAAGGTGAAGTCAATACAGCGGCGGAACTTGTGGGTTTCAAATACCGTACCGTTGGGCTTGCTGCGGACCTGTTACAGGAAATGGGAATGTCGGTTGCACAGCTTCCGGGCGGAGAAATTGTTCCCGCTATGGAGCGTGGCGTGATTGATGCGTTTGAGTTCAATAACCCAACCTCGGACAGCAATTTTGGTGCGCAGGATGTGGCGAAGAACTACTACCTCTCGTCTTACCACCAAGCATCTGAAAGCTTCGAATTCTTGTTTAACAAAGACACCTTGGAAGACCTGGATCCAGATCTTCAGGCGATCCTTAAATATGGTGTTGAGGCTGTATCGACAGCGAATACTGCGAAGGCAATGCGCAGATATTCTGCATCTCTTAAGATGCTTGAAGAAGAAAAAGGCGTAAACGTCCGCCGGACATCAAAGGACATCCTCGACGCTCAGCTAAAGGCTTGGGACATATTGATCCCGCGCCTCGAGGAAGATCCATTCATGAAGAAGACCATGGACAGCCAGCGTGCGTGGGTCGAGCAGGTTTCGTACTATGAAATCATGAACGCACCTGATCTTACTCTTGCGTTTGAGCACTACTTCCCAGGTAAACTGGCGCTCTAATACACTCTCGGATGTAACTTGTGGGTCCTGGCAAGGAAACTTGCTGGGGCCTATTCTCAAAAAAAATCGGAAATCTAAACATGATTGGCTATATCCGGTTTGCCGACAACCTTTCAGCATGGTTCGGCAAAACCTTCGCTTGGCTCATCGTCCTTATGGCGGTCGGTACCGGCTACGAAGTTTTCGTTCGCTATGTACTTAATAGTCCCACCGCCTGGGCATTGGATGTGTCTTTCATCATGTATGGCACGCTATTTATGATGGGCGGAGCGTACACATTGTCGCGTGGCGGACACGTGCGCGGTGACTTTCTCTATCGCCTCTGGCAACCCAGAACGCAGGCCAAGGTCGATCTCGTCCTTTATATCTTTTTCTTCTTCCCCGGCGTGATCGCGTTGGTCCTTTCGGGCTGGAAATACGCCTCGCGCAGCTGGGGCTATTCGGAAGTCTCGATCAACAGCCCCGCCGGCATCCCGATCTTTCAATTCAAGACCGTGATGGTCGCAGCCGGTCTCCTTCTTTTCATTCAGGGCATCGCGCAGATCATGCGCTGTATCCATGCGATCCGCACAAACGAGTGGATCAAAGCGGATGAGGACGTCATGGAAACCGAAGACATCCTGATCCAGAAAGCCCACGAAGCCGAAACCGGAGGCCACGTATGACCGACCCCCAAGTGGCCCTAATGATGTTGGGCCTGTTCATCCTGATCGTGTTCCTCGGGTTCCCGATCGCCTTTACCCTGATGGCGATGGGCATCGGCTTTGGCTACTACGCCTATTTCGACGCGGGCCGGATGTGGCGGGCCTTCAACCGGCTAGATGAAGCCGCAAGCTGGTGGGACAGCACCCGCCTGTGGATCGAAGGGTTCTATAACAACCGAATATTCGATCTATTCATCAACCAGACATATACTGTGATGTCCAACGACGTTCTGACGGCTGTGCCTCTCTTCCTCTTCATGGGCTACATCGTCGAACGCGCCAACATCGTTGACCGTCTGTTCAGCACCCTGAACATCGCCTCCAAGCGGATTCCGGGCTCGATGGGCGTTGCGGCGTTGATCACCTGCGCCCTCTTCGCAACCGCGACCGGCATCGTCGGCGCCGTGGTGACGCTGATGGGCCTTCTTGCCCTGCCGGCGATGCTCAAGGCGCGCTACGACACCTCGTTTGCCTCGGGCATCATCTGCGCGGGCGGCACGCTCGGCATTCTGATCCCGCCGTCGATCATGCTGATCGTCTATGCGGCGGCGTCGAACGTCTCGATCGTGCGCCTCTATGCTGGTGCGCTTCTGCCGGGCTTTACCCTCGTCGGCCTCTACCTCGTCTATGTGATCGGCCGCTCGATCCTCCAACCCTCGGTCGCCCCGCGCCCGACGAAAGAGGAAGTTCCGGACCTGCCCTTCGGCAAGCTCTTCGTCATGCTCATGACATCGTTCTTTCCGCTGGCCTTCCTGATCCTCTCGGTTCTCGGCTCGATCCTCTTCGGCCTCGCAACCCCGTCGGAAGCGGCCTCGATCGGCGCGCTGGGCGGTATCGTTCTGGCCTTTGCCTATCGCGCGATGACGTGGCAGCGGATGCGCGAGAGCGTCTA
>RFZI01000005.1 GCA_009920775.1 Paracoccaceae bacterium | reverse complement strand
ACCTGCCACGGGCGGCCGAGCATGTCTTCCCGCAGGGCTGGGAAGTGGCGATGGACCGCAACGTGAGCTTTATCGTCAACCGGATGAACGAGCGCGTTCTGGCCGGTCAGTCGATCGAGACGCTCCTTGCCGTGGTCATGTTCGTCATGATGGGCATCACGTTGGAGCGTTCGCGCATCGCCGACGAGCTTCTAACCAAGATGGCCAACGTCTTCGGCCCGCTACCGGGCGGCCTTGCCGTGTCGATCGTGGTCGTGGGCGCCTTCCTTGCCGCCTCGACCGGCATCGTCGGCGCGACCGTGGTGACGATGGGCCTTCTGGCGCTGCCAACCATGCTGCGGAACAACTATTCGCCGGAACTGGCGACCGGTGTGATCGCGGCTTCGGGTACACTCGGCCAGATCATCCCGCCCTCGATCGTCATCGTGCTTCTCGGCACGCTCGCAGGCGACCTCTATTCCGCCGCTCAGGAAGACCGCGCGACGCTTGCGGGTTGTACCGATGCGCTGACCTATCTCGGCGAGCCGGCGGTGGTCTCGGTCGGAACCCTGTTCCAGGCAGCACTTCTGCCGGGCATCCTTCTGGCGGTTCTCTATGGCGGCTATGCGTTTGGCTATGCGCTGTTGAACCCCTCCAAAGCGCCTGCGGTGCAGATGGAAGGCCACTTCGGCGTTCCGACCACCAAGGGCGAGAAGCTGACATGGTTCCTTGCCGCTCCGGTCGGGATCATTGCTGCGGTGCTCTTGATGATCCAGATCGGCGTTGTGGGAAGCCAGTCGATCGTCGTCGACAGCTATTCCGACGCGACACAGGCCGCATCGCTGCGCACCAATGTTGGGCCCGAATGTCAGGCCTCGATGATCGCGCTGCACGGTCAAGAGGCCTGGGATACGGCCGTTACCGAGCAGGCAGCTATCGAGTCGGGTGGTGGCGTTCAGGAATCCCGCGCGCTTTCCGACGAGGAACGCGCCGCCGCACTTGCCGACAAGATTGCCAACGCCCCCGCGATTGGCACAGGGATCGCTACTTTGGCTGTCATGATGGCGCTGATCCTCGCGATGGGCCGCGGCATCAACCCCGGAGCCTCCGGGCGTCCGTTGCTCATCGGCGCGGGGGGCGTTGTCCTGATGCTTCTGGCCGATGTGCTGTTCGTGGCCCCGACCACAACGCCGGGCATCACCGTTCTCTGGATCGCCATCCCGCTCTTGATCGCCATTCACGGCCTCAAGGCCGCGGCATCCGAGCTGGGCAAGAACGAGATCATCAAGGTGGTGTTCCCGCCGCTGGTTCTGATCGTGGCGGTGCTCGGCTCGATCCTCGGCGGCATCACCAACCCGACCCCTGCTGCGGCGCTGGGTGCCGGTGGCGCGATCCTGCTCGCTGCGGCACGCAAACTTGCCGACAACGGCAAGTCGGCGCAGATCGTGACCCGCACGGCCTTGGCGATCATGGTTATGCTGCTTGTCGGCGTGAACTTCGATATGCGCCTCGGCCAGCCCGACTTGGCCCTTGAAAACATCTTTGCCTTCATGGTGGCCTTCGGCGCCTTCCTCTATGCGATGTTCGGCATCTTCTGGAGCTGCTGGTATCTCTATAAGGAAAGCGTTCTGGCGCCCGTGGTGCGCGAGACGGCCAAGGTCACGTCGATGGTTTTCACCATCCTGATCGGCTCGCAGCTTCTGAACCTCGTGCTCATCTCCTTCGGCGGCGAGCACTATATTCAGGACTTCCTGCGCAGCTTCTCGAACGAGTGGACGGCTTTCCTTATCGTCATGTTGGTTCTGTTCATCCTCGGCTTCGTGCTCGACTTTCTCGAGATCATCTACATCGTGATCCCGATCGTCGGGCCGGTCATCTATGGCGGATCCTTCGATCCCAAGTGGGTGACGATCATGGTCGCGGTGAACCTCCAGACCTCGTTCCTGACGCCGCCCTTCGGATTTGCGCTCTTCTATCTGAGGGGGGTGGCGCCGAAGGAAGTCACCACCGCGCATATCTATCGCGGGATCGTGCCGTTCGTGTTCATCCAGGTGCTGGGCCTCGTCCTCTTGGCGCTGGTGCCACAGGTCGTCACGATTGTTCCGGCGCTCTTGAACTAGGCCCGATCCAATTCAAACGGAAAGCCCCGGTCGTTCAGCGGCCGGGGCTTTTGCTATTCAGGCGCGGGTTGCGGGTCTGGTGTCGGGCAGGACGATCTTGGCCACCTGTTCGGCGATAGGTTCGACCGAGAGGGGGTGAGAGATAGACGTAGGGCAATCCAAGACCCCGCGCGATTTCGATGTGATCGAGGATCACATATGTGCCAAGGCTGTCGCCCTCGCGGTCGGGGTCGAAGAAAGAATAGACCATCGACAGCCCGTCATCGAGGATATCGGTCAGGCAAACGGCCTTGAGGTCGCTGCCAAATTCCGGATCAGGCGCGAGATATTCGATCAGGCGTGAACGGACCGGCGTTTCCTCGACCATGGCGGCGAATTCGAAAAGGTCCATGTCGGCCATGCCACCTGTCGCGTGCCGGTGATCGAGATAGCGCCGGAACAGGTTGAATTGATCTTCGGTGGCCCAAGGCGAGGTCGGTCGGCGCAAGAGATCGCTGTTGCGCTTCGTCACGCGCCGCTGGCTGCGGCTCGGCGTGAAGTCCGCCACCCGGATACGGGCCGAAAGGCAGGCGGCACAGTCGGCGCAGGACGGCCGGTAGAGCACATTTTGCGACCGGCGAAAGCCCTGTTTGGAGAGCGCATCGTTCAAGGTTTCGGCTTGTTCGCCTTGCAGGGCGGTGAACAATTTGCGCTCGATCCGCCCCTCGAGATAGGGGCAGGGCTGCGGTGCCGTCACATAGAACTGGGGTGCTATCGGTAGGGTGTGGCGCATGGACTTCCAAATGCTGAACGACGGCAGGTTAGCAACCCGCCGCCGTTCCGCCAAGCGATGGTTTAGAGAAGATTAATGGCCTAGCGTAACGGCCGGTTGATCGCCGTGGTTCCGAGCAGATGATCGGTCAATCCTTGGCCACGCGAGGTGACGAGCATCAGCAGAACCGAGATCAGCTGCAAGGGCGCCACGAGGATCGAGAAGGTATATCCCGCCGTATGCCAGAAGGCCGTGCCGCCCGAGAAGCGGCCGCCATCGGCCTCGCGCAGCTCGATCGACATCAGGCGCATACCCCAAGTGCTAGAACCACCCGCCAGTGTGAACCAGCGATAGAAGAAGCCCATGACCAGCATCAAGCCCGGAAAGAAGAAAATACCGGTGAACGCCGTGAAGGGCAGCACAAGCGCCGAGAGGATCGCGATCAGGATCGCATCGAACACCCAAGCCAGACCGCGTTTGAAAACAACGCCCTGATAGAATTCGGGCTGGGTGGACGGGTCGGGGAGGGAAAAACCGGTTTGAGTAGAAGAGGCATACATTGGCTTTCTGCGTCCTTCAAAAGGGCCGCGCCCGGTTAAGAGGCGCGGCAGGGGGGGATATCAGGCCTCTTCGGCCGGACCAGCGACGGACTTGCCGGCACGGTCTTCCATGAACTGGTCGAACTCGGCCTTGTCCTTGGCGTCGCGCAGGCGGTCGAGGAAGGCTTCAAAGCTTTTCTGCTCGTCCTCGAGGCGGCGCAGGGTATCGGCCTTGTAGGCGTCAAAAGCGCTGTTGCCCGAGCTGGTGAAGGCGGTGTGGGCATAGCGGCGGGCGGCGAAGCGGGCGTGGGAACGATGACGGCTGAACATACGTTTACTCCAGATCATATAGGCCAGAAGGGCGAGGCCCACGGGCCAGAAAAAGATGAAGCCAAGAACCATTGCAGCGATCCAGGCCCCTTTGCCGCGGGCATCGAGCCACTCCTCGGCGCGGGTTAGAAAGCCGGCTTGGGCATATCCGTCGCGGGATGGAGGGTGCAGGGTAGCGTCGGTCATTATGGTCTCCGTTTGAAATGTCGGGTCACAAGGGATGTGAATGTCTTTCACATTGCACATATCGGAGGGGGAGGCTTTGCCTTCAAGGGGTAATGTTAATGTTTTTCACATACTGCGGCGCAGCACTCGCTCAACCCATTGATCAAGGCCGATAAAATCATCCGAAAAAAGTTTGGGTTCAGGTTGTGAAAGCCGAAACCTCGGCGCCGGTAATCTCGCGCAGGGTTTCAGGCGCGATCGGGAAGATATGCCGTGGCGTGCCTGCAGCGGCAAAGATGTGGCCAAACTCCAGAAGCCGTGGGTCCATGAACGAGCGAACCGGGTTGAGGTGCCCGACGGGGGAAACGCCGCCGATGGCAAAGCCCGTATGCGCCCGCACCGCATCGGCATCGGCCCGTCCAAGCGCCACTCCGGCCAGGGCGCTTGCCTTGGCAGGATCGACCTGATTGCCGCCCGCGGTGAGAAAGAGCACGATCTCGCCCGAGACTTCGCCCTGAAAGATGATCGACTTGGCGATCTGGTCGAGCGCGCAGCCTGCGGCATCGGCGGCCTGCTGGGCGGTACGGGTCTCGGCTGCCATTTCCATCGGAGCGGCCTCGACGCCTGCCTCTTCCAATGCCGCGATCACCCGCTTGAGGCTCTTGCTCATGTCGCCCTCCCTTGTTGGCTGTGCGAGAGTGGCAAAGCGCGGGGCGATTGACCATCCCTCATCGGGCTGCACAGATGGGTGCATGAGCTTCGAATCCCGCATTACCCGCAGCCCGCGCCCCTTCGATCCAGACAGGGGCGAGGACGCGCTTTCGAAACTGCCCGCCCTTCCACCACGGACCAGAGAGGTCGTCGAAGGGGCCGCGGGTTCAAGCCCTTTTCTTGCCGGTCTGGTTGCCCGCGAAGCCGACTGGCTCGCAGGCGCGCTAGATGATCCCGACGCGGCGCTGGCGGCCGTGATCACCGGCGCGACCGAGGTACCGCTCGACAAGCTCTCCGATGGTTTGCGGCAGGCCAAACGGCGGGTGGCTCTTCTGACAGGGCTTGCCGATCTCGGCGGTGTCTGGCCGCTCGAGGCGGTCACGCAGGCGCTCACCGATTTTGCCGATGCCGCGGTCGATACTTGCCTGCGCCGCCTCGTCGGCGCCGAGATCGCGCGCGGCAAGATCCCGGGTCTGGCGCCAGAGGATGCCGAGACCGCAGGCGGCATGGTCGCGCTGGCGATGGGCAAGATGGGAGCAGGGGAGCTGAACTATTCCTCCGACATCGATCTCATCATGCTCTTCGACGAGAGCCGGTTCGACGACGACAGTTATGACGAAGCCCGCGCCTCTTTCGTGCGCGTCACGCGGCGGATGACGGGACTTTTGTCGGACCTGACTGGCGAAGGCTATGTGTTCCGCACCGACCTGCGCCTGCGCCCCGACGCGGCGGTGACGCCGGTCTGCATCTCGATGGGGGCGGCCGAGGGCTACTACGAGAGCGTCGGCCGCACATGGGAGCGGGCCGCCTATATCAAGGCGCGGCCCTGCGCCGGCGACCGCGAGGCGGGGGCCAAGTTCCTCGCCTCGATGCGCCCCTTCGTCTGGCGCAAGCACCTCGACTTCGCGGCCATTCAGGACGCCCACGATATGCGGCTGCGCATCCGCGATCACAAGGGGCTGCACGGGCCTCTGGTGCTCGACGGGCACAACATGAAGCTCGGCCGCGGCGGCATCCGCGAGATCGAGTTTTTCACCCAGACCCGCCAGCTCATTGCCGGCGGGCGCGATCCCTCGTTGCGGGTGCGGGGCACGCGCGAGGGGCTCGGCCGGCTGGCGCAGGCCGGCTGGGTGCCCGAGGACCATGCCGAGCGGCTCTATGAGCACTACCGCCACCACCGCGAGGTCGAACATCGGGTGCAGATGGTTGCCGATCAGCAGACCCACCTTTTACCCGCGACGCCTGAGGCATGGGATCGTCTGGCGGCCCTGATGGGCACAGATACGGGCGCACTGAGGCAAGATATCTCGGTTCGGGTCGAGGACGTGCACGAGCTGACCGAGGGGTTCTTTGCCCCGTCTGCTCCTTCAAGCCGTGGGGATGATTTCGGGCGCGAGATTACCCAGCGGTGGCAGAACTATCCCGCCCTGCGTACCGCCCGCGCGGCCGAGATCTTCAAGCGCGTCCTGCCGCAGGTGATCGCCCTGGCCTGCGGTCGCTGAGCTGACGCGCCTTTTGGCGCGGGCCATGTCCGAGGCGCCCGACTATGAGGCGCGGCTCAATATGGCGCGGCGCTGGATGAAGGAATGGCATTTCCGCATCGGGGTGCACCACCTGCGCGGGCTGATTACTGCCGAAGAGGCGGGGCAGGAGTATGCCGATCTCGCAGAGGCGGTCATCGCTGGCCTTTGGCCTGTCGTGGTCGAGGAGTTTGCCCGCAAGCACGGACCTATTCCGGGCCGTGGAGCGGTCGTCTTGGGAATGGGGTCGCTCGGGGCGCAGCGGCTCAATGCGGGATCTGACCTCGATCTCATCATGATCTATGACGCCGGCGAAGCGGACGCCTCCGAAGGTCCGCGCCCTCTGGCAACGCGGCCCTATTTCGCGCGGCTGACCCAAGCGCTGGTGACGGCTGTGACAGCGCCGATGTCGGACGGGCGGCTTTACGAGGTCGATATGCGGCTGCGCCCCTCGGGGCGGCAAGGGCCGGTGGCCACCTCGATCACGTCGTTCCGCGATTACCAGCGCGGCGAGGCCTGGACTTGGGAGCATCTCGCCCTGACCCGTGCGCGGCCGCTCGTGGGCGAAGCAGATCTTGCCGAGGAGGTTGAAACCTTCCGTCAGGACCTCTTGAAAGAGAAATCGACAGGGGCGGGGATCCTCTCCGATGTGGCCGAAATGCGTGGAAGGATCGCGGCGGCCAAGCATCCGTCCGGTGTCTTTGACGCCAAGATCGGGCCGGGTCGCCTTCAGGATATCGAGCTTTTGTCCCAGACCGCGGCGCTCTTTTCCGGTGTGCCCGTGCGCCGGACCGAGGCGCAATTGGCGGCCGGTGTCGCTTCTGGCTGGCTCGATGCCGCAGATGCGGCGGCGCTTTCCGAGGCGGCTGAGCTTTTGTGGCAAGTGCAAGCCGCGGCGCGGCTTCTGACCGGGGGCGAGCTAGAAGCCGATGCCCTTGGCGAGGCGGGGCGGCGGTTTATCTTGCGGGAGACAGGCTTTGAGACGATCGAGGATCTGCGACGGGCGCTCGAGACGCGGAGCGCCGAGGCGGCGGGGATCATCGATCGGCAGCTTGCGGCCGGTGGGCCGGAGGGGATGGACAGGGATGAAGGATGAACTCGACCCCAAGGGGCTGATCCGCGAGGCCTATCGTATCGACGGGATCGGCGCGCCCGAATGTCGGTCGATCTTTCTCGATTGGGCGCTTGGGGTGCCGCTTGGTGCCGATCCGCGTGAGAAGGTGCGGGCGCTTATGGCGCGTCATGCCGAGGAGGCGGGCGATCACCCGATGACTTTAACGCTCAAGGCTGCGCTCGAAGAGGGCTCCGGCCCGCGCCGCCGCGGTGGTCGTGCGGGGCGGATGCAGGCCTAGCCCTTGGCCGCGGCCTCGAGGGCGGCGGCATCGAGTTTCGTCATGGCAAACATCGAGCGGGTCACGCGCTGCGCCTGTGCATCGTCTTTTGTCTGGAGAAGCCGGGGCAGGGCCTCGGGGATGATCTGCCAGCTGATGCCGAACCGGTCAGTCAACCAGCCACAGCGCCCCGCCTCGCCGCCATTCGCGGTGAGCGCATCCCAGAGGCGATCGATCTCGGACTGTGTCTGAACATGAACTTCGATCGAGGTGGCGGCGCTATGCGGATGGCCGGGGCCGCCGTTCATGGCGGAGAACTTCTGGCCGAGCATGGTCCAATGGACGAGGAAGGCCCGCCCCTCGGGATCGCCGCGCATCGGGAAGACGTGGGTGATCTCCGCGCCCTCGAAGAGCGAGACATAGAAGCGCGCGGCCTCTTCTGCGCCGGCCTCGAACCAAAGGCAGGTGCGGATGCTTTGATCTTTGCTCATGAAACCCTCCCGACGTCGCCGGCGCATCCTCTGCGCCGGTGCCGATTCCGGCAAGCCCTCAGAGCATCGAAGCCTCGGCAGCGAGCGCCGTGATCGCCGCCCAATCGCCTGCGCGGACGAGGTTCGCAGGCGCAACCCAGCTGCCACCGACGCAGATCGTATTGGCAAGGCTCAGATAATCGTGGGCGTTCGCCAAGGTGATACCGCCGGTGGGGCAGAATTTCACCTTGGGCAAGGGCGCGCCGATGGCCTTGAGCGCCTTGGCGCCGCCATTGGCCTCGGCGGGGAAGAATTTTTGCATCGTATAGCCGCGCTCGAGAAGCCGCATGACTTCGGTCGAGGTGGCCGCACCCGGCAGAAGCGGCAGGTCGTTCGCCTCGCAGGCATCGAGGAGCCTGTCGGTCGCGCCGGGGGAAACCCCAAACACTGCACCTGCGAGCTTGGCGGCCTCGACGTCCTCGGCGGTCAGGAGCGTGCCAGCGCCAACCACACCGCCCGGTACCTTGGCCATCTCGGCAATGGCTTCAAGCGCGGCAGGGGTGCGCAGCGTCACCTCAAGCGCCGGAAGGCCGCCCGCGATCAGCGCTTTGGCAAGGCTCTCGGCCTTAGAGGCATCGTCGATCACGAGGACTGGAACGACAGGGGCCAGCTCGCAAACCTGACGGGTGAGATCGGAGGCGTGTTCGGGGGTCATGCGGGTTCTCTCAGGTTAGACGACAACGGCCGCGCCGGTCGAGGCGAGGCCAACATTCTTGCGGAAAACGTCAAACAGCTCGCGCCCGACACCCGTTCCGTTGCCGGTCAGATCGGCCTCGGCGGGCGCGCGGGCCGACAGATCGACGCCGACCGCCTCGAGCGTGCCTTTATCCGCATCGAGCCGGACCATATCCCCATCACGCAGCCGCGCAAGGGGGCCACCATCGGCGGCTTCGGGGCTGACGTGGATCGCCGCGGGCACCTTGCCCGAGGCGCCCGACATCCGGCCATCGGTGACGAGGGCGACGCGCAGGCCACGGTCCTGCAAGACCGAGAGGATCGGCGTCAGGCCGTGCAACTCGGGCATTCCGTTGGATTTTGGCCCCTGGAAGCGGACGACCACCACCACATCCGAGGTAAACTCGCCCTTCTGGAAGGCGGCCTTCACTGAGTCCTGATCGTGGAAGATGCGGGCAGGGGCTTCGATGATGTGCCGGTCAACGGCGACCGCCGAGACCTTGATCACCCCGTGCCCGAGGTTGCCATCCAACTGGACGACTCCGCCCGTGGGGCTGAAGGGATCGGAGGCGGGCCGCAAGATGCGGTCGTTGGCGCTTTGGCGCGGGCCGTCGACATAGGTGAGGCCGGTCAGCTCCAGCTTCGGCTCGCGGGTGTAAAGCGCAAGGCCATCGCCCGCGACCGTCACCGTGTCGTCGTGCAAGAGGCCATCCGACAGCAACTCGCCGATCATATAGGCAAGGCCGCCCGCGGCGTGGAAATGGTTCACGTCGGCAAGGCCGTTGGGATAGACCTTGGCCATCAGCGGCGTCACGCGCGAGATATCGGCGAAATCCTCAAGCGTCAGGGCGATCCCCGCCGCCCGCGCCATGGCGGGAAGGTGCAGGACGAGGTTGGTCGATCCACCCGTGGCCATCAGCCCGACGATACCGTTGACGAAGCTGCGCTCATCAAGGATCGCGCTGGCGGGGCGGTAATCGTTGCCAAGCGCGGTGATCTCGAGCGCCCGCTCGGCGCCGGCGATGGTCAGCGCCTCGCGCAGGGGCGTGCCGGGATTGACGAAACTCGCGCCGGGCAGGTGCAGGCCCATGAACTCCATTAGCATCTGGTTGGAGTTGGCTGTGCCGTAGAAGGTGCAGGTGCCCGGGCCGTGGTAGGAGGCCATCTCCGAGGCCATCAGCTCCTCGCGGGTAGCTTCGCCCACGGCGAACTTCTGGCGCACCTTGGCTTTCTCGTCGTTCGGAATGCCCGAAGTCATCGGCCCTGCAGGCAGGAACACCGCCGGCAGATAGCCGAAGGTCGCCGCTGCCATGACGAGGCCCGGCACAATCTTGTCGCAGACGCCGAGATAGAGGGTCGCGTCGAAGGTGTTGTGCGACAGGCCCACGCCCGCAGCCAGCGCGATCACATCGCGGCTGAAGAGCGACAGCTCCATGCCGGTCTGGCCCTGCGTGACACCATCGCACATGGCCGGAACGCCCCCCGCCACCTGCGCCGTGGCACCCGCCTTGCGGGCCGCCTCGCGGATCAGGGCGGGATAGGCCTCATAGGGCTGATGCGCCGAGAGCATATCGTTATAGGCGGTGATGATGCCGATATTCGGGGTGCGGCCAGCGGCCAAGGCCGCCTTGTCAGCGCCCATCGCCGCATAGGCATGGGCCTGATTTCCACAGGTCAGATGCGCCCGGCGCGGGCCGGCCTCGGCGGCGGCGGCCATCCGCGCAAGATAGGCGGAGCGCGATCCCGCGCTGCGGCGGCGAATCCGCTCCGTCACGTCTGCGATTGTAGGATTCAAAGTCATCCTTGGCTCCGCTCGGTTTTGTCGGCCCCTCCTAGCACCGTTCGTTAGCGCTAACAACCAGCAAACGCGCGAAATTCGATTGCAGACTGTTGAAGGAATCCAACTATTCCAGTGATAACGTCAAAATTGTTGGAAAATTTTCCTCATTCTGGCCACAAAGGCTGGGTAAGCGAAGTCTGCTTTGCCACACGCATGCCATTTGGGACATTGAACTATGAGATTGTTGCGCTTCGTTTTGGTTCTGGCAGCCGGACTCGTGCTGTCGGGCTGTAGCGTTTTGGACCAAATGACATCGGTCTTCCGGCCAAGCCCATTTACCGTGGCGCCGGTCGTGCAAGTCTCACGAAATTATGCGCTCGCGGATGCAATCGTGCGAATTCCCGCCGATCTGACCGTTTCTGAGGCCAACAGGTACTATCCGCTTGCTGATATTGTGTGGCGCGGTGATCCGCCGGGCGATCGTCACGCTCAGGTGGCCAACCTTTTCATCAACGCGGTCGAGCTTGCCAAGCCGGGCCTTGCCGGCGCGGTTCCGGTCATCGCCGAGATCACCCTTGTCCGGTTTCACGGCGTGACAGAAAAGACCCGGGCCACTGTCGGCGGTGTCTATAATATCGTCTTTACGCTCGCGGTGCGCGATGCCGGAACGGGTGCTGTTCTTGAGCCCGCTCGCGAAATCGAGGCCGACCTCGCCGCGCCCGGCGGCACGGCAGCACTCCTGTTGGAGCGTGAGGGACAGACCGAGGTCGTGCGCGTGACCGATTTCCTCAGCTATGTTCTTGTGAAAGAACTGGGCGGCCTAGCGCGGTAAACCGGGCCTTCCGCCCGACCCCGAAAACGACTAGGAGGAGGGCATGACGCTCTCCTCTTCTCATTTCGATCTTCCGACCGTTCGCCTCATGCCCAAGGCCGATGCCCGCGCTATCCGGCACGGGTTTCCGTGGGTCTATGCCAACGAGCTGGTGACCGACCGGCGCACCAAGGCCATTCCGGCAGGTGGCGTGGCGGTTCTTGAGGATGCCGAGCGGCGGCCGATGGGGCTTGTCGCGGTCAATCCCGCCTCCAAGATCATCTGCCGGATGCTCGATACCGATCCCGCGGCGGTGATCGACAAGGCGTGGTTTGCGAGCCGGATCGCGCGGGCGCTGGCGCATCGCGAGCGGCTCTATGCCGAGCCCTTCTACCGCTTGAGCCATGCCGAGGCTGATGGCCTTCCCGGCGTGGTGATCGACCGGTTCGGCGATGTGGCGGTGGTTCAGCCCAACGCCGCTTGGGCCGATGCGCGGATCGAGGATCTGGGTGCGGCTCTGGCCGAGGTTGCGGGTGTCTCCACCATCATCATGAACGGCACTGGCCGGGCGCGGGGGCTTGAGGGCCTGCCCGAGGAAACCCGCTTGCTCATGGGCAAGGCGCCGACAGCACCGATCCCCGTGCCGATGAACGGCGCGACCTATATGGCCGATGTGATGGGCGGGCAAAAGACCGGCCTCTTCTACGACCAGCGGCCCAACCATGCCTTTGCGGCGGGCCTCGCCAAGGGCGCCAAGGTGCTCGACGTCTTTTCTCATGTCGGCGGCTTTGGCCTTGCCATGCTCGCCGGTGGCGCGGCCTCGGCACTTGCGGTTGATGGCTCCGCCCCGGCGCTGGCGCTTGCAGGGCAGGGCGCGGCGGCGATGGGTGTGGCGGACAACTTTGCCACGCGCCAAGGCGATGCCTTCGACGTGATGACCGCGCTCGCCGCCGAGGGCGAGACCTTCGACGTGGTCGTTTGCGACCCGCCAGCGTTCGCCCCGAACAAGCAGGCGCTTGAGGCGGGCCTGCGCGCCTATGAGCGGGTGGCTCGTCTGGCGGCGCCACTGGTTAAAGAGGGCGGCTATCTTGGCCTGTGCTCCTGCAGCCATGCGGCTGACCTCTCGCGCTTCCGCGCTGCTTCCGCTCGCGGCATCGGGCGGGCAGGGCGGCGCAGTCAGATCGTCTATACGGGCTATGCCGGCCCCGATCATCCGCTCATGCCGCAATTGGCCGAGAGCGGCTATCTCAAGGCCGTGTTCTTCCGCCTATGAGGGTGGTGATCGACGCCTGCGTGCTCTTTCCGACGGTCATGCGCGAGGTCGTGTTGGCGGTGGCGGCGCAAGGCCTTTTCGAGCCGAAATGGAGCGAACGTATCCTCGAGGAATGGGCGCGGGCGGCGGCCAAGCTCGGACCCGAGGGCGAGACATTGGCGCGGGGCGAGGTGGCGCTTCTGAAGGCGCGGTTTCCAGCCGCGATGGTGCCGCCGCACGCCGGCCTCGAGGCGCGGCTCTGGCTGCCGGATCCGGCGGATATCCATGTGCTGGCGGCGGCGGTATCGTCGAGTGCCGATGCCATCCTGACCGTTAACGCGATGGATTTCCCCAAGAACATCCTCGCCGAAGAGGGGCTGGAGCGGCTCGATCCCGATGCCTTTCTCCTCTCGCTCTACGAAGCGCATCCCGTGAAAGTCCGCGCCGCTGCGCAAGGGGTTCTCGACGAGGCGATCCGCCTTTCAGGTGAGGAATGGACCTTTCGCAGCCTGATGAAAAAGGCGCGCCTGCCGCGCCTCGGCAAGGCGCTTGAACGCGCCTAGCGCGGCTCCCACTTTTTAGCATTGGCCTCGATCGCGGCGATCCGGTCGTCGGTCACTGGGTGGCTCAGCATCCACGCAATCTGCCCTTGCCCGCCCGCGCCGGTCAGTTTGTCGAGCTTGCGAAAGAGGCTCACCTGCGGCGCCGATCCGATCCCCGCCTTGATGAGAAGCGCCGTGGCATAGGCGTCCGCCTCGTATTCGTCGGTCCGCGAGAGCTTGGCCGCGAGAAGCGACATCAGTGCATTGGCGATGATCATGCCAAGGCCGGGCAGAAAGCGGCCAAGGATCATGGCAATGGCCGTCCGAAGCGCGTTTTGGCCCGAAAAGTCGATCATCCGGCGGCGGGTATGGCCCAAGGCCACATGACCGAGCTCGTGGGCGATGACCGAGGCCATTTCCTCGGCCGATACCTCGCCTGAGTGAAGCTTTTGCAGGAAGCCGCGCGTAATATAGATCCGCCCGTCCGGCCCCGCGAGGCCATTGACCACCGGAATTTCGTAGAGAAAGACCCGCACCTTCGGCAGATCGAGAGCCTTGGCCAGCTTCTCCGTTACGCCGCGCAATGCGGGATCCATCAGCTCACTTGAGCGGGCGTTGAGATCCTTCACCGTCCGCCAAACGGAGAACCGCCAGAAGGCGTAGGCATAGACGACGGCGAGAAGGATCGGGGCAAAGCGCAGCATGGGCTAGATATGGGGTGGTGCTCGTTCCGGGGCAAGCCGGCTTTCTAGCGGTTGCCGATGCGTTCGGCGTAGCGGGGCGCCAGAAAGTCGGCAAAAGCCCGAACCTCGCGCCTTTTGTGAGCGTCTGGGCTGACCACGAGCCAAATAGGGATCAACCCTTCGCTGGGGGGATCGAAGCACTGGATGAGTTCAGGCGCTTCGATAGCCATTGACGCCGGCAGCGCCCCGATCCCAAGTCCGCTGCGGATGGCGATGATCATTGAGGGAATGTCGGGAAGCGTTCCGACAACCAAATTCGGATCGACTTTGGCAGCGAGCCACTCGTTGAACCGGTGCGCTCCGCGTCTTTGCTCGTAGAGCAGAAACCTGTGCCCGGCAAAATCGGCCGGCCCGGAGGGTATGCCGTGTCTGGAGAAGTATCTCTGGCTGCAATAGAGCGTAGTCCGCGAAACCGAAATCTGTCGCGCGACAAGTCTGGGGTCATCGATTTTCCGCGCATGTCGGATTGCAACGTCGGCATCACCGGCGCAGAGGTCTAGAACCCGATCGCTTGGGACAAATTCAAACCGGACTTCGGGATAGGATTCGTTGAACTCGTCTAGGATCGTAGCCAATCCCGGGCTGAATGCAATGCCGCTTGCAGTGATGCGAATGGTCGATGATTTGCTTCGCGTTCGTCCGTCCACAGCCGCCTCAAAGGTCAAAACCGCAGCTTCCACCGCTTCGGCATGGGGCAAAAGTGCCAAAGCGTGATCGGTAGGTTTCAGCCCTTGAGTGCTACGCTCAAAAAGCGTGAGGCCCGTCAGATGTTCCAAAACATCAATGCGTCTGGCGACCGTTGGTTGCGACTGGCGAAGCTGCTTCGAGGCGGCAAGTGTTGAGCCTGCGCGCATGACCGCGAGGAAGACGCGGAGATCGGACCATGAGTCGAACACGCTCTTCATTTCTGAATAACAGCACAATTTCGCGCCAGATACCACTCCGGCCTGTGCCCGTCCTAGCCTTGGTTCACAAACAAGCCACTGTGGAGGCCGGAATGACACTCGATTCAGATATTCCCGTGACCGCGTCCGTTTCGGGTAGCATTTTCAAATGGCTGGGCCGCTTCTTTGCAGTCCCCGAGTATGACCCGCTCACAGAGGCTGAGCGCAGTACGCATCTGAGGGATCTGATGGACAGACATCCCGAGGCATTTGAAAGCGAAATCTCCGTGCAAGGACTGATGTCGCTCTATCCGCACAGTTTCTAGGATTTCGCGGCACGCTTCTTTTTCGGAATCTCGGCGCCGATTTTCCACAGATAGGCGCCGAGGCCAGCCGCCACTGCCGCCGCCGCAAGAAAGCCCGAGGCGTTGCCCGCGATTTCGGCTACGGCGGTCATCTGTCCGGCAAAGACATAGCCCATCCCGATATAGGCGGTGACCCAGACGATCTCGCCCATCGCGCCTCAGAAGAGGAACCGTGGCCAGTCGATCCGCATGACACCGGCGGCAAGGTTGACATAAGGCCCGAGCGGGCTTGCCAGCCAGCGGCTGAGGAATATGCCGAGGTTGCCCCAGCGCCCTGTCATCTCATGGGCGCGGGTCATGGCCTTGGCGCGGGCGGGCTTGCGGCTGACCCAGACGGCAAAGCGCCCGCCGCCGGTCATGCGGGCAAGGGCATAGCCGGTCTGGTCGCCCAGAACAGCGCCGCCAAGGGCTGCCCCCGCCGCCTGCACGCCCCCCAGATCGCCCGAGGCCACAAGGCCGCCGCCCGCCAGCATCATGAGCGAGGCGGGAACTGGCATGGCAAGGCAGCTGAGGAAGGTCACCGCGAACAGGATCCACGCGCCATAATCGGTGACGAGGGCGAGAAAGCTCTCCATCACCGGTCTCCGGCCGCCCGCGCCGCATCTGCGGCGGCCTTGATTTGGGTGGCGAGCTCTTCGAGGCTCTGGCCGCGCTCGCTTGCGATCTGGCCCATCGTGATGTGGCGGTCCTCGCCAGGCGCAAGGCCCAGAAGCGGCCCAAGGATTTCAGGCGGGATGCCATAGCTCATGCCGACATAGCGCGGCGGCATCCAGGCTTCGATCGTCTGCTCGTGGTGGTCGGGGTTCTGCCAATAGAGCCAAAAGCTCACGGTGCGGATGCCGAAACCGACCATCGCCACAAAGGCGAGCGCAAAAAGCGCTGTGAGGATTGGGTGGCGTTTCCAGATGCGTGAAATCCTGTCTCTCATCGTCCCAGAACCCTCATGCCACGGTCGATCCCCTCAAGCGTCATAGGCACCATCCGTTCGGGGCCGACGAGCTGCTGGATCATCTTGGTTGACTGAGTATAGCCCCACATCCGCTCGGGCGTGGGATTGATCCACAGATGCGCGGGCCATTGCTCGAAGGCGCGGCGCAGCCAAACCTCGCCCGCCTCTTCGTTCCAATGCTCGTTGGCGCCGCCCGCGAAGGCGATCTCGTAGGGGCTCATCGAGGCATCGCCGACGAAGATGCATTTATAGTCCGACCCATAGGTGCGCAGCACCTCCCATGTGGGGGTCTGTGCGTTCCACCGCCGCGCATTGTCGCGCCAGACGCCTTCGTAAAGGCAGTTGTGGAAATAGAAATGCTCGAGATGTTTGAACTCGGCGCGGGCGGCGGAGAAGAGCTCTTCGACCACGCGGATATGCGGGACCATCGATCCGCCCACATCGAAAAAGAGAAGCACCTTCACCGCATTGCGCCGCTCGGGGCGGGTTTGCACATCGAGATAGCCATGCTCGGCCGTGGCGCGGATCGTACCGTCGAGGTCGAGCTCGTCGAGCGCTCCATCCCGCGCCCAGCGGCGCAGGCGTTTGAGTGCCACCTTAATGTTGCGGGTGCCCAATTCGACCGTGTCGTCGAGGTTCTTGAACTCGCGCTTGTCCCAGACCTTGACCGCCCGCTGGTGGCGGCTTTCATGCTGGCCGATGCGGACGCCCTCGGGGTTGTAGCCATAAGCGCCAAACGGCGAGGTGCCTGCCGTGCCGACCCATTTCGAGCCGCCCTGATGCCGGCTCTTTTGTTCGGCCAGGCGCTGGCGCAGGGTTTCCATCAGCTTGTCGAAGCCGCCAAGCGCCTCGATCTGCGCCTTCTCTTCCTCGCTCAGGTGCTTTTCGGCGAGTTTCTCAAGCCAGTCCTTCGGCAGATCAATCGCCTCGAGCACCTGCTCGGCGGTGATCTTTTCAAGGCCCGAAAAGGTCGCGGCGAAGGCGCGGTCGAATTTGTCGATGTTGCGCTCGTCCTTCACCATCACCGCGCGGGCGAGATAGTAGAAGGCCTCGGTGTCATAGGTCGCAAGCCCCGTTCCCATCGCTTCGAGAAACGACAGATACTCGCGCAAGGATACCGGCACGCCCCCTTTTCGCAGGTTGTCGAAAAAGGGCAGGAACATCGCGCTATTGGTAGCTGCGGTCGATCAGGATCATGGCGAAAAGGCCCAAGAGGCCAAAGATCATCGCGAAGACCAGCGCCCATTGCACCAGATCGGCGGTCTTGCCGCCACGCTGGCGGGCGCGGATGGCGCCGAGAATGGCTCCGAAGATCAGGCCGGCGAGGGGATAGATCATGGTGTCAATTCTCCTTGGCGGGGCCGAGCGCGGCAAGGCCGCGGCGCATTTGCCCGATAATCGTGTCTGGCCCCA
This sequence comes from Paracoccaceae bacterium, assembly GCA_009920775.1. GTDB lineage: Bacteria > Pseudomonadota > Alphaproteobacteria > Rhodobacterales > Rhodobacteraceae > RFZI01. The sequence goes on along the minus strand of RFZI01000005.1, from coordinate 28,618 downwards.
AGCCGTAACGCGCAGCGGGCAGGCTGTCCAGCCGAAGGGTGTCGGCCGCCGCCGCCTCGCCAAGCCGGTCGAGCGCCTCGGCCTCGACTAGGGCGAGCTCGGCATAGAGAGCGGCGTCGTCATGGGCGACGGCAATTGGGCGGGCGGAACGGGTGCGGTCGCGGGCCGTGGCGGGATCGCCCGTGGCCAGATCGAGGCGTGCAAGCTGAACCGCCACATGGGCCGACTGGACCTCGGTCAGGCGGCTCAGCCCATAGGCGCGGGCTGCCGCCTCAAGCTGGCGGCGCGCCTCGTCGGGATCGTGGTTCATCAATTGCCGGCCATAGACATAGGGGCCAAAGCCCGCACGGGGATCGCCCGCGGCAAAGCGCTGGCTTGCGCGGTTGGCCCTTGCGGCGGCGTCGATCCGGGCGATGGGGCTATTGGCGGGCGAGAGGGCGGTTTCGATATCCTGCCGCCAGTTGCCATCTTCTTGCACAGACGCCGCGCCGCCCGCGCCGCCCGAGGGGTTGAGCCGCGCAAGGATCGCGGGCAGCCGCGCCGCGACCTCGGCGCGGCCCATCCCGCTGTGCAACTCTGGCGCATTGAGGGCGCGCAGCGCCAGGATATCAAAGCCGGTCAGCACAGTTTCCATATCGTCGTCGTTAAAAACCGAGTCAGGCAGGCGATAGAGATCGTTCAGCGGCCCAAGCGCCTGAGCCAGTTCCTCGTGCAGGCAGCTTCTGGCCTCTTGCGCGGTCGCGTCGGAGGGCAGGAAGACCGTGACCTGCCGTCGGCTGGCGAGGCTTGCCCAATCGGGCGCACGATAGCCGGCCAGCGCGTAGGCGGCCCAGCTTTTCACCTCGGGCACCGTGAAACAGGCAGCTCCGGGTGCGGCGCGTTGCAACTGGTTCGAGGGAACCGCTTCGATCACGATCTCGGCCCCTGCGTCTTCGGTCGGACGGATCTCGATCCCCGCTTCAGTGCGCAGCCGCCCCAGAAGGCGGGCCAGATCGGCGGGCAGGGAGGCCGGGACTTCGCCGGCAAGACGGAGGCGGATCGGGCCTTCGAAGCGGGTCAGACGAGGAATCTCGCGCCCCGATTCCAGTTCGAAGGCCAGATCGAGAATATCGGTGGCCATCGCCGCGTTGGAGCGCAGCGGCTTTGGGGCGGGCAGGACGGCAAAGGCGGGTGCGGAGTCACCGGACCCATCTGGCCCGCCGCCCGAGACGCAGGCCGAGACCGCGATCAGCGCCGCAAGGGCGATCCCGCGCTGCATCACTTCCGGTTATAGCGGATGAAGGGCGAGACCTTGGCGATCCGGTCGTAAAGCTGGCGGGCCGTGGAGTTGAAATCCTGGGTCAGCCAATAGACCGCAGGCGCACCGTAGGCATCGGCAGCGGCATAGACGGCTTCGATCAGGGCGCGCCCGACGCCGGTGCCGCGCACCGCTGGATCGGCGTAGAGGTCTTGCAGGTAGCAGACCTCCTCGATCCGCCAGGCGTGGCGGTGGAAGAGATAGTGGGTGAGGCCTACGAGCTTGCCGTCGAGCTCGGCCACGAAACAGTTGAAATCGCGGGGGTCGTCGCCCAGAAGGCGCGCGAATGTCGAGTCGTAAACCTCTGGCGCTACGGAGGTTTCGTAATATTGCAGATAGCCGGTCCAGAGCCGCGCCCAGTCCTCGCGGTCACGTGCCTCAAGCGGGCGGATCACGAGATCACCCATGGTCAATTCCTCCCGGACCGCGCCATGAAGGCGAGGCGTTCAAAAAGATGCACGTCCTGTTCGTTCTTCAGAAGCGCCCCGTGCAGCTTGGGCAGGACGTTGGTGCCCTCCTTCCGCAGGTCTTCGGGGCCCAGATCTTCGGCCAGCAGGAGCTTGAGCCAATCGAGCACCTCAGACGTCGAGGGCTTCTTCTTCAGCCCCGGCGTTTCGCGGATTTCATAGAAACGGGTCAGCGCGGTGGTCAGAAGCTGCTCTTTGATCCCCGGATGGTGCACATCGACGATCTTTCGCATCACCTCCATCTCGGGGAAGCGGATGTAGTGGAAGAAACAGCGGCGCAAGAAGGGGTCGGGTAGTTCCTTTTCGTTGTTCGAGGTGATGATGACCACGGGCCGATGCTTGGCGCGGATGGTTTCGCCGGTCTCGTAGACGTGAAACTCCATCCGGTCGAGCTCTTGCAAAAGATCGTTCGGGAACTCGATATCAGCCTTGTCGATCTCGTCGATCAAGAGGACGACCTTGCCCTCGGCCTCGAAGGCCTGCCAGAGTTTGCCCTTCTTGATATAGTTCTTGACGTCATGCACACGCTCGTGACCCAGCTGGCTGTCGCGCAGGCGGCTGACGGCATCGTATTCGTAAAGGCCTTGCTGGGCCTTGGTCGTTGACTTGATGTGCCATTCGATGATCGGCAGGCCGAGAGCCGTGGCCACCTGCCGCGCAAGCTCGGTCTTTCCGGTGCCCGGCTCACCCTTGACAAGGAGGGGCCGCTCCAGCGCCACGGCAGCGTTGACGGCGACTTTGAGGTCATCGGTGGCGACATAGCTCTCGGTTCCGGCGAAACGCATAGAAGGCCTTTCTTTTCTCACTCGGGTCTTGCCCGAGAGCCTATCACGCTGGCTGGCGGCAGCAACACGACAACACAGGGCAAGATTCAGGGGTGACACTCCCCCCCGAGGGGAGTAAAGGGGCCGCGAGTAGAGGAGTGTGCTGCATGGCTGACGACATTCAAGCGGACGTAGGCAGCGCCAAAAAGGGCACCAATATGAAAGCAGAGAATTTCCTGCCAGAAGATTATACCCCCGCCGAAGACGAACCCTTTATGAACGACCGGCAGCTTGAGTATTTCCGTCGCAAGCTGTTGAACTGGAAAGCGGAAATCCTTGAGGACAGCCGCGACACCATTGAAGGCATGAAGGATTCGACCCGCAATATCCCCGACATCGCCGACCGCGCCAGTGAAGAGACCGACCGAGCGCTCGAGCTGCGCACCCGCGACCGCGAGCGCAAGCTTGTGGCCAAGATCGACTCGGCCCTGCGTCGGATCGACAACGGCGAATATGGCTATTGCGAAGTCACCGGCGAGCCGATCAGCCTCAAGCGCCTCGATGCGCGGCCGATCGCAACGATGAGCCTTGAGGCGCAAGAGCGCCACGAACGTCGCGAACGGGTCCACCGGGACGACTAAATGACGGCGGACGGGCGGCAAGGCACAGCTGCCCGTGCCAACACGGGCCGATCGGTCGCTGTTGTCGGCGGCGGGATCGGCGGGCTGGCGGCGGCGCTGGCCTTTGCCCGGACCGGGGCGCATGTCACAGTTTTTGAACAGGCTCCCGAACTGCGCGAGTTTGGCGCGGGGCTTCAGATCACGCCGAATGGTGGTGTGGTTCTCGAGGCCTTGGGTCTTGAGGCCGCGGCGGAGGCGAAATCGGTGCGCGGTGCCGCCGTGGTTCCGTCTGACGCACTTACGGGGCGAGAGGTTGCGCGGTTCGATCTCGGGCGCCTTTCGGGCGTGCCCTACCGATTTTTCCATCGTGGCGATCTCCTCGAGATCTTAGCCCAAGGCTGCCGCGAGGCAGCGGTGACGATCCGAACCGGCGTGCGGATTGGAGAGGTGGACCCGCAGCGGGGAGCCGTTTCGATCGCCGGCGGTGAAACAGTTTCTTTCGATCTGGTTGTCGGCGCCGACGGGCTCCATTCGGTTTTGCGCCCGCTTCTCAACGGGCCCGACAAGCCTTTCTTCACGGGGCAGGTGGCATGGCGTGCAATCGTCGATGCGCCGCAGGCCGCGCCCGAGGCGCGGATCTGGATGGCGCCGGGGCGGCATATCGTGACTTATCCGCTGGCGGGTGGCCGGCTCAATGTCGTTGCGGTGCAGGCTCGGCAGGGGTGGACGGATGAAGGCTGGAACCATGCTGACGATCCAGACAATCTGCGGGCCGCTTTCGCCGATTGTGCGGCGGAGATCAAAGATTTGCTGGCCAAGGTCGAGGAGGTGCGCCTCTGGGGGCTTTTCCGCCATCCGGTTGCGTCGAGCTGGCAAAAGGGGCGGGCGGCCATCCTTGGTGATGCAGCGCATCCGACTTTGCCCTTCCTTGCACAAGGCGCCAACCTCGCGCTCGAGGATGCCTATGTGCTTGCACGGGAATGCAATCGCGTGACGGACCTCGGCGCGGCCCTGACCGCCTATGAATTCGCACGCCAAGGCTCGTCGGCCTCGATCCAGCAATCGGTCATCAGATCGGCGCATTGCGGCGTCAGCAGAAAGTGGTCGATGCGGATGCCGTTGTTCCGCTCCCAGCTGTTGGCCTGATAATCCCAGAAGGAATAATGCCCCGCGCCACGGACGCGGGCTCGGAAGGCCTCGGTGAAGCCCAAGTTGACGATTCGCTGGAAGGCGGCCCGGCTTTCGGGGCGGAAGAGGGCGTCTTCGGTCCATTGCTCGGGGTGCTTGGCGTCCTCCCACTGGGGGATCACGTTATAGTCGCCCGCCATGAGCGCCGGCATCTCGTCGGCCATGAGCGCCTCGGCGCGGGCGCGCAGGCGCTCCATCCAGGCGAGTTTGTAGTCGTATTTTGGCCCCGGCGCGGGGTTGCCGTTGGGCAAGTAGAGGCCGCAGAGGCGCACGGCCCTGTCGCCGACCACGGTCGCCTCGATCCAGCGGGCCTGTTCGTCCTCGGGATCGCCTGGGAGGCCGCGATCCACATCCTCGAGCGGGTATTTCGACAGGATCGCCACGCCGTTGAAGCCTTTTTGGCCGTGGGTCGCAACGTTGTAGCCGCGCTCTTCGAAGATCTCGGCGGGGAAGTTTTCGTCGACCGACTTGATCTCCTGTAGGAGGACCACATCGGGCGTCTTTTCGTCGAGCCAGCGCAGGAGCGTCTCGGCGCGGGCCTTGATGCCGTTGATGTTGAAGGTGACGATCTTCATGGGGCTCTCCTTTGCTCCTTTGTGGCGCGGGGTGGCGCGACGTGCAAGAGCGGGTCCGCGGGCGCGGCCACGCGCCTCCGGCGGGAGTATTTCAGGGCCAAAAGAAGATCTACAGCGAGAAGGAGGTGCCGCAGCCGCAGGAGGAGGTGGCGTTGGGGTTGTCGATGGCGAAGCGGGCGCCGATGAGTTCGTCGGTGAAATCGATGGTGGCGCCGGCGAGGAAGGGCAGGGAGACCGTATCGACGACGACGGTTTCGCCCTCGCCTTTGAGGAGGAGATCATCATCGCGCGGCTCGTCGAGGGTGATTTCGTATTGAAAGCCCGAGCAGCCGCCCCCTTCGACCGCGACGCGGAGCGCCTTGCCTTGGGCGGCGGCGCCGATCTCGGCGAGGCGGGCGAAGGCGCGGGGGGTCACGGCGGGGGGCAGGTTCATCGGGGCTCTCCTTAATGGAGAGAATATAGGTTGGGCGCTCGACGCCTGCAACGGTCTCAAGGGCGCGGCGAGGTGATGCGGATGATCCAGCGTACGAGGCTGGGCCAGAGGCGCCAGACCGTGAGATAGAAGGCCATGAGGGGCGGGTGGACGGCTTCGGCCTTGGGGCGGTCGATGAGGCGCAGGATCAGGGCGGCGCAGTCTTCGGGGCTGAGGGTGCGGAAGGTGCGGGCGATTTTCGGCAGGCGTTCTTCGGTGCCGGGGTTTGCGGCGAAGTAATCGGAGGAGACTTTGCCGAAGGTTATATGGGAGGAGATGACGCCCGACCCGGCGAGGTCTTGTCGCAGCGCTTCGTGCAGCGAGCGCAGGGCGCCGCGCGAGGCGGCGTAGAGGGCGGAATGGGGCCAGGGCTGGTAGGCGGCGGGGGAGTTTACATGGATGATCTGGCCCGAGCCTCGGGCAAGCATTCCGGGCAGGAAGGCGCGGGTGATGAGGAAGGCGGCAAAGAAGGGGGCGTCCATCATGGCGCGGGCTTCGGCGGGTGAGGTGTCTTCGAGCCTGTGCCAGCGGCCGGCGCCGGCGGCGTTGACGATCAGATCGGGGGTTCGGTCGCCAAGGCTTTCGAGGAGGGCATCGACGGCTTTGGGGTCGGCCGCGTCCAGCGGGTGGATCGCGGCGGCGCAATCGGTGGCCAGTTCATCGAGATGTGCTGCGCGGCGGGCCACTGCCAAGACCTCCCAGCCGCGGGCGCGCAGCGCAAGCACGGTGGCGCGTCCAACGCCGCTTGAGGCTCCGGTCACAAGGGCTAGGGCCATGAATCACTCTCCATTTTGCCTCTCTACCCTGTCCAATTCTGGCGCCCGCTTCTATATGTGACGTCAGGACAGGCAAAATCGGGTGCGAAAAGAATGGCAGCCCCCTATGCGACCGACCCGGCAACAGCCCGAGGGCGGCTTTATCCAGAGGAAGAAAGCACCTTCCGCTCGCCCTTTCAACGCGACCGGGACCGGATCATCCATGCCTCGGCGTTCCGGCGGCTCAAGCATAAGACGCAGGTGTTCGTCGAGCATGAGGGCGATTATTTCCGCACGCGCCTGACACATTCTATCGAGGTGGCGCAGGTGGCGCGGACGGTGGCGGCGGCACTCGATCTCAATGTCGAGCTGACCGAGGCGGTGGCCTTGGCGCATGATCTTGGGCACACGCCCTTTGGCCATACGGGCGAGGACGCTCTGGATGCGCTGATGAAGCCCTACGGCGGGTTTGACCATAACGCGCAGGCGCTTCGGATCGTCACAAGCCTTGAGCGGCACTATGCCGAATGGGACGGGCTCAACCTGACTTGGGAGACACTCGAGGGCATCGCCAAGCATAACGGGCCGGTGGCCGAGCCTTGGCCCTATGCCTTGGCCGAATACAACGCGCGGCATGATCTGGAGCTTTCGACCCACGCCAGCGCCGAGGCGCAGGTGGCCGCACTTTCGGACGACATCGCCTATAACAACCATGATCTGCACGATGGGTTGAGGGCCGAGCTTTTTTCGACCGACGAATTGGCCGAATTGCCGGTGCTGCAGGATTGCTTTGCCGAGGTGGATCGCAAATATCCCGATCTCAACTATTATCGCCGCCGGCACGAGGCGCTGCGGCGGTTCTTTGGCATCCTTGTCGAGGATGTGATCTGTGTGAGCCGCCGGACTTTGGCAGAGCTTGATCCGCGATCTGTCGCGGATGTCCGTCACGCGGGGCGCATGGTGATCCAGTTCACGCCCGCGCTTTGGGAGGATCTCAAGGTGATCCGAGGCTTCCTTTTCAAGCGGATGTATCGCGCGCCAGTGGTGGTCGAGATGCGCAAGCATGTCACGGGCGTGATCAACGATCTCTTCCCGCTTTTCATGCAAAACCCCGAGGAATTGCCGAAACAATGGCGCAAGGATGTGGCCGAGGCGCGGGACGAGACGGCGCTGGCACGGATCGTGGCGGATTATATCTCGGGCATGACCGACCGTTTTGCCATTCAGGAACACGCGCGTCTGACGGGTTCGGATATCGTCGAGCGGACACGGGTGACCTCGATCCTCTAGGGTCGTCCCCGTTGACCTTGGCCGATCCTCTGCTAAAGCAGGGGCGACACCGGAAAGATTGATCAAATGAACCTGTTTGCCGATATTCGCGCCCTCGTGATCGAGTGCCTTGATGCCATGGTGACTGCGGGCGAGCTGCCCGCGGGCCTCGATTTTGCCAACGTTGCCGTCGAGCCGCCACGGGATGCCGCCCATGGCGACATGGCGACCAACGCCGCGATGGTATTGGCCAAGCCTGCCGGACAAAACCCGCGTGCCATTGCCGAGGCGCTGGCCGGGCGTCTGGGCGCTGATAGCCGGATCGAGCTGGCCGAAGTGGCGGGCCCCGGTTTCCTCAACCTGCGCCTGTCGGCGTCGGTCTGGCAGGGCGTTGTGCGCCATGCGATCACCGAAACCGGCTTTGGGCGCTCGACCATGGGCAAGGGCGAGAAGGTCAACGTCGAGTTCGTCTCGGCCAATCCCACTGGCCCGATGCACGTGGGCCATACCCGCGGCGCGGTTTTCGGCGATGCGCTGGCGGCGCTTCTCGATTTCGCGGGCTATGCGGTCACGCGGGAATATTACATCAACGACGGCGGCGCGCAGGTCGATGTGCTGGCGCGCTCGGCCTATGAGCGCTACCGCGAGGCCAACGGTCTTGAGCCGCAGATCGCCGAGGGGCTTTATCCGGGCGACTATCTGATCCCGGTGGGCGAGGCGCTGAAGGCGAAATACGGCGAGAGCCTGATCGACAAGCCCGAGGAAGACTGGCTGGCCGATGTGCGCGAGTTTGCCACCGCAGAGATGCTGCAGATGATCCGCGAGGATTTGGCGCTTTTGAGCGTGAAGATGGATGTCTATTCCTCGGAAAAGGCGCTCTTCGGCACCGGCAAGATCGAGGCGGCGATTGACGAGCTGCGCAAGCAGGGGCTGATCTACGAGGGCGTGCTCGAGCCGCCGAAGGGCAAGCTCCCCGAGGATTGGGAGCCGCGTGAGCAGACCCTTTTCCGTTCGACCGATTTTGGCGACGATGTGGATCGCCCCGTGAAGAAATCCGACGGCAGCTGGACTTATTTCGCCCCAGATATCGCCTATCACTATGACAAGGTCGAGCGCGGCTTCGACCAGCTCATCAACGTCTTTGGCGCCGATCATGGCGGCTATGTGAAGCGGTTGAAGGCTGTGGTTGCGGCCCTGTCGAACAACCGCGTGCCGCTTGATATCAAGCTCGTCCAGCTCGTGAAGCTCTTCAAGAACGGCGAACCCTTCAAGATGTCGAAGCGGGCCGGCACTTTCGTGACCCTGCGCGATGTGGTCGAGCAGGCGGGGGCGGATGCCACCCGCTTCCATATGCTCACCCGCAAGAACGATGCGCCTCTGGATTTCGATTTCGACAAGGTGGTCGAGCAGTCGAAGGACAACCCCGTTTTCTATGTGCAATACGCCCATGCCCGTGTCTCCTCGGTCCTGCGCAAGGCGCGTGAGGCGGGAATTGCCGTGGACGATGCCGCTTTGGCCGGGGCCGACCTCACGATCCTGAGCCATGCTGCCGAGATCGGGGTGGCCAAGAAGATCGCCGAATGGCCGCGCCTCATTGAGATCGCCGCCAAGGGGCACGAGCCGCACCGCGTGGCCTTCTACCTCTATGAGCTTGCCTCTGACCTGCACGCCCTGTGGAACCGTGGGAACGAAGAGACCTCGCTTCGCTTCCTGCAAGAGGGCGATATCGCCACATCCCAAGCGAAAATTGCCCTGATCCGTGCCGTTTCGGTTGTTATTGCCTCCGGCTTGGGTATTCTTGGCGTCACTCCGGCCGAAGAGATGCGCTGAAGCGTGCCGCTGCCGGGAGTTTGAGCAAGAAACCCAGTCGGGGCTAACCCGGCGGCAAAGAGGCGAAGATGGCGGTATTCACAACGGACGACGAGCGTCTGCGCGAACCTGTATCTGCGGGGAAAATGATCAATGCGGCTGGGGCGGTTGTCTCGCTGGCGCTGATCGCCGGGATCGGTGTCTGGGGCTATAAGCTCATCATGCGGGATGTCACCGGCATTCCGGTGGTCAAGGCGCTTGAGGGGCCGATGCGGGTCATGCCCGATAATCCGGGCGGCGAGATTGCGCCCAACGCGGGCCTTTCGGTCAATGCTGTTGCCGCCGAAGGCGAGGCGGCCCCGCCCGAGGATCTGCTGGTCCTTGCGCCGCGCGTTGTGCAGCTGACCGATGAAGATTTGGCTGTTCAGCCGACCGCCGAGGCAGGCGAGGTCGTGGCGATGGAGGCCGCCCAAGGTGGGGCTAACGTAGGTCTCGCGGAGGCGTCTGAACTTCTGGCGACACAAGCCGATGAAACCCTCGCTGCGCCGATGATCGAGGCCGTGCCGGACGAGCCGCTGACTGCCGAGCAGATCCTTGCGCTGGCGGACCAGATCGCCGCCAACCTCACGCCGCTCGAGCCGCTCGCCGATGGCGAGACCGCGCCTATCGAGATGTCGATCAACGATGTCCCGCTGGACGTGATCGCCGATATTGTGCCCTCGTCCGAGCCGGGTGTCGCGGTTTCGCTCCGCCCCATCGCGCGGCCTGAAACTTTGGTAACCTCGACCGAAGCCGCTGCCGCTGACGGCAGCGCCACATCCGTGCCGATTGGCACGCCTTTGGTGCAGCTCGGCGCCTTCGATAGCGCCGAGATCGCGCAATCCGAATGGGCGCGTCTGACGGGCCGGTTCGCCGATTTCATGGCAGGCAAAACGATGGTCGTTCAGGAAGCGAGCCTTGGTGGCCGCACCTTCTATCGTCTGCGGGCGATGGGCTTTGCCGATCTGTCGGATGCCCGCCGCCTGTGCACCGCGCTCCTCGCCGAAGGTGCAGACTGTGTGCCGCTTCTGAACAAGTAGCGATCCGCGCCCCTCGCGGGCGTTGACATTGCCTGCGGGCCAGCGAAACTGGGTCGATACCCCATGAGAGGCCCATGGCTGAGGAATTTCAGGAAGATCTGCTGTCGGTGACCGACCGCCTCGCTGCCGAGGCGCTGATTGTCGACGTGGGTGCTTTCGAAGGGCCGCTCGATCTTTTGTTGACGCTCTCGCGGACTCAGAAGGTCGACCTGCGGCAAATATCGATCCTTGCGCTGGCGCGGCAGTATCTGGCCTTTGTCGAAAAGGCCAAGCAGCTGCGGCTTGAACTGGCCGCCGATTACCTCGTGATGGCCGCTTGGCTCGCTTTCCTCAAATCGCGGCTCCTCTTGCCACCTGACCCGCTGGCCGAAGGACCATCCGGCGAGGAACTGGCGGCCCACCTTGCCTTCCAGCTCGAACGCCTGCAGGCGATGCGCGAGGTGGCGGCCAAGCTCATGGCCCGCGACCAGCTGGGCCGCGATTTCTTTGCCCGTGGGATCACCGAGGATGTGACCCGCGTGCGCCGCGTCACCTATACCGCGACGCTTCTTGATCTGATGCAGGGCTATGCCCGCATCCGCACCCGCGACGATTTCCGCCCCTTCGTGATGGACCGCGAAGCTGTCATGACGATGGAGCAGGCGCTCGACCGGATGCGCGGCCTCATCGGCTATGCGGGCGAATGGACAGACATCTCCTCCTATATGCCGGATGGCTGGACCGCCGACCCCGGCCGCCGCCGCTCGGCCACCGCCGCCACCTTTGCCGCTTCGCTCGAACTGGCGAAAGAGGGGCATATCGACATCCGCCAGAGCGACACCTTCGCTCCGATCCAAATCCGCAAACGGACCTGACCCGATGGCAGACAAAGACGAGAAAAGCCTATTCGAAGCGCCGCCCATGGCCGAGCAAGAGCGGATGGTCGAAGCTATCCTCTTTGCCACCGCCGAGCCGGTGACGGTGCGTGAGCTTGAGGCGCGGATGCCGCATGGCAGCGACCCTGCCGAGGCCATCGTGCACATGCGCAAACGCTACGAGGGCAGGGGGATCAATGTGGTCAAGGTGGGCGACGCCTGGGCGATCCGCACCGCGCCCGACCTTGGGTTCCTCATGCAGAAGGAAACGGTCGAGGTCCGCAAACTGAGCCGGGCCGCGATCGAGACCCTCGCCATCGTCGCCTATCATCAGCCAGTGACCCGCGCCGAGATAGAAGAGATTCGCGGCGTCTCGGTCAGCCGCGGCACGATCGACCAGCTGATCGAGCTTGAATGGATCCGCTTCGGCCGCCGCAAGATGACGCCGGGGCGGCCTGTGACCTTTGTCGTCACGCAGGAATTCCTCGATCACTTCGGCCTTGAAAGCGCCCGCGATCTGCCGGGCCTCAAGGAACTCCGCGCCGCCGGTTTGCTTGACAACAGGCCACCGCCGGGGGCTATGCTTGCCGCCAGTGAGGATGACGAGACGGAAGACGAGGACCAGTCCGAACTCTTCTGACGCTCTGCCCCGGGGAGGCTCGAGATGCCGGTCACTGTCGAAGAGATCACCACGGTTGACGAGGTTCGAAGTCAGGTCGAGATCCTGCGCGAATATCTGATCTACGTCTGCAATGATCTGCGGATGAACGCCGATATTGATATTGATCCCGAGCCGATGCTGGCCGACACGCTGTCAAATGCCGAGACCTTCGTTCCGCCCTTGGGCGCGGCTTATGTCGCGAAAGACGAAGACGGCGATGTGGTTGGTATTGGCTTTATGCGCCCCGTCGGCGGGGATGCTTTCGAGATCAAGCGCGTCTTTGTTCGCCGTAAGGCGCGGGGTCTTGGGGCAGGAAAGGCTTTGATGCACGCGCTTATGGATCGTGCCAGGCAAGAGGGCGCCAAGGAGATGCTGCTCGACAGCTCCAAGACGCTCTCAGAGGCGACGGGGCTTTATGAAAAGCTGGGCTTCACCTACACCGATCCTTATCCGCAGAGCTCCCACTATGGCGACAAGTCGCTTGAGGCGGTTCTGATTTTTATGCGGAAAACCCTAGTCTAGCAGCGACCGGTGGCATTATCCGGAAAATCGCGGCATAATGGGCCAAAGGCCGGAGAAACCGGCACGACCATGAGGCAGTACGATGGATCTGAACCGACTGATCAATATGCTTATGCGGATGTTCGTCAACAAGGGCGTGAACGCGGGCATCAACTATGCCGCCAATCGCGGTAAAGACCCCAAGGATATGACCCGCGAAGAGCGCCAGCAGGCCAAGGCTGGCCGTCAGGCCGCCAAGCGGGCGCGTCAGGCGATGAAGCTCGGCCGCCGGATCGGCCGCCTCTAGATCGCCAGCGAGGCGATATAGGCGACGTAAAGGCCCAGCATGACGGCGCCTTCTGTGCGGGTGATCCGCCATTGCGTCACGCAGGCGCCGATTAGCAGCGCCGTTGCCCCAAGCATGACCCAGTTGTCATAAGCCACGATCTCGGAGGGAATCGGGATCGGCTTGACGAGGGCTGTTGCCCCCAGAATCCCGAGAATATTGAAGATGTTGGAGCCGACGATATTTCCGAGCGCCACATCCGAATGCCCGCGCCGCGCGGCCAGAACCGAGGTGATGAGTTCGGGAAGCGATGTGCCAACCGCAACGATCGTCAGGCCGATGATGGTTTGCGAAACACCCATGTCTTCGGCAAGCCCGATGGCGCCATGCACAAGGAACCTTGCGCCAAGCAGGGTAATCAAGAGGCCCACAAAGAAATAGACAAGGGCCACCGGTGCCGAAAGGCTCGGGGCTTCAACCTCGGGGGTGCCAGCGTCGCTCCGGCGCAGCGACAGGACAAGGAACAGGACAAGACCGGCAAGAAGCGCTGTGGCGCTGATCCGGCCGAGATGCCCATTTGCCGAAATCGCCATGAAAAGAAGCGTGGCGCCGACAAGGAAGGTCATGTCCTGACGAAAGCCGCTTCGGCCCACTGCGATGGGGGCGACAAGGGCGGACAGGCCAACGATCAGCAGGATATTGGCAATGTTGGAGCCAACCACATTTCCGACCGCGATCCCCGGCGCAGCCTCTGGGCCGTATCGACAGCGCCTTTGACAAGTGCTTCGCCGCCGATGAGCAGGGCAATGAAACCGCCCAGAATAAGGAGGATATCCAAGATGGCTCCGTGGCAGGATGTGACGTGGTGAACGAGATGTGGGAGGGCGGAGCCGGAAGGTCAAGCTCTGCTGAAGCCGCCGAAGAGAATTCTTCTCAGGACGAGTTGTCTAGGCTTCTAGCGCGTAGTTCTGATAGTGAAATACAGTCTTGAAACCGATCTTTCGGTAGACTGGCTCGCCCATTTCTGTCGCCTGCAACAAGGCAGCCGTGGCGCCCAGAGTTTTGCCGCGCGCCATCGTATGACGTGTGACGGCGGCACCCACACCGCGACCTCGCGCGCTGGGTAGGGTTGCAATGCAATAGACCCCGGCGACCCCGCCTTCCATGTTGAGAAGTGCTACTCCGGCTGGTTCACCGTCTAGACGGGCCAGATACCTTTCGTAACCAAATCTCTCTGCATCCGGCATCTTCTCTTCGACCAAAGCATAGCCCTCGGCAATTTCTTCGCCCAATTCAAAGCACAGGCAAAGAAAGTTACCCCAAGCGCTGCGCGGCTTTCTTCCGGTGACCGTTTCTATCGTCAGCCCTTCAGGCAAAGGGGCAGGGCGCCACGGGTCGAGTGGGCACTCCATTGCCGGTGTTTCACCAATCTGTTTGACGCCCAAACTGCCGAGAACCTTGGTGGTTGCCGGGTCTTGTGCGCCCCGACCAACCCACCAAAGCGAACTCAGGTTGCGCCGCGCAAGTTCAGGGCGCATCTGCCGGACGAGCCCTGAGATGTCGTCGGTATTCTGGCTCGAAACCACCGCGGGATTAAAGAGACCTTCGGGCAATCCGCAGATCGAACCGCTGCAACTTCCGGACGCGAAGAGTTGGCCACTGTCTCCGGTCGCCAGCGAGCCCCAATAGCTGGCGAGGCTTTTGTCGTGAATGTGAAACGGAACCAGCGACTCAGGCATCGAGCACCTCCCAGTCTTGGGTATGATGCGCTTGTTCTCCCTGTCCTCAAAATGAAATTCAGCTGCGAAAATGCTTCGACAGTTTCAGCCCTTGCCCCTGATAATTCGACGCGATCTCGCGGCCATAGAGCATATCCGGCGTCTCGGTCATCCGCTCGTAGACGAGGCGTCCGACGACCTGCCCGTGCTCGAGCACGAAGGGCGCCTCGTGGCAGCGCACCTCGAGAACCCCGCGCGAGCCCTGGCCGCCCGCCGCGTCATGGCCGAAGCCGGGATCGAAGAAGCCCGCGTAATGGACGCGGAATTCGCCCACCATCGCCAGATAGGGCGCCATTTCGGCGGCGCATTCGGGCGGGATCGTCACCGCCTCGCGGCTCACAAGGATATAAAAGGCGCCGGGATCGAGGATGATCCGGCCTTCGGAGGTATGGATCGGCTCCCAGTAATCCTCGGGGGCGTAGTGGCCGATGAAGTCGAGGTCGATCACGCCGGTATGGGGCTTGGCGCGATAGCCGACGAGCGTGCCTTTCTCGGGCGCGAGATCGACCGAAAAGCCGAGGCCATCGGCGATCAGCGCCTCGCCGGAGACGAGCGGGGAGGCTTCGTGCAGCGCCCGCAGGTCGGCATCCGAGAGCGCGGCTTGGCCTTGGCGGAAGCGGATCTGGTTGAGCCGCATACCGGGCCGGACAAGGACCGAGAAGGAGCGGGGGCAGATCTCGGCGTAAAGCGGCCCGTCATAGCCCGGCGCGATGCGGTCAAACTCGACGCCGCCATCGGTGATGGTGCGGGTCAGAAGATCGAGCCGCCCGGTCGAGGATTTGGCATTCGCCACCGCCTGCACGCCCTCGGGTAGCTTGAGCGATTCCATGAGCGGGACGACATAGACACAGCCCTTTTCCAGAACCGCGCCTTTGGAAAGGTCGATCCGGTGCATCTCGAACTCGTCGAGCCGCTCATCCACCGTGCGGCCACCTCCGGCGAGGAAGGAAGCCCTCACGCGATAGGCGACAGTGCCGAGGCGAAGATCGAGGCTCGAAGGCTGGATCTGAGCTGGCGTGACGGGGATATCGGCCCGGATCGCCCCTTCGGCGATCAACGCGCGGATCTTCTGGCTTGGCAGAACCCCTGTCATCTCGTGCCTCCCTCGGCCGTTATGAAAACGCCCGCCCCGCAAGAGCGAGACGGGCGGTTTTATGGTCGGGCTAGCAGGACTTGAACCTGCGACCTTCCGTCCCCCAGACGGACGCGCTACCAGGCTGCGCTATAGCCCGACTGCGCCCGTTCATACTGTTTTTCGGTGCGAGGGCAAGCTGGAAATCAGCATTATTATCAAGCTGCATTTCGATCACTTGGCCCGGTTGATGGTGTCAGGTGGCGCGAGCGCGATCGCGGAGCGCCTCGAGCCGCGCCACCAGCGGCGCGATCTGGTGCGAAACGCGCCGAAGGGCGACAGGATCGGCCGAGGCGAGAAGAGCCGCAAAGCGCGGCTCGCCGGTGAAGGCGTCGTTATCGGGGTCGGCAGGAATTGTCGGGACCAAGCGCGGTTTCAGCGGGGCAGGGGCCAGCGCTTGGGGGGCCGCGATCTGCGGCGTGGCTTCCGCCTCGACCGCCTTTGGCGAATCGATCACCACATCCTCTCCGTCGTCGAGAGGGCTCGGACCCATCGCGGCGACGTGTTTGATCCCCTGTTCACGCAAGAGCTTTTGCACGCCCTTGATGGTCATACCCTGATCATGCAGGAGCGCCTTGATCCCGCCCAGAAGCTCCATGTCCTCGGGCCGGTAATAGCGGCGCCCGCCGGCGCGTTTGATCGGCTTGATCTGGCTGAACTTGCTTTCCCAGAACCGCAAGACATGCGCAGGGGTGTCGAGCCAGTCCGAAACCTCACTGATGGTTCGGAAGGCATCGCGGGATTTTGCCATCCCTACAGCCCCTTAGCTCTTGTTGCCTGCCGCCACGCGGTCTTTCATCAGATGCGAGGGCCGGAAGGTCAGGACGCGGCGGGGATGGATCGGAACCTCCTCGCCGGTCTTGGGATTGCGGCCGACGCGGGCGGCTTTGTCACGGACAGAGAATGTCCCGAACGAGCTGATCTTGACGGTCTCGCCCCGCACGAGCGCGTCGGAGACATGATCGAGAACTGTTTCGACGAGATTGGCGCTGTCGTTGCGGGAAAGGCCCACTTCGGCATGCACGGCTTCCGCAAGGTCCATGCGGGTCAGGGTCTTATCGGACATGAGACTCCCCATTGTTTTCAGTGAGCCTATGCCAGCGGGAAATTCCGAGTCAATAACAGGCACTTGTCCGACGCAATTTAAGCGCGTCGCGAGTGCTACCAGCGCAGGACGACCGAACCCCAGGCGAGCCCGCCGCCGATCGCTTCAGTGACGACGAGATCGCCCTTCTTGATCTGGCCGTTCTGGACGCCGACCGAAAGGGCCAGAGGGATCGAGGCGGCCGAGGTATTGCCGTGGTCCTGAACTGTGACAACCACCTTGTCCATGCTGACGCCGAGCTTTTTGGCGGTGGCCTGAATGATGCGGATATTTGCCTGATGCGGCACGACCCAATCAATATTTTCGTGGTGCAGGCCCACTTTCGACAGCGCCTTGTCTGCGGTTTCTGCCAGCTTTTCAACGGCGTGGCGGAAAACCTCTTTGCCTTCCATCTTCAACACACCGGTCGATTGGGTCGAAACCCCACCATCGACATAGAGAATGTCGCGGTAGCGGCCATCGGAATTGAGGTCGGTCGCAAGGATGCCGCGGTCGGCATTGGTGCCGGTGCCTTCCTCGGCCGACAGGATCAGCGCGCCGGCGCCGTCGCCAAAGAGGACACAGGTGCCGCGGTCGGTCCAATCGAGGATGCGGCTGAAGGTTTCGGCGCCGATGACAAGAACGGTCTTGGCCTGACCCGACACGATCAGCGCATTGGCGTTGGACAGGGCATAAACGAATCCGGCGCAAACGGCTTGAACGTCGAAGGCAAAGCCCGAGGTATTGCCCAAGGCGCTTTGCACCATGGTCGCGGCGGAGGGGAAGGTGAGATCTGCGGTCGAGGTGGCAACGATGATCGCGTCGAGATCATCCGCTTCCATCCCCGCGTGTTTGAGCGCGGCCTTGGCGGCACGCACGGCAAGATCCGAGGTCGTCTGGCCTTCGGCGGCGAAATGACGGCGCTCGATGCCCGAGCGCGAGACGATCCATTCGTTCGACGTATCGAGCGTCTTTTCAAACTCGGCGTTGGGAACGACGCGCTCGGGCAGGTAGTGCCCAACGCCCCGGACGACGGCTCGTAGCGTCATTGCGGATCTTCTTCCTTTGCTCTGGCGCGGTTTTCCGCGTCTTCTGTCTGGCTATCCTGCGCCAGTACGACTGCCGAGGCAATCCGCGCCGCCACACGTTCGCTAAAGCCCGAAGTGCCCAGCTTGTAGGCGAGCGAGAGCGCCGCCGCGACGCCGGTTTCATCCGCCGATCCGTGGCTTTTGATGACGGTCTTGTTCAGGCCAAGAAACACCCCGCCGTTGACGCGGCGCGGGTCGATCCGGCGGCGCAGGCGCAGGAGCGAGGTCATGGCCAGAAGGGCTGCGATGCGCGAGAGGATGGTCTTGTTGAAGGCTTCCTTCAGAAGGGTCGAGATCAGGGTCGCCGTGCCTTCACCGGTTTTCAGCGCGATATTGCCGGTGAAGCCGTCGGTCACGATCACATCCACACGGTCGGAGGGTAGATCGCCGCCCTCGACAAAGCCGACATAATCAAACGCGCCCGCCGGAGCGGCGCGAACGATCAGATCCTGCGCTTCTTTCAATTCGGCGCGGCCTTTGTGTTCTTCGGTTCCGACATTGAGAAGGCCAACACGCGGGGTGGGTAGGCCAAGGCCGTTGCGGGCATAGGAGGCGCCCATCATCGCATAGGCGAGAAGGTCGTCCGCTTCGGCGCGGATATCGGCGCCCACGTCGAGCATGACGTTGAAGCCCGAGGGATTGCGCGAGGGCCAGAGGCAGGCGATTGCGGGGCGCTTGACGCCCTCGGCCTTGCGCAGCTGGAGCATCGACATCGCCATCAAGGCGCCCGTGTTACCACAGCTCACCGCGACATCGGCCTCGCCCTGCTTGACCGCGTCGATGGTCGACCACATCGAGGTCTCTTTGCCGCTCCGCAGAACCTGCGAGGGCTTGTCGGTCATCTTCACGACATCGCGGGCATCGCGGATCGCCACCCGATCCCCGATACGGCGCTTGGCGACGAGCGGAGCCAGCTCGGCCTCGGGGCCGTGCAGTATCGCTTTCGCTCCGGGTGTGTCGGTCAGAAAACGCGCAAGGCCCGCAACTACGGTTGCAGGCCCCTTGTCTCCGCCCATGGCGTCGACGGACAGCACAACGGTCTTGGCTTTTGCCTCGGTCGCGGATGCGTCCTGAACGGCTTGGGTCATGACCGCTGCGGAATGACCCGGCTTACGCCGCGTCTTCGTCCAGATCGACCTCGGCAGTCGTCGCAACTACGTCACGACCGTCATAGCTTCCGCAGGACGGGCAAACGTGGTGCGGGCGCTTGAGTTCGCCGCAGCTCGGGCATTCGTTGGGATTTGCCGCGACGAGAGCGTCGTGGGCACGGCGCATGTTGCGGCGCGACTTGGAAACCTTGTTCTGTTGGACGGCCATGTCTCAACACCTTCGAATTGGGGGGCACTTTCGCCTCGCGGCATGGCCCGGATTTCATATTCCAGAACTGACTCGGCGCCGTTTAAGCGATCCGCCGCAGCATGTCGAGCCTCGATCCGGAAGAGGCCGCGAAAATACTGGGATTCCCTGTCAGCGCAACCCCGATTCTCTGGGGCTGCATCGGGGGCTATTTATCGCTGTCTTCGCCTTTGTTTTCAAAGGCATCGCGCAGGCTGGCGAGGCCGGAGAAAGGTTTGGCTTCGTCGTCTGTCATCGGGCGGGCGCCGGGCTCGGTATAGACAGCTTCACCCAAGTTTACACCTTCGGCGCGTGGAAACGGGGGCAGGGCGAGCGCCAGAGCCTCGATCATCACCTCTCCAAGGTCGATCTCTGCCGGCAAAAGCTCGGCGCTGTCGTCCTCGGGCATTTCCACCTCGCCAGTGCCAAGGTCCGGCATCTCCGAGAGGTAGCTGCGGCGCACCGTCTCGTCGATCCGGGTGGTGACAGGGTCGAGCGTGACCACACAGTCCTGCACCACGGTTGCACCGAGCTTTGCCTCAAGCACCCAGTCAGTCTTGCCCAGTGGCGCAATCCGCCCCTCAAAACGCAGCTTCTTGATGCCGACGATCCCGAGGGCCTCGGACACGGCGGCACGGCCGGAGGCATCCGGGGAAAGGTCGAAAGTGGTGTCTCTCCGGTTGCGAAGGTCGGCAAAACGGATCGTCTGGCTGGGCAGAGCTTTGGTCACGGGCGCTTCCATTCTTGATGTTGGGGGCGTCGATGCTGTAAGCCGATTAAAAGGCAGGGCCATGCAAAGCAAGGGGGCAGCAATGCGGATCATGGGCAGATCGACCCGGACAGCGATCCGACGCAATCTTGCACTTATGGCTTTGGTGGCTTTGGTTGCGGCCTGCGCTCCGGTCATGCGCAAGCACGGCTATGCCCCGATCGAAGAGGATCTGGCGCAAGTCGTCGTCGGCGTCGATACCCGCGAGACCGTTCTTGAAAAGATCGGCGCACCGACGATCACCGGCGTTCTGAACGAGAGCGGCATCTATTATGTCTCGTCGGTGTTCCGGCATTTCGGCGCCGCAGCGCCCGAAGAGATCAGCCGCGAGGTCGTGGCGATCAGCTTCAACGCCCAAGGGCTTGTCACCAATGTTGCCCGCTATGGTCTTGAGGACGGCGAGGTTGTCGTCCTGTCGCGTCGTGTGACCGAGGACAACGTTCGCGACAGCACGCTGATCCGCCAGCTTCTTGGAGCCATTGGCAACTTCAGCGCCGCGGATTTGATTGGATCAAACTGACGCCAACAGGGCCTTTTGGTTTCTGACCCGATCTTTGTCGGGCCGAGACAGACAAAACGAGGCGTTTGCGTGATGATCGAGCCCGGCCGATACACCGTGGGTCTGGCGACAAGGCCCGAAGAGATCGCGGAGGCACAGGCATTGCGCCATCGCTGCTTTCCGCCGCCCGCAGGCTCCGATATGCGCGAGAACGGCCGAGAAATCGATCCTTATGATGACCGTTGCGATCATGTCCTGCTGCGCGCGCAGGGAACCGGCCGACTGGTGGGGAGCTTCCGGCTCTTGCTGCTCGAAGATGGGGTCGAGATCAGCAAGAGCTACTCCGCGCAATTCTATGACCTGTCCCGCCTGGAGGCCTTTGCGGGCCCGGTTGCAGAGCTCAGTCGCTTTTGCATCGATCCGGAGGTCAAGGATCCAGATGTGCTGCGGCTGGCTTGGGCAGCACTGACGCAGATCGTCGACGAACGCAGCGTTGGCCTTCTTTTTGGCTGCACCAGCTTTGCCGGCACCAGCCCTGTTCCCTATCGCTCGGCCTTCGGGCTTTTGGCGCAAAAAAACCTTGCTCCGGCGCAATGGCTTCCGCGTCGTCGGGCGTAGGAAACTGTCGACCTTGCCCAGAGGGCCGGCGAAACGGATCCCAAGCAGGGGCTTTCCCAGTTGCCCCCGCTCTTGCGCAGCTATCTGGCAATGGGGGGCTGGGTGTCGGATCACGCAGTGATCGACCGCAGACTCGGGACGCTCCATGTCTTCACTGGCCTCGAGATCGCCCGCATCCCAGCCGTCCGCAAGCGGCTCCTGCGGGCGATGGCGCTGCCGGGGCTTGCGGTTTTGAATGGGGCACAGTAGCTCCGGCGCATGGCGCGCGCACCTCTTCTCCAACTTTCCGACACCTCGCTGACCTTTGGCGGCAATCCCCTGTTTTCCGAGCTTTCGCTCGTGGTGCAGCAGGGCGATCGCGTGGCTTTGGTCGGCCGCAACGGATCCGGCAAATCGACGCTGATGAAGATCATGGCGGGGCTTGTCGAGGCCGACAAAGGCGACCGCGTGGTGCCGCCCGGTGTGACCGTGGGCTATATGGAGCAGGATCCCGATATGTCGGGCTTCGCCACGCTCGGCGACTATGCAGCGAGCGGCCTGCCCGAGGGCGAGGCCTACCGTGTGAACGTCGCGGCCGAGGGGCTGGGCTTTGATCCCGAGCGCCCGGTCGAGACCGCCTCGGGCGGTGAGCGGCGGCGGGCGGCGCTGGCCAAGCTCATGGCCGAGGCGCCGGAGCTGATGCTCCTCGACGAGCCGACCAACCACCTTGATATCGCCGCCGTTCAGTGGCTTGAGGACACGCTCCGCACCACTAAGGCGGCCTTCGTTTTGATCTCGCACGACCGGACATTCTTGCGTGAGCTTACCCGCGCAACCCTCTGGATCGACAGGGGAATGGTGCGGCGGCAAGAGCGCGGCTTCGAGGATTTCGAAGCCTGGCGCGACAAGACTTGGGACGAGGAAGACATCGCCCGCCACAAGATGGATCGCAAGATCAAGGCCGAGGCGCGTTGGGCGGTCGAGGGCATCTCCGCCCGCCGCAAGCGCAACATGGGGCGCGTACGGGCTCTGCAAGATCTGCGAGCCGAACGCGCCGCGATGATCCGCCGTCAGGGGGCGGCGGCGCTGTCGCTCGAGAGCGGGCCACTGTCGGGCAAGAAGGTGATCGAGGCCAAGGGGATCTCCAAGGCCTATGGCGGCAAGGATATCGTCCGCAACTTTTCCCTGACCGTTCAGCGGCGCGACAGGATCGCTTTTGTGGGCCCGAACGGCGTTGGAAAGACAACGCTTCTCAAAATGTTGACCGGCGAAGTTCAGCCGGATTCCGGCACCGTCATCCTCGGCACCAACCTCGCCAGCGCCGTCTTCGACCAGAGCCGCGCGCAGCTCGATCCCGACATGAGCCTTTGGGAAAATCTTACCTCCGACCCCGAAATGCGGGTTGGCGGGCGGGCCGATCAGGTCATGGTGCGGGGCGAGCCGCGGCACGTTGTCGGCTATCTCAAGGACTTCCTTTTTGACGAGGCGCAGGCACGTGCGCCTGTGCGGGCGCTCTCGGGCGGAGAAAAGGCGCGGCTACTCCTCGCGCGGCTCATGGCAAAGGAATCGAACCTTCTCGTCCTCGACGAGCCGACCAACGACCTTGATATCGAGACGCTCGATCTCTTGCAGGAAATCCTCGACGATTATGACGGCACGGTTCTGCTCGTGAGCCACGACCGCGATTTCCTTGATCGCGTGGCGACGACGACCGTCGCGATGGACGGAGACGGCAAGGCGACCGTCTATGCCGGCGGCTGGACGGATTATCAGGCGCAGAAAGGCGAGGCGGCGCCGGTGGTGCAGTCCGAGAAGCCCAAAGCGCCCGAGAAGGCGCCAGAACCCGTTGCCGCCGCAAAGAAATCAGGTCTGACCTTCACCGAGAAACACCGCCTCGAAAGCCTGCCGGGCGTGATCGACAAGCTCACCGCCGAGATCGCCAAGCTCGAAGAGCTGCTGGCCGATCCCAATCTCTTTTCCGCCCAGCCCGCGAAATTCGCCAAGGCATCCGAGGCGCTGGCCGAGCGGCAGGATGCGGTGGCGCAGGCCGAGGAAGAGTGGCTGATGCTCATGGAAAAGGCCGAGTCCTGACGGACTCCGCCTTTCTATAATCGAGCTTTGTCAGGGCATTACCCGTCGAAGTTCACCTGCTCCATGATTTTCAGCGCGGTCGGGCGCTCACTGGCCAGATTGGTGAGATCAATCTCGTCTGCAGCAAAGCTACCCCAGCTGGCGACGAGATCCGAGATCTTGGCGCCCTCGAGCACGGGATATTCGTTGTTCAGCTCGGCATAGATCGCCTGCGCCTCGGGGGAGACGAGGAATTCCATGAGCTTGAGCGCGTCGTCCTTGTTGGGCGCGGCCTGCGTCATGGCGACGCCCGAGATGTTCACATGGGTGCCGCCGTTCTCGAAGGTCGGGAAGATGATGCGGACGGAATTGGCCCATTCGGTCTGCTCGGCGTCCTTGAGCATCTCGCCCATGTAATAGGTGTTGCCGAGGCTGATGTCGCATTCGCCAGCCCAGATCGCTTTGACCTGCGCGCGGTCGTTGCCTTCGGGCTTGCGGGCGAGGTTGGCGCGGACGCCTTCGGCCCAGACGCGGGTTTCATCCTCGCCGTGGTGGGCAACCATCGCCGCCGCGAGGGCGAGGTTATAGGGATGCAGGCCCGAACGGGTACAGATGCGGCCCTGCCACTTGGGGTCGGCCAGATCTTCGTAGGTCACGAGCTCGCCATCGGCCACGCGGTCTTTGCTTGCATAGACGATGCGGGCGCGGGTGGTCAGGCCAAACCAGAGATTGTCGGGGCTGCGCAGGTGCGCGGGGATCGCGGCAGCCAGCGCTTCGTTCTCGACCGGCTGGAGCACATCGGCCTCGACGATCTGCTGCAGGCTCGCCACATCGACGGTCATCACCAGATCGGCGGGCGAGCGGCGGCCTTCGGCCTTGAGGCGCTCGACGATGCCTTCGGAGACATAGGCGAGATTGACGGCGATGCCGGTTGCCTCGGTGAAGGCGTCCATCACCGGCTGGATCAGCTCGGGCTGGCGGGTGGTGTAGATATTGACATCGGCTAGCGCCGGAAGGGCGGTCGAGGTTGCAAGAAGGGTGGCAAGAAGGGTGCGAGTGTTCATCTCGGGCTCCGTGGTTTCGATGGCTCCGATAAATCCGACTATTTTAGTCAGGTCAATACCTGAATACTTTAGTCGGAAATATTTTTGGCCTTTTCCGCCGCCTTGGCAGCGTCCCAAAGCGCATCCATTTCCGCCAGATCGCTTTGCGCGGGCGTTTTGCCGCGTGCCGCGAGGGCATCCTCGATCGCGGCGAAGCGGCGGGTGAATTTGGCGTTGGCGCGGCGCAGGGCGGCTTCGGGATCGACGCCAAAGTGGCGGCCGAGGTTGGCCACGACGAAAAGAAGATCGCCGAATTCCTCTTCGATCTCGTCCTCCGAGAGGCTCGCCCGCGCCTCGGTCAACTCGCCCGCCTCTTCAACGAGCTTGGCGAGAACCTCGTCGGTCGAAGGCCAATCAAAGCCGACCCTTGCGGCCCGCTTTTGCAGCTTCACTGCCCGCATCAGCGCGGGCAGTCCCATCGCCACACCATCGAGGGTGCGGGCAGGTCCGGTCTCGCCCGCAGCGGCGCGTTCGGCAGCCTTGATCCGCTCCCAATCCTTGGTCTGCTGCTCGGCCGATTTCTCGCGGCTCTCATCGCCGAACACGTGGGGATGCCGCGCCACCATCTTGTCGGAGACGGTGCGCACCACATCGGCAAAGCTGAAATGCCCCGCCTCGTCCGCTATTTGCGCGTGATAGACCGACTGCAAGAGCAGATCGCCCAGCTCGCCCTTCAGCTCGCCAAAGGCCTCGCGCTCGATCGCATCCGCCACCTCATAGGCCTCTTCAATCGTATAGGGGGCGATGGTCGAGAAGTCCTGCTCGATATCCCAAGGGCAGCCGGTTTGCGGATCGCGCAGGCGGCGCATGATCTCGATCAGCCGCTCGATTCCGGCGCTTTGATCGTGAATGAGGGCGTCGGAGGCGTTTTGATCCATTGCGAAACGGCTTTCTTTGAGGTTCTCTCCGCAAGGTATTCACCCCAAGCCGAGAGTCCAGCCGTGCCCGTCATCAACCGAATTTCCGCCTATGCCGACGACATGAAAACTTGGCGCCAGCATATCCATCGCAACCCCGAGCTTGGGATGCATTGCGAAAAGACGGCGGAATATGTGGTCGAGCGGCTTAAGGAGTTTGGCATCACCGAGATCCACACCGGCATCGCCACCTCGGGCGTGGTGGCGATCATCGAAGGGCAGGGGGATGGGCCGACCATCGGCCTTCGTGCCGATATGGACGCGCTGCCGCTGACCGAGATCACCGGGCTTGAGTATGCCTCGCAAAACTCTGGCAAGATGCACGCCTGCGGCCATGACGGGCATACGACGATGCTTTTGGGCGCCGCCCGCTATCTGGCCGAGACCCGCAATTTCAAGGGCCGCGTGGCGCTGATCTTCCAGCCGGCCGAAGAAACCGGTGGCGGCGCCGAGGTGATGGTGCAGGAGGGTATGCTCGACCGGTTCGATATCAGCGAGGTTTATGCCCTTCACAACGCCCCCGGCACCCCCAAGGGGCATTTCTATACGATGCCGGGGCCGATCATGGCGGCGGTGGATACGTTCACCATCAACATCCAAGGCAAGGGCGGCCACGGCGCCTATCCGCATGAGACAGTCGATCCTTTGGCGGCGGGTGTGAACATGGTGCAGGCGATCCAGACTATCGTCAGCCGCAACCACAATCCGCTTGATGAGCTGGTCGTCTCGGTGACGCAGTTCCATGCTGGAACGGTCGACAACATCATCCCCGACACCGCCTTCATCAACGGCACGATCCGCACCTTCGACAAGAAGGTGCAGGCCATGGTGCAGAAGCGCCTCAAAGAGATCGTCGATGGCCATTCGCTGAGCTTCGGGGTCGAGGCCAAGCTCGACTATGTCGTGGGCTATCCGGCGACGATCAACGATCCCGACAAGACGACCTTCGCCGCCAATGTCGCCCGCGCGATCTCGGGCGATGATGCCGTGACCGAAGAGGGCAGCTCGGAAATGGGGGCCGAGGATTTCTCGTATTTCCTTGAAAAGCGCCCCGGCTCTTATCTCTTCATCGGCAATGGCGATACGGCGGGGCTGCACCATCCGGCCTATAATTTCGACGACGAGATATCGGCGGTCGGCGCCTCGTTCTTCGCCAAACTGGTCGAAACCGCGCAGCCTCTGCGCTAGGCTTTTGATCAAAAATTCTTGACTCCCCGCCTGCCCGCGTCACACTGGACGGGCCGGATGACGCGCGTCTCCGCCGACGAAACGACGCGCCTCTTTTGACCGGAGTTCCATTCATGGCTCTTGAAGACGCAAAAAAGCAGGTCGATCTTGCTTTCACCCGCGAAGGCCGTCGTGGCCTCGCCTTTGAAAACGCCTTTGGCGGCGCCACCTCGTTCCTGCGCCGGACCTATACCAAGGATTTGACAGGCGTAGACCTCGCCATCACCGGCGTGCCCTTCGATCAGGCGGTGACGCACCGCACCGGCACCCGCTTTGGCCCCCGCGCCATCCGCGAGGCTTCGACGCTTCAGCCCTATGACCCGCCCTATGGCTGGCAGGGCTTTGATCCCTTGGGCGAATTTTCGGTGATCGACTATGGCGATGTGGCGTTTGATTATGCCTATACGCCGAGCTTCCCCGATCTCGTGACCGATCACATCCGCACGATCCTTGCCGCGAATGTCGGCACCGTGACGCTGGGGGGCGACCATTTCATCACCCTGCCGATCCTCAAGGCCTATGCCGAGAAATATGGCCCCATGTCGGTGATCCATTTCGACGCCCACTCCGATCTCTGGGCCGACGACGACATGAGCCGGATCGACCACGGGACGTTCATGTACAAAGCCGTCAAGCTCGGCCTCGTCGATCCCGCCCGCTCGATCCAGATCGGCATCCGCACCGAATGCGACGACTACTGCGGGATGGACTATATCGACGCCCGCGCGGTGCACGAGAAGGGCACGGCTTGGGTGGTTGAACAGGCCAAGGCCAAGGTGGGCGATAACCCGACCTATATCACCTTCGACATCGACGCGCTCGATCCGGCCTTCGCGCCGGGGACCGGCACGCCAGTTTGGGGTGGGCTGACAAGCTGGCAGGCGGCGGCGATGCTGCGCGATCTTGCTGGCATCAACCTTGTGGGTGGGGATATCGTCGAAGTGTCGCCGCCCTATGAGTTGGAACCGAAAGGGACGCTGATGCCGAACCAGCCGCTTGGGGGAAATGAAATGCCGCGCTTTGGCGGCCCCAATACCTTCATGCGGCTGCCTGCGGCCTCCAGCGCCGAGGGACTCGACGTGGCCTTCGTGGGGGTGCCGATGGATATCGGCGCCTCCTGGCGATCCGGCACACGCTTTGGCCCCAAGGCGATCCGCGCCGAAAGCGCCATGCTGCGGCCCTATAACATGGGGACAGGGGCGGCACCTTTTGACGGGCTTCAGTGCGCCGATATCGGCGATGTGGCGATCAATACCTTTGATCTGAAGGATAGTGTTCTCAGGATTACAGAGGCTTACGACGCGATCCTCAACTCCGGTGCGCTGCCGATGACGATGGGCGGCGATCACACGCTGACCCTGCCGATCCTGCGGGCCATCGCGAAAAAGCATGGCCCCGTGGCGCTCGTCGATGTCGATGCTCATGCCGATATCAACGACCATATGTTTGGCGAGGCCATCGCCCACGGCACACCATTCCGCCGCGCTTATGAAGAAGACCTGATAAACCCACAGAAAGTCTGGCAAATTGGCCTTCGCGGCACAGGCTATACCGCGGAAGATTTCAACGAGGCGCGGGGGTGGGGCTTTAACGTCGTGCAGGCCGAAGAGATCTGGCAACAGCCGCTCGGGCCGCTCGCGGAGCGGGTCAAGGCCCAGATCGGCGAGACGCCGGTCTATATCACCTATGATATCGACAGCCTCGATCCCGCCTATGCTCCCGGCACCGGCACGCCCGAGATCTGCGGTTTGACCACGCCGCAGGCGGTTCAGCTGATCCGCGGTCTGCGCGGCCTCAATATCGTCGGCTGCGATCTCGTCGAGGTCTCGCCGCCCTATGACACCTCGGGCAATACCGCGCTAACGGCGGCCAATCTCCTTTACGAGATGTTCTGCATCCTGCCCGGAGTTCCGGTGCGCTGATGGTGAAGTGGGGGATCATCTGTCTTGTTGGGCTGATCGCTGCCTTTGCCCTCTATGTCCGCCTTGCGCCTTCGGACCCTGCGCGCTGGCACAAGGCTCCGCCTGATCTGCCTGTTGGCGATAGCGCCGGCCTCAATTCTTTTGTCGCAGTCCGTGGTGGAGATCGGGAGATTCTCGAACGTTTGATTCAGATCGCCGAGGCCAACCCCCGTACCGAGCGCCTCGCAGGCTCTGCCGATGAGGGCATGATTACGCTTATCAGCCGCTCCCGCCTTTGGGGCTTTCCCGATTACACGACCATCCGGCTTGAGGGCCAAACCCTGACCGTCTATGGCCGCGCCCGCTTTGGGCAGGGCGACATGGGCGTCAATCGCGCCCGCGTGGAAGGCTGGCTCGCCGCGGCGGGCATTCCAGCCCCTTGACGCCCAAGCGGCGATAGGGGAAGGCAGGCGCATGGTAGCCGCAGACAAACTCGACCAGATCCTCGCCCGTTTCGAATT